>DASXMO010000109.1:0-42777 GCA_036495605.1 Solirubrobacteraceae bacterium
ACGGACTCGCGCGCTTCGCGTTGATGTTCCTGTTCGTCTTCTACTACCAGGGCGCCCAGTCCAACTCGCCGATCGAAGCCGGCATCAAGCTGATCCCGCTCGCGCTCGGAATGCTCATCGCCTCGCCGCTCGCCGGGATCTACGCCGACCGCCACGGTTCGCGCACGCTCGCCGCGCTCGGGATGTTCGTAAGCGCGATCGGCCTCGCGGGCATGACGACCCTCGACGTCGCAAGCGCCTACTGGCAGAGCGCCGTGTGGCTCGCGCTCGTGGGCGTCGGCTCGGGCATGTTCAACAGCCCCAACACCGCCGCGATGATGGGCGCCGTTCCCGCGCAGCGCCGCGGGATCGCCGCGGGTGCGCGCACGCTCGTGCAGAACACCGGCGCGGTGCTCTCGATCGCGTTCGTGCTCGCGATCGTCACCTCCTCGATCCCCAAATCGACGCTCTTCGCGGTCTTCTCCGGCCTGGCCGAGGGTTTGTCGGCGGAAAAGCTCGCGCCCTTCATCCACAACATGCACGTCGCCCTATGGGTCTTGGCAGCGACCTCGCTGCTCGGCACCTTCGTGTGTCTGCTGCGACCGAGCCACGTCTCACCGCCCGTCTCAGACCCCGTCTCGGACCCCGTCGGCGCCCACCCGCAGAGGGCCTCCTCATGAGCGGGAACGCGCCCAGCTTGAGGATCGGCGATGTCGCCAAGCTCGTGGGCACGACGCCGCGAACGATCCGCTACTACGAGGAGATCGGCCTGCTCGCGCTCGAGCCCGAGCGCCCCTCCGGCGGGCATCGCGTCTACACCGAGGCCGAGGTGCAGCGGCTGCGCGAGGTGATGCGCCTGAAAGAGCTGCTCGGCGTCACGCTCGAGGAGCTCAAGACGCTGCTCGCCGCCGAGGAGTCGCGCGCCACGGTGCGCGTGCAGCTGCGTCGCGAGGGCGTCGAACCTCCCCGCCGGCGAGCGCTGCTGGAGGAGTCGCTCGGTCACATCGATCGCCAGCTGGAGCTCGTCGAGCACCGCGCCGCCGAGCTGAGCACGCTCAAATCCGAGCTCAGCGAGACCCGCAAGCGCGTGCGGCGCAAGATCCGCGAGCTGGACGCGCACGCAGAGGGCTCCTTCCCCCCGCCCACAGAGATACCTCAGCCGTGAGCCGCCGAAGCATGAGCCGCCCAGCCGCCGTGAGGCACCCAATCGTGAGCCGCCAAATCGTGAGTCCCCGGCCGTGAACGCCGCCGACTCCACCGCGGCCGTCGCCGACCCCGCGGTACTGGTCGATGACCTCGTCGTGCGCTTCGACGAGGTCACCGCCGTCGGGGGCATCTCCTTCGCGGTCGCCCCGGGAGAGGTCTTCGGCCTGCTCGGGCCCAACGGAGCCGGCAAGACGACCACCGTGCGCGTGCTCACCACGCTGCTCGCCCCAACCGCGGGCCGCGCGCTCGTCGCCGGGCATGACGTCAGGACCGCCAGCCTCGCCGTGCGCGCGTCTATCGGCTACATACCCCAAGCCATCTCGGTCGACGGCGCGCTGACGGCATGGGAGAACCTCGACTTCTACGGCCGCGTCACCGGGGTGCCGCGGCGCGAGCGGCGCGAGCGCATCGCGGAGGCGATCGAGACGATGGAGCTGCAGCAGATGCTCGATCGCCTCGCACGCACGCTCTCGGGGGGCATGCTGCGCAGGTTGGAGATCGCCAGCGCGCTGCTCAACCGCCCGCGCGTGCTGTTCCTCGACGAGCCCACCGTCGGCCTCGACCCGAACGCACGCGCGATGGTCTGGGAGCGCCTGCGCGCGCTGCGCGAGCAGTGGGGCACGACGATCCTCGTCACGACCCATCTGATGGAGGAGGCCGAGCGCCACTGCGACCGGCTCGGCGTGATCGACCGCGGCCGCCTGATCGAGCAGGGAGAGCCGCTGGAGCTGATCGAGCGCCACGACGCCGACAGCCTCGAAGACGTCTTCAGGACGATCACCGGGCGCCCGCTCGGGGAGGACGGCGGCGAGCAGAGCGGCGAGGAGTCCGTCGACGAGGAAGGGAGGTTGAGCGATGTCCGCGCACAGCGCCGCACCGCCCGCCGCCTCGGCTGAAGGGTCCTCCCGCAGCACTCGCGGCGACTCTACGACGACCCTCGCGAGGCTTCATGTCTAGTCACGCCCACGCCGAAGACGCAACACGAGGCGTTCTCGCGACCGGCCCGCTCCTGCGGATTCTCGAAGGCACGCTGGCGATGGCGCAGGCCGAGCTGCGCAAGCTCCGCCACGACCACCTCGACATCGTCACCCGCTCGGTGCAGCCATTGTTGTGGCTGTTCATCTTCGGCAGCGCCGTCGAGGGCGCGAAACTGCTGAACACCGACCACGTCGAATATCGCGCCTACCTGGCCCCGGGCGTGATGGCCCAGGCGGCGATGTTCATCGCGATCTTCTTCGGTCTCGCGGTCATCTGGGAACGCGACGTCGGACAGCTGCAACGGCTGCTCGCCACGCCCCTGTCGCGCACCTCGATCGTGCTCGGCAAGGCCGCCGGGGCATGCGTGCGGGCGCTCGTGCAGGCGCTGCTGCTGCTCGTGGTGCTCGCGATCGCCGGCATCGGCGTGCGCTGGACGTTCACGGGCGTTCTCGGGATGCTCGCGATGCTGATGCTCGGGACGGCCGCGTTCGCGTGCATGTCGATGCTGCTCGCCGCGGCCGTACGCGAGCGCGAGCGCTTCATGGGCATCGGTCAGCTGATCATGATGCCGCTGTTCTTCGCCTCCTCCGCGCTTTATCCGCTGGCGGTCATGCCCGTTTGGCTGCGCACGATCGCGCGCGTGAACCCCCTCACCTACGAGGTCCAAGGTCTGCGCCAGATGCTCGTCGGCGTCGGCGGAGCGGGCGTGGTGTGGCTCGACTTCCTCGTCGTCGCGGCCTTCTTCGCGGTGATGCTCGCCGCCGCCACCCGCGCCTACCCGCGGGCGATCCTGTGAGCCGGGCAACCCTGTGGGCCAAGCGTCCTATGAGCCGAGCGGCCCGTGCGCCAAGCGATTCCATGACCCGACGTAGCGAGAAGGGAGCCGCGAGGAATGTCCCCACCCGTTGATATCGAACCTAGTCCCGAGGGCGTGCCGGGAGCGATCACCGACCCCGCGAGCGTGCGCGGCGAAGACGTCACTTATCCGGGAGCGCACGACGATCGGATCGGCGGCTACCTCGCCACGCCTGCCGAGCCGGCGGGCGAACATGGGCGTCCGGGGATGATCGTCATCCACCACGCCGGCGGACTCGACGCGCACACCCGCGACGTCACCAACCGCATCGCCAAGCTCGGGTACGTGGCGCTCGGCGTTGATCTCTTCACCCGCGACGGCGGACCGCCACCGACGGAGGACCTGCAGGCGATGATGAGCCGTCTGTTCGCGATGTCCGACGAGACCGTCCTCGCCGACCTCGAGGGCGCCGCCGATCTACTGCGCACCCGCGAAGACTGCGACGGCAAAGTCGGCGCCATCGGCTTCTGCATGGGCGGGCGCTACGCGCTCCTGTTCGCGTGCGCGTCCAATCGGCTCGACGCGGCCGTGGACTGCTGGGGCGGGTTCATCGACAGCGCCACGCCCGAGGAGCGCTCGAGCACCGAGCGGCCAACACCGCCACTGGAGCTCGCCGACCGCCTCTCGTGTCCCTTGATGGCGGCGATCGGCGCCGAGGATCACAACCCCTCGCCACAGGTAGGCGAGCAGCTGCGCAAGCGTGCCGGCGCCAGTGGCCAGGAGGTCAGCGTGGACGTGTACGAGGGCGCCGGACACGCGTTCTTCGCCGACTACCGCCCTTCCTATCGCCCCGAGCCCGCGGCCAGGCTGTGGAAGAACGTCGTCCCGTTCCTCGCCCGCCATCTCCAGCGGTCCTGATCGTCGTGCTCGCGCCGGCGGCCCCGGTCGTGCGGGCCCTCGAGCCGAACCTCGCCGCCGTTCGAGCGCCGGGCTCTACTCCGCTCCGCGCGGGCGCTCTCGCGCCTCGTGCCCCGCACAGGCGAGCACCGGCAGCCGCGGGTAGCGCGGGTAAGCTGAATCGGTGCGCGAGCGGGCGCACAGGGAGAACACCGACCCGCGCGTGTTCGGGACTTCGACCTGGTGCTCGCACGTGTCGCACAGTCCCGCCGCGGGCCGTGCGCGTCGCGGAGCGGTCGGTCGATCTGGCATCACCGCAGCGTAATACCGGGCGACCGTGCCCGCCCTGCAATAATCGTTGACTGCACAACTATGGCTACCTTCTATCGACTCCTCGGATTTCTGCGCCCCTACCGCCGGGGCCTGACCGTCTCGTGGGTGCTCGCGAGCCTCGCGATGGTGATGACCGTCGCGCTCCCAGCCCTGACCGGTCGCGCGGTGCAGGTCATCGGCAGCGGTGTCGGCGCGACACCCAACCATCCGGTCTCCACCACCGGCAAGCGCCACGAACTGACGCTGATCGCCGCCGCGATCGCGCTCGTTGTGCTCGTGCGTTGGGGACTCACGTACTGGCGTCGAATGGTCGCCGGACGGGTCTCACTGGGCGTCGAATACGACCTACGCAAGCTGCTCTACGGACACTTGCAACAGCTCGAGCTCGGTTTCTTTGACCGTCAGCAGACCGGCCAGCTGATGTCTCGCGCGACCGTCGATCTACAGGCGGTGCGCTTCTTCCTCGGCTACGGACTCGTGTTCATCCTGCAGTCGATCCTCACGATCGCGCTCGCGGGCATCGTGATGATCGTCATCGAACCGCGCCTAGGCCTGATCTCGCTCGCCCCCGTGCCGTTCGTGGTGCTCATCTCCTACCGCTACGGTCGTCGTGCGCGCCCGGCGATCCAGGAGACCCAGCAGCGCATCGCCGAGCTGACCGCCGATGCCGAGGAGAACATCTCCGGGGTGCGCGTCGTCAAGGCCTTCGCGCGCGAGCCCCGCCAGCTGGAGCGCTTCCGGGGCAGCGTCGGGCGCGTGTTCTCACAGGCGATGGTGGCCACGCGCCTGGAAGCGAAGTACAACCCGATGATCGGCTTCCTGCCCCAGCTCGGCCTGGCCGCGGTGCTGCTGATCGGCGGCAACGCCGTGATCCACGCCAACCTCACGCTCGGGCAGTTCACGGCGTTCTACCTGTACCTGAACATGCTGATCGCGCCGATGCGCACGCTCGGCGTGATCCTCAACCTCGCCCAGCGCGCAACGGCCTCGGGCGGGCGCCTGTTTGAAGTCCTCGACCGTGACCCGCGCCTGATCGAACCGCCCGGCGCCCCGCAACTGCCCGCCGGCAACGGACACGTGCAGTTCCAGGACGTGACGCTGCGCTACGAGGACTCCGACGAGTTCGGCGCGGCCTACTCGCAGGCGGGCGTATCGAGCGGCGCCTCGCCGCCGGCGGACAGGTCAAACGGGGCGTCGCCGCCGGTGAGCACGTCGAACGGCGCCTCACCACCCGCGAGCACGTCGAACGGGATCTCGCCGCCGGCGAGCGCGCGAGCGGTGCTGAGCGGCATCGACCTGGACGTGCCCGCGGGCCGCACCGTGGCGCTCGTGGGGGCCACCGGGTCAGGCAAGACGAGCCTCACCTCGCTGATCTCGCGGCTGTATGACCCGAGCGAGGGGCGGGTGTTGCTCGACGGCGCCGACGTGCGCGAGGTCAACCTGCGCTCCCTGCGCCATGCTGTGGCCGTCGTCAGCGACGACCCGTTCCTGTTCTCGCAGACGGTCGCCGAGAACATCGCCTACGCCCAGCCGCAGGCCACGCGCGAGGACATCGAAGCGGCCGCGAATCGCGCGCAGGCACACGAGTTCATCGAGCGTTTGCCCGACGGCTACGACACGCTCGTGGGCGAGCGCGGCCTGACCCTCTCCGGCGGCCAGCGCCAGCGACTGGCGATCGCCAGGGCGCTGCTGGCGGATCCCCGCGTGCTGATCCTCGACGACGCCACCTCCTCCGTCGACGCCTCGACCGAGCGCCTGATCAAGCTCGCGCTCGACGAGGCGATGGCCGGCCGCACCACGTTCATCATCGCCCACCGCCTCTCCACGATCGCCTTGGCCGATGAGATCGTCGTGCTCGACCACGGCCGCGTCGTGGCACACGGCGACCACGAGCATCTGCTGGAAGCCTCCGAGCTATATCGCGAAATCGTCGAAAAGGGCCTCCCCGATCAGGTGTTCCTGACACGAGAGTTGCCGCGCGAACGCGAGGTGAGCGGGATATGAGCGCGTATGGCTGCGCTGGATCTGCGTCCTCAGTCGCTCGCGTACTCAGTACGCCACGCTCCCTGCGTCCTTGCCCAGCTTGCCCTACGCGCTCATATCGGAGCGCGCGTCCTGAGATGAGCGGGATATGAGCGCGCACGGCGGCGCACGGATGGTCAGCGGTCCCGGCCTGGGGCGTTCGCAGTGGGCGGGCGAGCGCGCCGCGAAAGGCACGCGGGGACGCAACCTGCGCGGCCTGCTGGCGCTGCTTCGCCCCTACCGCATACGGGTGATCGGGATGATGGCCGCGCTGCTGCTCGGCACGGCCGCCTCGCTCGCGCCGCCACTGCTGGCGAAGGTGGCGATCGACGAAGGCATCGACCGCCACGACACGCGCACGCTCGTGCTCGTCGTGATCGCCTTCCTCGCCTCGGCGCTGCTCGTATGGGCGATGACCTACGCCCAGACCTATCTCGTCGGCTGGGTCGGCCAGCGCACGCTCGCGGACCTGCGCCTGCGCATCTTCACCCACCTGCAGCTGCAGCCGATCGGCTTCTACGAGTCGCGCCCGGCGGGGGTGCTGATCTCGCGCATGACCAACGACGTGGAGGCTCTGGAAAGCCTCGTGACGGACTCGGTCGTGACGCTGTTCCAGTCCACGCTCACGCTCGTGGGCGCGGTCGCGGTGCTGCTCTACCTGGACCTGCGCCTCGCGCTGCTGACCTTCTGCGTGATTCCCCTCGTGGCGGCCGGCTCGATCTGGTTCCGGCTCGTCTCCGCCGGCGCGTTCCGGCGCACGCGGGAGACGATCGGCTCGATCACCGCCTACCTGCAGGAGACGCTGTCGGGCATCCGCGTCGTGCGGAGCTTCGGTCAGGAGCCCTTTCACGAGGCGCGCTTCGCGCAGCTGAACACCGAGAACTGCGACGCGAACATGGTCACGGTCAAGCTCAACGCCCGCTACTTCCCGGCGGTCGAAATGCTGTCCGGCATCGCCCTCGCGGTAATCGTCCTGTACGGCGGCTTCCAGGCTCTCGACGGCCACATCACCGCAGGTACGGTGGTCGCGTTCGTCGGCACGCTCTCATACCTGTTCGAACCGATCCAGCAGCTCTCTCAGCTCTACACCACCTACCAGTCCGGCATGGCGGCGCTGGAGAAGATCTTCCAGCTGCTCGACGTCACACCGCAGCTGAGCGATCGCGTCGGCGCCACGCACCTGGAGCGCATCCGCGGCGAAGTCCGCTTCGAGGACGTCTCCTTCGCCTACAACCCCCGCAAGCGCTCCAGGCGCGCGGCCGGCGCGGGCGCGTCTACCGCGGACGCGGTGGGTGCAGGGAGTCGGGACGATGCCTCCACCGAGGAGCCCGAGGAAGTGCGAGCGCTCGAACACATCGACCTGACGATCCCGCCGGGTCAGACGGTCGCGCTCGTCGGCGCCACCGGCGCGGGGAAGTCGACGATGGCAAAGCTCCTCGCGCGCTTCTACGACCCGACCTCCGGACGCATCCTCGTCGACGGGCACGACCTGCGCGAGGTCTCCAGCGACTCGCTGCGCTCGCAGATGGGAATCGTGCCCCAGGAGGCGTTCCTGTTCTCGGGCACCGTGCGTGAGAACATCGCCTTCGGCCGACCCGACGCGAGCGAGGAGCAGGTCCACCAGGCCGCGGCGGCGGTCGGCGCGCAGGAGTTCATCGCCGAGCTCTCACACGGCTATGACACGGAGGTCGGCGAGCGTGGCGCGCAGCTCTCCTCCGGTCAGCGCCAGCTGCTCGCCTTCGCCCGAGCCCTCGTCGCCGACCCGCGCATCCTGATGCTCGACGAGGCGACCTCGAACGTCGACCTGCACACCGAGGGTCGCATCGAGGCGGGCCTGCGCCGCCTGCTCGCGGGCCGCACCGCGATCGTGATCGCCCACCGCCTGTCCACCATCCGCCAGGCCGGGCGCATCGTCGTGCTCGAACACGGACGCATCGTCGAGCAGGGTACGCACGACGAGCTGATTGCCGCCGGCGGACGCTACTACGAGCTGTATCGGGACTGGGCCACGCAGGCAGCGGCGTAGCTCGCGCGCGAAACAATCAACAGGTCTCGTTCGAAACTAGCCGCAGGCGCTGCGCATACACCTCGAGTGCTTCAGAGCAACTCTGCGCCCTCAGCCCCATCGACAACTTCGGGCTCGGTCGAGGATTTCTGCCCGCCGTCAGACATCTCGACCAGGCTCCGCGCCCACTGAACCGCGGCAGTCGCCCACCTCGACGCAGTCTCACGATCGACGGCATGCTCAGTGTAGTCGTCATAACGCAGACCAACCGCGTAGGGAGTCAATAGGTCTACACCATCCATCTCGTCCGGTAGCGGCACGCCCGCCGCCCCGCACAACTTGGTCAGACCACCGATGTCATGAATGAAGGGAAACTCCACACTGCGGGCGGCAAGAACGGCCTTGAGCGCCTTCTCAACAGCCTGCTGGGCGTGAAAACAGACGAGCACATCCGCTACTTCGTCGATCGGCAACATCGCCCTTGCGCCAGCCGCGTCCGTGTCAGCGCGACGAAGAAGTTGCTCTGCGAGATCCTGCTCGCTGGCCATCAGGCCGCTAGCTCCCGTCCCTCAGCCAGCGCCGCGTGGATCAGGCTCCCACGCACAGCACGCCACTCTTGTACCCGGTGTTCACTTGTGACGATCACATCCGCGGCGAGCACCAGATCGCCCAGCGCCCTGCGCAGCCGTACCGACTCCAAGGCGGGATTCTCGACCTCCGGCTCGATCACCAAGAAGTCCAAGTCGCTATGCCGTGTCAGTTCCCCACGCGCAGCCGAGCCGAACAGGATCACCCGTGAACTTGGCGGCGCCGCCTCTGACAACCGACGGCCAGCCTCCTCTATCACCGCATCATCGAACACGCACTCACGATATCTACTCCGGGACAGGGACTCGAACCCCAATCTCCCGGACCAGAACCGGGCGTCACTGCCAATTGGACTATCCCGGACCGGCGCCTCGGGGCCAAAGGATAGCGACCGGCCCCACGCCGGCGGGTCCTCCTACGCCGACGCGGGCGAGCCGTCGGGCGCGAAGTAGGCGGTGATCGACTGCTCGAGGCCGGGGTCGAGCACGAGCAGTACCTCGTCGCCGTCTTCGATGACGGTGTCGGGCTTGGGCACGAAGCCGGTGCCGCCGCGCAGCACGGAGATGATTAGGCTGCCCTCGGGAAGCTCGATGTCGGAGACTCGTTGCCCGATGACGGGCGCGCTGGAGCTGACCTCGAGCTCGATGATCTCCAGACGCTCCTCTTCGAGCGCGAGTAGGTGCACGAGACCGTAGCGAGGTACCTCGTGCTCGATCAGACGCAGGATCAGATCGGTCGCGGAGACCGCCGGCTGGATCCCGAGCAGGCGGAAGTGATCGTGGTTGCGAGGATTGTTGACGCGGGCGATGATGCGATCGCAGAGGTACTTCTCCTTGGCGACCTGGCAGACGAGCATGTTGTCCTCGTCATCGCCGGTTACGGCGATCACGAGGTCGGCGCGCTGGATGCCAGCGCGCTCGAGCACCCACAGCTCGGTCGCGTCGCCGTACTGCGCGGCGTGCTCGAACTCCTCCTCGATCTGCAGGTAGCGCGGGCGCGAGGACTCGATCAGCGTGACCTCGTGCCCCTTGACGATCAGCTCGCGGGCGAGGTTGCGCCCGACCTTGCCGGCCCCTACGACGATCGCGTACACGGTGCCCGCTCCTCAGGCGCTCTCGGGCGCGAGCGCGCGCTCGAACATCTCGATCGCGTGCTTGGTCGGAGAGATCGTGTCGAGGCCCTGTTCGCCGTACCAGTTCGCGCGCGCAGGGTCCATCACGCGCACGATCACCTTCTCGACGCCAAAGCGCTTCTGGGCGATCTGGGCGATGATCAGGTTGGTGTTGTCGCCGTCGGTGGAGGCGATGAACACGTCGGCGCGCTCGATCCCGGCTCCGATCAGCGCGTCGGTCTCAAGCGCGGTGCCGACGGTGAACTGGCCTTCGGCGTCCTCCCAGCTGCGTCCCTGGCCGGCGTCGAGACGCTCGTGTGAGAGCGGATCCTCGTCGAGCACCGAGACTTCGTGTCCCGCGGCGAGCGCCGACTTGGCGACGGCCGAACCGACACGCCCGGCGCCGACGATCATCACGAACATGGGCAGGCCCTGGGGTGCTGAGAGGGGCGAGAGGTTCCATCAGCGCGGGAGATTAGACGATGTGCGCCGGCGCCCCCTTGGAACCTGTCTCAAAACATCCGGCACGTCCGGGATGCGCCCCTGGACACGGCGCTGGATCGCCACGTGACGTCTCGCACGTGCAACCAGCACGCACTTCGACATCCCGCGGCGCCCAGCTTGGTCCATGAACGCACCGACCGCACCGCCTGTTTTGAGACAGGTTCTCAGGAGCCGGCCGCCGCCAACTTCTCGGTGCGAGCCTCGGCCTCGTCCGCGGCCGAGGGGGCGGTCACGATCACGCGGCAGCCGGCCTTGGCGATGACGTACTTGGTGACGTCTCCGACGAAGTCCTCCAGCGGCCCGCCGCGCCCCCCCAGGCGCGCGCCGCCGCGGATGCGCGAGGGCTCCTCGGCGGCGAGCACGATCGCCTCCACGCCGCGGCGCCGCGCCTCCTCGACGATCGCGTAGCCCGCGCGGCGTGTGCGCACGGTGGCGGTGGCGACCTGCACGCCGGTGTACTCCTCCCCCACGGCCTTCGCCCGCGCAAGCGCCTGGCGGGCGTGCTTGACCTGCGCTTCGGGCAGGCGCGCTTCGAGCGGCAGCGACATCGGGATCACGAACATCCACAGGGCCTCGATCGTCGCGGTGTCGATCGCAGCCTCGTCGGTCTGCTCGCCGGAGACCAGCCGCGCGGCGGTCTGCACGATGTCCTCGTCCAGGCGCGTGCCGAGCAGCGGCACGAGGATTGAGCCGTAGTCGCGTTCGGCTGGAGGCTCGGAGCGCAGCATCTGCGGCGAGACAGTCACGCGCCGCAGCAGCGAGGTTTCATCGGCGCGCCGGTAGATCACGTACAGCGCGATCCCCACCACCATCCAGCCGAGGCCGACGTAGCGTGCGGGCTCGTGCACGAACATCACCGCGACCCACCCGGCTGCCGAGAAGAACGCGCCGAAGGCCGCCGGCAGCGGCAGCTGGCCGCCTTTGAAGGAGATCGACAGCGGTACCCGGTAGGGGCGGTCGCGCTCGGGCTCGGAGTAGCGCAGCTTGCAGATCGACAGGTGCGCGATCGTGAACGCGAGCATCGCCCCAAACGCGTACAGCCCGACCATGAAATCGAGGTTCTCGGAGGCCGCGAGCCCCGCCGCGATCACCCCCGCGAGCAGAATCAGCACGTAGGGCGTCGAGCGCGTGGGATGCAGGCGCCCGAGACCGCTGGGGATCTGGCGGTTGGTCGAGAGCGAGTAGGCCAGGCGCGAGAGCCCCAGCATCGCCGAGTTGGCCGCCGCCACGAGTGTCAGCGTCGCGAGCGCCGCCACGATGTAGCGCAGGCCCTGCGCGAGCCAGTGCGGGTGCATCTGCGTGACGATCCCCACCACGGGATCGTTCAGGTAGCGCCCAGCGAGCTCCGTGTGGCCGTTGTGCACCGGCAGCGCCGTGATCGCCACGACGGCGATGCCGACGTAGCCGATCACGACCGTGGCGGTGCCGCTGGCGACCATCTGGCGCAGGCCCGCGCGGCCGATGCGCACCTCGCCCGCGAGGCCCGCGGCGGACTCGAGGCTCGTGAAGGCGATCGCGGCGATCGTCAGTGCGAACACGAAGCTCGACCACGTCGGCACGCTGCCGAGGTGGATCTGCGAACTGAGCGTGTGGGGGTCGAAGAACAGCACCAGCCCGAGCACGACGATCAGCAGCTGCAGCGCGAGATCGCCGATCACGAGCATCCCGATCCGCCGCGCGCGCCGCCCGCCGAAGCCGCGGATGTTCGCGAGCACGACGGAGGCGATGAAGGCCAGCGAGAGCAGCAGCGCCTCGTCGTACTCGCCCAGCGGATGCCAGAACACGCGCAGGTACTGCGTCGCCGAGTAGGTCGTGACGGCGATCAGGATGATGTAGTCGAGCAGCACCGCCCAGCCGGCGATGAAGCTGACGAGCTCGTTGAAGGCGTAGCGCGCGAACACCGTCGCGCCGCCGCGATCCTGATGCAGCGAGGCCCCCTCGACGTAGGTCAGCGCGGTCAGCGCGAAGAACAGCGCCGCGAGCAGGAACACGAGCGGCGTCAGCCCCAGCGCGTGCCCGGCGATCGCGCCCAGCGAGAAGTAGATCGCGCTCGCGAGCGACGTGTAGACGATCGCGAACAGCCGCGGCGAACCGATGCTGCGTTTGACGATCACCCGCGAGCGCGCCGCCAGCTCGGCGCTCGCGCGCTCTACCTCTGCGACGCCCTGCTCGACCTCCTGAGCGGCGTGCTCGAGCGCACCGTCCTCGGACGGGCCCTCACCCCCGGGACTCTGCGGATCGCTCATGCGTCGCGACTCTCGCCCCGACGTTTCTCCACGTACAGCCGTCCCGCACCGGCGGCGATGAACAGCACGCCGAGCAGCAATCGCGGGGAGACGACGCCCCCCTGCCCGCTCAGGGCCTGCACGATGAGCGCCACACCGATGGCGCCCATGAGCAGGGAGAGGATCAGCGTCCCCGCGCGATGAGCCTGTCTGCCGTTCATCTCATGCGGAGGTTACGCCGAGTTTCGACGAGTCAGTGTTGCTCAGGTGATCAGCGGGATGATCAGGATGGCGACGATGTTCGCGACCTTGATCATCGGGTTGATCGCGGGCCCGGCGGTGTCCTTGAAGGGATCGCCGACCGTGTCTCCGGTGACCGAGGCCGCGTGGGCTTCCGAGCCCTTGCCGCCGAAGGCGCCGTCCTCGATCAGCTTCTTCGCGTTGTCCCACGCGCCACCGCCCGAGGTCATCATCACGGCGAAGAAGTAGCCGACGACGATCACGCCGATCAACAGGCCGCCGAGCGCCTGCTCGTCGATCAGGCCGACGATCAGCGTCAGCAGGATCGGCAGCAGCGAGGGCAGAATCATCTCGCGCTGGGCGGTCTTCGTGACGATGTCCACGCAGGCGGCGTAGTCGGGCTCTTCGGAGTAGTCCATGATCCCGGGGTGCTCGCGGAACTGGCGGCGCACCTCCTCGACGACCGCGCCGCCGGCGCGACCGACGGCCTCGATCGAGAGCGAGGCGAACAGGCACACCATCATCCCGCCGAGGATCAGACCAATCAGCACGGGCGGTTCGTTGATGCCGAAGGAGATCAGGTGCCCGGCCTTGAACTCGAGTTCTTTCTCGAAGCCCGCGAACAGGACGATCGCGGCGAGCACGGCCGAGCCGATCGCGTAACCCTTGGTGACGGCCTTGGTCGTGTTGCCGACGGCGTCGAGGCGGTCGGTGACCTTGCGCACGTCCTCGGGCAGGTCGGCCATCTCGGCGATGCCGCCGGCGTTGTCGGTGATCGGCCCGAACGCGTCCAGCGCGACGATCAGCCCGGTTAGCGAGAGCAAGCCCACCGCGGCAACGCCGATGCCGTAGATGCCGGTGATGCCACCGCCGGCGAGCTTCCACGAGCCGAGAATGCCGAGCACGATCACGATCGCCGGCAGCGCCGTGGCCTGCAAGCCGGAGGCGAAGCCCTGGATGATGTTCGTCGCGTGGCCGGTCTCTGAGGCCTTCGCGGTCTTCTGTACTGGCGAGAAGCGCGTCGAGGTGTAGTATTCGGTTAGTCCGAACAGAAGTGCGGTGACGGCAATGCCGATCAGCGAGCACAGGTAGAGGTGCGTCCAGCTGGGCGTGTTCACGAGGTTGCCGACGACCCGGAAGGTGAGGTTGCGCATCAGCCAGTAGGTGATCGGCGCGAACGCCGCCGCGGCGAGCACGCCGGAGACGATCAGTCCCTGCAGCAGCGCGCGCTCAACGTTGTCGGTTTTCGTGCGCACCGCGAACGTGCCGATGATCGAGGCAATGATCGCCACGCCGCCGATCACGAGCGGGTAGAGCACGACGCGCGTGGACTCGTGGAAGGTGAGCACGCCCAGCAGCATCACGGCGATCGCGGTGACGGCGTAGGTCTCGAACAAGTCGGCCGCCATGCCGGCGCAGTCGCCGACGTTGTCGCCGACGTTGTCGGCGATCGTCGCGGGGTTGCGCGGATCGTCCTCGGGGATGCCCGCCTCGACATTGCCAACGAGGTCGGCGCCGACGTCGGCGGCCTTCGTGAAGATGCCGCCGCCGAGCCTTGCAAAGACGGAGATCAGCGAACCGCCGAAGCCGAGACCGATCAGCGCGTCGACGGCGGTCTTGGGGCTGTCGTTGAAGATCGAGGTGAGCGCGCCGTAGTAGCCGGCGACGCCGATCAGCGCGAGCCCGACGACCAACAGGCCGGTAATCGCACCGCCGCGGAAGGCGACGCTCAGCCCGGGAGAGACGCCGTTACGCGAGGCCTCGGCGACTCGCGCGTTGGCGCGCACGGAGACGTTCATGCCGATGTAGCCGGTGGAGCCGGAGAGGATGCCGCCGATCGCGAAGCCGCAGGCGACGGCGATGTTCTGGATGAAGATCAGCGCGACGAACAGCACCACCCCGACGAGCGCGATCGTCGTGTACTGGCGGTTCAGGTAAGCGCGCGCGCCTTCCTGCACGGCCGTCGAGATGCCCTGCATCTTCTCGTTGCCCGGCGAGAGCGCGAGCAGGGATCGCGTGGTCACCAGGCCGTAGATGACGGCGCAGGCGGCGCATACAAGGGCGACGACGACCCCATGGTTCGTCAGAAAGCTGCTCAACGGTTAATCCTCCGCGGTCTGATTGGCGTGCCGCGCGAGGATCGCGCGCACATTTCTCGCACGAACGCGCACTCGTCACATGACGAGCGCGCCATCCGGCGTAAACGCGCGGGCAGTCTATCGTGCCGGCCCGCGGAAAGCCGCGCGGTTACTGGCCTGCGCCTCCGTGCGCCCGTTTCCGGACACGCGGCGCTCTCACCGCCCGGGCACCCACATGGCTCACTGCCCGGGGACCCACAGTCTCCCGCTCGATTGCGCCGGCCCGGGCCCCGCGGGCTTCTCCCCGGCGGCGGGCGCCTGCGGTTGCGAACCCGTCGCGGCACGCTCCGCGCCAGGCTGATCGCCACCGGGCGCCCCCGGCGAGCCAGGTGCACCCTCCGCCGGCGCAGCGCCCGCGCCGGCGCCGGCGCCTGCCGCGCCGCTGGCCTCGCGCGCATAGGCCATTTGCAGCTGCGAGAGCGCATCGCGCAGCGGACGCACGTTCTCAGGCTCGCGGCGTTCGAGGATCGGCATCAGCGCGCGCACGCCGTCGATCGCGTCGCGTACCTGCTCGAGATCGCGTGGGGACGTCGACTGCGACGACCCCTCCCCCCCGGCTGGACCCTGCGCTTCCGGCGCGGAGAGCCCGAGGCGATGTCCGCCGACGTTCAGCAGCGAGACGACCGACTGCAGGATCATGTCGGTGCTGGTGACGCGGCTGATCTCCGCTTCGTAGGCGGCGCGCAGCTCTTCCTCACTGGGTTGGCCCGTCGAGAGATCCTCGGCGCCCGTGATGGCGCTCGCTTGCTGCGTTGGATCGGTGCTCACACCGTCACCTCCTGTGAGTAGCTGTTTCTGGTCTCCGCGACCGAGGCCGCGAACACCTCCTCGCGGGTGGCACCCGCGTCGATCATGCGGCGCTGGCGTTGCGCGCCGTTGCTCTCTGGAAAGACCGGGTCGATGCCGAGCTCGGCGCGTACCGGCGCGGTCCAGGAGAGCAGGCGTTCGATCGCGGCGCGCGCGGGGTACTCCTCGCCGCGCTCCAGGTCGATCATCCGCCCGTCGAGCCCGTGGCGGATCGCACGCCACATGTTCTCCTCGATCAGGCGCGGCGGGTGGTCGGTATAGGGAGCGCCCTCGTCGACGTCGCGCACAGCCTGGGCGATGCACGCGACCATCAGTGCGGCGAGCGCGTCGGACTCCTGCGCGGTCGCCTGCGCGTCGCAGATGCGCACCTCGACGGTGCCGAAACTGAAGTGCGGCCTGACCGACCACCACACCTGGGTGAACTCGACGATCGAGTTGGTCGCGAGCAGGAACTCGATGTACTGCCGATAAGCCGCCCAGCCCCCGAACGCATCGGGCACGCCGCAGCGCGGAAAGCTCTTGGTGAAGCTCTGCGTGCGCGCGGAGTGCAGGCCCGTGTCGCGACCGTCGAGGTAGGGGGAATTGGCGGAGATCGCCAGCAGCAGCGGCAGCACAGGACGCAGGCGGTCGCAGGCGCGCACCGCCCGGTCGATGTCGCGTACGCCGAGGTGGACGTGCAGGCTGAAGGTGTTGTTGCGCCAGGCGACGTACTTGAGTCCCTCCTCGACGCGGCGGTAGTGCTCGGTGTCGATGATCGGCTGCTCGCGGTAGTCCGCCCAAGGGTGCGTGCCGGTCGCGCCGAGTGCCGCACCCTGGTCCTGCGCTAGCGCGAACAGGCGCCTGCGACGGTCGCGCTGGCGCGCGAGCGCGTCGTGCAGGTCGCCGCCGACGCCGGAGATGATCTCGATCTCCGAGGAGATCAGCTCGCCCGTGATGTGCTCGTGCAGGATCGGGTCGCGCTGGGCGAGATCGCGCAGCTGCTCGAAGCGCTGCGCCAGTTCAAGCGTGCGCGGATCGAGGATCGAGAACTCCTCCTCCACGCCGACGGTCTGATCGGGGGCCCGCGCGAACGTCTCGACCGCTGCGTCTAGATCCAGGCTTGTCATTGCTCGCAGCGCTCTAGGAGTGCGGGTCCGCGGTCGGGTCGTTGGATGTGCGGTTGACGATCGTCATGCCGATGAGCAAGCGCCTGCTCGGGCCGTGGCCTCAGGTCAGGTAGAAGTACAGCGCGTAGAGCAGATCGACCGCGGGACTGGAGGTGTGGACGGTCACGTCGGGGGGCACCGCGAGCAGCGACTCGGAGTAGTTGAAGATGATCTTCACGCCGGCCTGCACGAGCTCGTCGGCGAGCTGTTGGGAGGCCGCGGTGGGGACCGCGAGGACGCCGACGACGATGTCCTCGTCCTCGACCATCTGGCGCAGGTCGTCGATGTGGCTGACCCTCTGGCTGCCGACGCTCGTGCCGACCTTGGCGGGATCGACGTCGAAGATCGCGACCACGCGAAAGCCGTGGTCGGCGAAGATGTCCGAGGAGGCGATCGCCTTGCCGAGATGCCCGGCGCCGATCAGCGCGATGTTGTGCTGGCCGGCGGTGCGCAGGATCTTGCGGATCTGCGAGACGAGCGCCTCGACGTTGTAGCCGACGCCGCGCTTGCCGAACTTGCCGAACCCCGAGAGGTCGCGGCGGATCTGCGTGGAGTTGACGTGCGTGTAATCCGAGAGCTCCTGCGAGGAGATCGTCTCCTTGCCCATCTTCTTGGCCTGGGTCAGCACCTGCAGATAGCGCGAGAGGCGCGCGGCAACCCCCAGTGAGAGTCGCTCGGCGGCGCTCGCGCCGTTGCGCTCGGCTCCGGTCGCGGCGGGCGCGGTGGTCGGGGCGGACTCGCGATAGCTCATGTTCGTGACTCTAGACGCTCGCGCAGGATCTGCTCATCGACGACGTAGTCGAACAGCTCTTCGCCATCGAGTGAGACGACGGGAATCCGCTCGAAATAGGCGCGATGCAGCGCCTCGTCCTTGGTGATGTCGCGCTCGCGCAACTCAAACCCGAGCTCGCCGCGCAGCGCTTCGAGCTCGGCGAGCGCGTCGCGGCAGAGGTGACAGTCCGGCGTGGAGTAAACCGTCACCACCGCTCTGGCACCTGCTGCTGCTGGGGCGCGAGGTCGCGTGCGGTCGCTCACAGCGGGCGTTCCCCGGTTGCGTATGCGTCGAGGCCGAGGTAGCGGGGGTAGGGCAGTGAGCGTGTGTAGCGTGCGGCGGAGGCGATCATGGCGGCGTTGTCGGTACAGAGCGCGCGCGGGGGGACGTGAACGCTCACGCCGAGCGCGCCGAGACGACGGCGCAGCTCGCCGTTGGCCGCGACGCCCCCGCCGAGGGTGAGACGATCGAGGCCGGTCTCCTGCAATCCCCGTTCGCAGCGCTCGATCAGGCTGTCGATGATCGCGGCCTGATATGAGGCGGCCAGATCGGATGCGCGCTCCTCGATCTCGGCCGCGGGGAGCTCGCGTAGGCGGTAGAGCAGGGCGGTCTTGAGGCCGGCGAAGGAGAAGTCGAGCCCCTGCTCGAACGCCTGCCTGCTCGTCCCCTTGCCCCCCCGTGCGCGCTCGGTGGCAGAGCCGGGGAACGCATAGGCGTGGGGATCTCCCCCGTCCGCGAGCCGCTCCAGCGCAGCGCCGCCGGGGTAGCCGAGCCCGAGCATGCGCGCGCCCTTGTCGAAGGCCTCGCCGGCGGCGTCATCGAGCGTGCGGCCGAGCACGCGGTAGCCGTGGTGCTCGGTGACGTGCGTCAGCAGCGTGTGACCGCCGCTAGCAATCAGGCACACGAACGGCGGTTCGAACGCCTTCCGTGCGGGGAGCCCGGACCGCACGACAGTGGACACGTCGGGGTCCGACGAGGCCGACCTTGCACTTGAAAGACGAGGATGCTCGTCGGGGGCATCGGGCAGGACGAAGTTCGCGGCGACGTGCCCCTGCAGGTGATCGACGGGAGCGAACGGCAGCTCGCGTGCGGCCGCGAGCGCCTTGGCGGTGGAGAACCCGACGAGCAGCGCGCCGACGAGACCCGGACCCTGGGTGGCCGCGACGAGGCCGATGTCATCGAGCCCCACGCCGGCCTGCGCGAGCGCCTGGGAGACGACGAGGTTGACCAGCTCGAGGTGGTGACGCGAAGCGATCTCGGGCACGACACCGCCGTAACGGTCGTGCACGCCTTGGGAGGAGATGACGTTCGAGAGCGCGCGCCCGCGCGCGTCGAGGATGGCGGCGCAGGTGTCGTCGCAGCTGCTCTCGAGCGCGAGGATCGGCCGCTGCGGTGGGACGCCGGGCTCGGTCATATCGCGCGGGGTCGCATTTGACATGGCGGCGTCGCGCGGCGGGGGACGGTCGCTCACGCCGAGCTCACACGGGCCCGGGGTTGGGGACGTCATCGAGGCGCCCTTCGAGCGTTGCGGGGGTGCGCCACATCACGAGCGCGTCCTCGCCGTTGTCCTGGTAGTAGCGGCGGCGCAGGCCGGCGGCGCGAAAGCCCTCGCGTTCGTAGAGACCGATCGCGAGGCGGTTGGAGCGGCGCACCTCGAGCGTGTAGCGGGCGGCGTTGTCGTCGACGCGTCGGTACAACTCGGCGAGCAGCGCCGAGGCGACCCCGCGACCCTGGTGGGCGGTGTCGACGGCGACGTTCATGATGTGCCAGACAGTCTCGTAGCGCGAGCAGATCAGATAGCCGATCAACTGCCGCTCGCCGGGTGTGGCGGAGATGGTGGCGGCAAGGCATATGCCGGATTGCTTGGAGAGCTCGAGCACGAACATCGCGAGCGACCAGGGCGTTGGGAAGACGCGGCGCTCGATCGCGATCACCCGCGGCAGGTCGGGGTAGAGCAGGGGCCTGATCTCGATCTCGCGGGGAGAGTCGACGCTCGACTGGGCCGTCCGCGTGGAGCTCATGCGTGTGCTCCCGCGCCGGCTGAGCGCTCGAGCGCGAGCTCCGCGTCGGGTCGGCGGCGATAGTCGGGCAGGACCGTGTCTAGATTTTGCGCGACGCCGCTCGCGCCAAGCGCGCAGATCGCCTCGCCGCTGACGCGGTGAAGCGGGGAATCGTCGGCGGGAACGGTGATGCCGAGCGTTTGGAGGGCGTCACGGTAGAGCATCGCGCCGTTGCCGAGCGCGAGCCAATTCGCGATTTCGAGGCCATCCGCGGCGACCTCGTCGAGGATCTCTCCGAAGCGTTCGGGCGCGAGGGCGCGAGGCGGAGCCAGCTCGGCCGGCAAAATCCGCTCGATCAGAGGCCGCTCGGTCGAAGGGCTCGCCCGGCGGTCGCCGAACCGCTCCTGCGGGACGGCATAGGCGGCAGCGAATGCCTCACCACGGCGGGCATCGATCAGAGCGAGTAGGCCAACAGCAGCGCCCGCGTGCTCACGGTCGTTGGCAGCGGCGAGCGCGAGCGCCTGTAGGCTCGAAACGCCGACGAGCTGGACGTCGAGTGATTGTGCGAGCCCGCGGGCGCTGGCGAGACCGATGCGCAGCCCGGTGAAGGTCCCGGGACCGATACCGACGGCGATCCGCTGCACGTCGGCGAAGCGCAGGCCGGCCTGCGCGAGGAGATCGGCGGCGAGGGGCAGCAGCCGCGTGGCGTGCCCCGGGCGCTCGCCGGCGGTGGGATCGTCGCGCGCCTGCAGACTCGCACCATCGGGGAGGCGCAGCGCGATCGCGGTCGCGGGCGTGGAGGTGTCAAATCCGAGCACGATCATCGCGGCGTCCCTTCCGTGCCGGGCCCAGCGGCGGAGTGGGGCGTCGTCGTCGTCATCGTCGTCGCGGTCTCGCAGATCTCGATGCGCCTGCGATCGCCGCCGGCATGGGCGAGGGTGACGCGCACACGCGCACGCGCGAACTCGCGGGAGCCGGCCTCGGGCCACTCGACGAAGGCGATGTGCTCGGGCCCGAGGTAGTCCTCCAGCAGCTCCGGATCCTCCGCTTGCAGATCCTGCAGGCGGTAGAGGTCGAGGTGCGTGACGGTGACGTCGGCGCCGCGATAACGGTGACCGATGCTGAATGTCGGGCTCGTGACCGGATCTGAGACGCCGAGCGCCCGGGCGGCGCCGCGCACGAACGTGGTCTTGCCCGCGCCGAGCTCACCGTGGATGAGCACGACGTCGCCGGGGCTCAGAGCGGCGGCCAGCTCGACGCCGAGAGCTTCGGTCTCGCTGGGACTGGCGCTCTGGACGATGCGGACGGCCACGACGGAACTCTGACAGGAAACGTCGAGCGGCCGGGTCCGTTAAAGAGGACCGGCCCGCGGGAGAGGGTGGCGGGCCGGTCGATACTGCTAGGGAGGATGGAGACAGGACCGTTATCGGCAAGGGAACCGAGCGACTTTAGGGTCCTGGCGAGATTTTTTCGACGGTCGCGGTGACTGTCCCCCGATGAAGTCGGATTCGCAGTTCTGATGCGGGATTACGACATCGACTCGAGTTGAAAGCAGGATCGACGCGGACCTCAGAAGAGCCCGAGCTGATCGACCTCGGCGGGCTCTGAGGCCGGAGCTGGCGCACCCGGATCGGACTCGCGTGCCTCTGAGCTCGCGGCCGCGGCGAGCTCGCGCGGGTCTACCTCCGGAAGCTCACTCCACTCCGGCTGCTCGGGCGCGCCCTGCGCGAGCAGTGCGGGCAGCCGCGCGAAGTCCTCGCGTAGGGTCTCGAGCATGCGCGGGGTGTAGAGGGCGGCGGCGGGATGAAAGATCGGGTAGAGACGGACGGCGCGCCGTCCGAGCGTGAGTATCTCGGGCTGGCCGTGCAGGCGCGTGATGCCGGTCGGATCGTCGCGCAGGAGCTTGGTGGAGAAGTTGCCGAGCGTGCAGATCACGGTCGGCTGGATCAGCTCGACCTGGCGGTAGAGGTACTCGTTGCAGTTGGCGATCTCCTCGGGGCGCGGATCGCGGTTGGCGGGAGGCCTGCACTTCAGGGTGTTCGCGATAAAGACCTCGCTGCGGGTCATCCCGATCTCGCCGAGCAGCGTCTCGAGCAGTTTCCCGGCGCGGCCGACGAAGGGGATGCCCTGCTCGTCCTCGCTCGCGCCAGGGGCCTCCCCTACGAACATCAGATCCGCGTCGGCGTTGCCCGCGCCGAAGACGACCGTTTTGCGCGTGGCGGCGAGTTCGGAGCAACGCACACACTGCTGCGTCTGCGCGTAGACCTCCTTGAGGATCTCGCGCCGCTGCGAGGCCGAGGTCTCGCTCTCGTTGGCTGACACGGGGTGAATGCTATGAGCGATGATCCCTCGATGACGTCACCCTCCGAGCCCCGCGCCGAAACCGACGAGGCAGAGCGCGAGGACGTGCGCGCGGTACGCGAGCGCCACGAGCTCGGACTCGATGCCGCGCGCCCCGACGCGGTCGCCAAGCGCCACGAGCGGGGTCGGCGCACGACGCGGGAGAACCTCGGAGAACTGCTGGATGAGGGGACGTTTGTGGAGTACCGCCCGCTGGTGTTCGCCGCGCAGGAGCGGCGGCGTGAGCGCGAGGAGCTGATCGAGCGCACTCCCGCGGATGGTCTCGTGGCGGGAGTCGGCGATGTCGAGGGGATGCGCTGCGTGGCGATGTCCTACGACTACACGGTACTGGCGGGCACGCAGGGGATGCGCGGGCACGCGAAGAAGGACCGTCTATTCGAGCTCGCGGAGCGCCGGCGGCTGCCGGTAGTGCTGTTCGCCGAGGGCGGCGGCGGGCGTCCGGGCGATGTGGACTGGCCGATGGTGGCGGGCTTGGATTGCCGCGCTTTCAACCTGTTCGCGAGCCTGAGCGGGCTGGTGCCGCTGGTGGGGATCGCCGCGGGCAACTGCTTTGCGGGCAACGCAGCGCTGCTCGGCTGCTGTGATGTGGTGATCGCGACGGAGGACTCGAGCATCGGGATGGGCGGCCCGGCGATGATCGAGGGCGGCGGTTTGGGCTCGTTCGAGCCCAGCGAGGTCGGCCCGATCGACGTGCAGGACGCAAACGGCGTGGTCGATCTGCGCGTCGCCGACGATCGCGCGGCGGTCGCGGCGGCGAAGCGCTACCTCTCCTACTTCGGCCCGCCCTCGGATGACGTGCGCGTGCCCGACCAGACGCTGCTGCGCGAGATCGTGCCGGAGCGGCGCAGGCAGATCTACGACGTGCGCAAGGTGCTCGAGGGATTGTTCGACGAGGACTCGGTGCTGGAGCTACGTCGCGGCTTCGGGGCGGGCATCGTGACGGCGCTCGCGCGAGTGGACGGCCGTGCGCTGGGCGTGATCGCCAACAGCCCGCCCCACCTGGGTGGCGCGATCGACGCGGAGGGCGCGGACAAGGCGGCGCGGTTCATGCAGCTGTGCGACGCGTTCGCATTGCCGATCCTGTTCCTGTGCGACACGCCCGGCTTCATGGTCGGCCCGGCAGCAGAGCGCACGGCGACCGTGCGTCACTTCGCGCGGATGTTCGTGACCGGCGCGAACCTCAGCGTCCCGACCGGCACGATCGTGCTGCGCAAGGGCTACGGCCTGGGCGCACAGGCGATGGCCGGCGGCGGCTTCACCGCGCCGTTGTTCACAGTCGGCTGGCCCACATCCGAGTTCGGCGGCATGGGCCTGGAGGGAGCGGCGCGCTTGGGCATGCGCCGCGAGCTGGAAGCGATCGAGGACGAAACAGAGCGCGAGCGCATCTTCCAAGCAACGGTAGCCGCCGCCTACGAGCACGGCCGCGGCATCAACATGGCTGCCTACGGCGAGATCGACGACGTAATAGACCCAGCCGACTCCCGCCGCTGGATCGCGACCCTGTTCGCCGAGACCGACGCCTCGTGGCGGGACCGTGAGGGCAAGGGCCGTCCCTTCGTCGACACGTGGTGAGCGTCGCTGCAGCCCTTCTCCGCCGCCCTCGGAGCCGATCGCCGGGCGCGGGTTGACCCACGCCGTGCTCGTCGGCCAGGAGTAACGAGCGCTCAGGCTGACAGGGTGGGTGCTGTGGGAGGCACCGGCGGATCGGGTTGGCCGTCTCGATTCGGGAACAGATATTTCGTGACGACAGTCACGACGCCAACCACCTGCACAACAGTGGCACCCAGCCACACCTGGATGACCTCGCTCGGGATTTTCCACCGCTGCCCTTTTTCTGCGTAGAACCAGAATATCGTGTTCACGACGACAAGCAGGGCGGTGAGAATCAGCAGCAGTCCTTTCGCGTAAGTCTCGCGGAGCGCAATCTCCTGTTCGGCGTAGGTTTTTTTGAGCGCGATGTCCTGGCGGGCAAACTCCGCCTTAAGCTGAATTTCGAGCAGATCACGCTTCTCGGGAAGGTGCTTAAGTTCGTCGGGGAGCTGCGCGGCCTGGCTCGTCAGGCCGGCAGTCACCGCGCCCTCGACTTCGGCTACCGCGCGGTCCTGCTCATCCGAAGCCGCACCACTGGCCTTTGGATCGGTGGCCGTCGCTCCTCCCTACTCCAAGCCGAGATTTAGATGCTTGATGCGGAACTCGGCGGCTTCTTGAGACACCTTGAACCTGATCCCCAGGAGCGACGCCTTTTTCCACAGTGCATATTGCAACCGAAACTCCGCCTCGGGCATAAGAAGCGCCGCAGCAAACCCGTTCGCGAAGACCTCCTCTGGATCGTCGCCCGTCGATGAAAGATGGTTCCGAAGGTCGACCGTCGTGTATTCCTCGTCTCCATCACCGCGCCTCGTCCAGTGTCCAAGCTCGTGCGCGCACGTGAACCGCTTGCGCGTTTCGGGATGACGCTCGTTGATGACGATTTTTGGCACCGCCCCAGGCTCCTTTATGAGGGCACCCAACGTGTTCTCGTCTAGCGCTGCTTCGAGAACTTCGATGCTGGCGCTCCGGGCTATGGCGATCGGGTCAACGGGGATAGAGCGATGCTCCCACGCGACTTCGAGCAGCTTGGCAGCCTCGTCGGCGGCTTCGGTCTTGATCTGGCTCGGCATCCTCCCTCACTGTATACCGGGCCGGTGGGACGGTAGTGGGTCAGGAGGGATTCGGTGGCGTGAGGGGCGAGCGTGACTCCCGTTCGGCTCGGGCGACGAGCTCGGACGGTGACGCTCGCCTCTGGGCCGTCGAGTCCGTCTTGACGCTGTTCGGGCCCGTCTTCGCCGACTTGAAGCCGCCACTCCCGGTGACGGCGATCCCGAGCCCGAGCTGATGCGCTTATACAGCCATTGCCCATGTGTGGGCTATGTCACACATAGTTTCCGGCGCAGCGGGCAACATAGTGATCGACCCGAAGTACAGCAGCATCCCTCCTCCCCGAAACGGCCCGCCTCCCCAGCGGGTCGTTTCATTTAAGCAGGACCCCGCCGCACGAGGCCTTACGGGAAATGCCGCGCCCAGCGAGGCAAAGTCGTGTCGTGCCTCAAAGCCGCGTCGTGCCTAGCCAGGCGAAGCCCTGAGCGTGCCCGGCGCTCGGATCGCCGCTCTAGCGCCCCCCAACCATGCTGCCCCTGCGGTGACCGGCGCCGACCGCGCTGTTCGCGAGGGACCCAGCTACCGGGTCTCCCATCAAAGCCCGCTCGCCGATCCGCGATCGGCGGTTGACTCAGGCGCCGATCGTCGCGGAGTCGCGCTGCAGGATCGCCGCCCTTACGCGTTCGGCGATACGCGTGCCCGTGTAGCCGACCTCCTCGTGCAGCAGCGCCGGCTTGCCGTGCGTCACGTAGCGGTCGGGCAGGCCCACGCGCAGGATCCGTGGGCTCGCGCCCGTCTCGTTCAGGGTCTCCCACACCGCGCTGCCGAAGCCGCCAGCGAGCACTCCCTCCTCGACCGTTACCAGCAGGTCGTGCTCGGCCGCCAGCTGCGCCATCAGGCCCGCGTCGATCGGCTTGGCGAAACGCGCGTCGGCGACCGTCACCGCGATCCCACTGCCGCTCAGCTCTTCCGCCGCTTCAAGCGCCTTGCCGACCCCGCTGCCGTAGCCGATCAGCGCGACCCTGCGGCCGATCGCCGCGCCCGCTCCGCCCTCGCGCAGAATCTCGCCCGTACCGATCCTTAGGGCACGCGGCTCGGACGGCAGCTCCACGCCCACGCCCTCACCGCGCGGGTAGCGCAGCGCGATCGGCCCGTCGTCGTAGCTCAGCGCCGTGCGCAGCATGTGCACCAGCATCGCCTCGTCGCGCGGCGCCATCAGCACGATGTTCGGCAGGCACCGCAGGTAGGCGATGTCGAACGCCCCGTGGTGCGTCGGCCCGTCATCGCCCACCAGCCCCGCGCGATCCAGCGCGAACACCACATTCAGACTCTGCAAACACACGTCGTGCACGATCTGGTCATACGCGCGCTGCAAGAACGTCGAGTAGGTCGCCGCCACCGGCTTCACGCCCTCCAGCGCCAGCCCCGCCGCGAACAAAATCGCCTGCTGCTCCGCGATCCCCACGTCGAAGTACCGCTCCGGCATCGCCTTCTGCAGGATGTTCAAACCCGTCCCCGAGTTCATCGCCGCCGTGATCCCCACCACACGCTCGTCGCGCTCGCATTCGCGCACCAGCGCCTCGCCGAACACCTGCGTGTACTGCAGTGCGCTCGCCTTCGCCGGCTTCCCCTTCGCCGCCGGCACGCTCGGCGCGGGGGCGCCGCCCAAGATCGAGTTCGGCTTCGCCGCATGCCAGCGCTCCATCCCCTCAAGGCCGCCCTCCTCCGCGGGCGCAAAGCCCTTGCCCTTCACCGTCGCCACATGCACGACCACCGGGCGCTGCGCCGCCAGCGCCTCCCGCAGCGCCTCCCTCAGCGCGCGCACGTCATGCCCATCGATCACGCCCATATACGCCCAGTCGAGCTCCTCCCACCACAAGCCCGGCGCCCAGAACGCCTTGATCGACTCCTTCAGCTGCGGCCCCAGCCGCTCAAACGCCGAGCCGATCCCTCCCGGCAGCTTCGCCAAGCCGCCCTCCACACCCGAACGCGCATGCCACAGCTTCGGGTTCAGCCTCACCCGGTTGAAGTACCGCGACAGCGCCACCACGTTCGGCGCGATCGACATGCCGTTGTCGTTCAACACCACCACCATTGGCGTCCCCAACCCGCCGGCCTGCCCGATCGCCTCAAACGCCACGCCGCCAGTCATCGCGCCGTCGCCGATCACCGCCACCACTCTTCCGTCAGCGCCCTCGCCGTCGAGCCGGCGCATCCCCTCCTTGATCCCCACCGCATACCCGATCGACGTCGACGCGTGCCCCGCGCCCATGATGTCGTGCTCGGACTCCTCCATCGAACAGAACGGCGCCAACCCGCCGTACTGGCGAATCGTCGCCAACCGTCCCGCCCGACCCGTGAGAATCTTGTGCGGATAGGCCTGATGGCCGACGTCCCAGAGGATCTTGTCCCGCGGCGAGTCCAACACCGAATGCAGCGCCACCGCCAGCTCGCACGTGCCGAGGTTCGCGCCGAAATGGCCCCCGATCTCCCCCACCGTGTCGATGATCTGCGTGCGCACCTCCTGCGCCAGCTCGCTCAACTGCGCGTCCGAAAGCCCTTTCAGGTCCTCCGGTCCGTGGATCGTCTCGAGCAGTGGCGTCTTCGTCATGAGGTGCGCGTGTAGATGAAATCAGCTATCTGCTCGAGCTCCGCCGCGGCACTCGGCTCCCCCGGGCCCGCCGTCGCCGCCTTCGCGAGCGCTTCTCTCGCCGTCTCATGCGACTCCGCCGCCAGCCCTCTTGCCCGTTCCATGCCGAACTCGCTCACGTATGTCCGCTTTCCGTGCCGCTCGTCGCTGCCCCGCGGCTTGCCGAGCGCATCATCCGTGCCGGTCACATCGAGGATGTCGTCGACGATCTGAAACAGCACGCCCAGCTCGGCCGCGAACCGGCGATACCACATTGTCGCAGGTCCCTCGATTCCACCCAACAACAGTACGCACACCACCGACGCATCGATCAACCGGCCCGTCTTCAGCTCATGCACCCTGCGCAGCGCCTCCGGCCCGTCAGGTGTATCGGGATTCACGTCCGCGTACTGCCCGCCCACCATCCCATCCACGCCCGTCGCCCCCGCCAGCTCCGCCGCCACTCCCAGCACCCGCTCCGCCGGCGAGCGCCGCTCCGAGAGCAGATGCCGGAACGCCTCCGCATACAGCCCGTCCCCTGCCAGGATCGCCACGTCCTCGCCGTACTTCACATGGCACGTCGGCATCCCCCGGCGCAGCGCATCATCATCCATCGCCGGCAGGTCGTCGTGGATCAGCGAATACGTGTGGATCAGCTCGATCGCCCCCGCCAGCGGCATCGCCTCCTCCTGGGACAGCCCCACCGCCCGCGCCGTCGCCAGCGCCAGCACCGGTCGGATGCGCTTACCTCCGGCCAGCAGCGAGTAGCGCATTGCCTCCTCCAAACCCGCCGTCAACGCCTCCGCCGAGAAGCGCATCCCCTCCAGGTAGCGCTCCACCTCCATCCGCAGATGCTCCGGATAACCGCTCCTCTTCGCGGCCTCCGACGAGGACATCGAGGACGAACCCTCGCCCGAGCGCTCGGCCTCCGGGCGATCGGCCTGGTCCGGACGCGCTGCCCTCACCTCGGCCTTCACACCGCTACAGCAACGAGTCCTGGCCGGGCGCGACCGTCGAGACCTCAGCGCGCGAGCGTCGCTCCAACTCCGCCGCCGCCTCCCCCGCCAGGCCCGCGCAGTCCTCCACCAGTCCCGCCGCCGCATCCGCGCTCAGCTCGCCCGAGCGCAACTGCTCCGCCGCGCGCTCCAGCTTCGAGATGAGGTCATCCAGGCGCTCGTCCATCAGGGTTCACGCCAGAATAGATGGTGGGTTGAGGGGGTCGGGCCGTGGATGACAGACGCCGCACGCGAGCGCAGACGTACTGGTAGTACGTCGAGCATCGTGGGTGGCGTCTGACGCCGCGGAACGGCGGCCTCAATCCCAGCAGATATTCTGGCGTGGACCCTCAACTGCTCCGCATCGTTCATCTCGTGCTCTCCCTCGGCGCGTTCTCCGGCATCTCCAGCGCATTCTCGCGCACTTCCCGCAACGCCGCCGCCAGCACCCCGTTCACGAACCCCGGCGCATCCGCGCCACAGAACACCTTCGCACTCTCCACCGCCTCGTCGATCGCCCCCTCCGCCGGGATCGGCTCGTCCGCCGGCGCCACATCCGGGTGCAGGATCTCGATCAGCGCGATCCGCATGATCGAGCGCTCCAGCGGCTGGATCCGCTGCACCGACCAACCGTGCGCGTGGCGGTCCAACACCGCGTCCAACTCATCGCCGCGATCGGCCGCCGCATGCGCCAGCGCCATCGTCATCGGCGACGCATCGCGCCCCAACGTCTCCCCCAGCGGCCTGCCCGTCAAATCGTGCTGGTAGAGCGCCACCACCGCCGCCCGGCGCTGCTCCGTACGGCGCATCTACGCGCGCGAGACGTATTCGCCCGAGCGCGTATCCACCCTGATGCGCTCGCCCACATCCACGAACAGCGGCACCTGAATGCTCGCACCCGTCTCCAGCGTCGCCGGCTTCGTCCCCCCGCCCGAAGCCGTATCGCCGCGCAACCCCGGGTCCGTCTGCGTCACCTCCAGGTCCACCGCGCTCGGCAGCTGCACGTCCGCGGGCTCGTCGTCGATGAACAGCACATCCACCTCACTGCTCGGCTTCGTCCACCGCAGCGCCTCCGCCAGCGTTCCCTCCGGTACAGCGATCTGCTCGAAGGACTCCGTGTCCATGAAGTGCGCATCCGTCCCATCCGCGTACAGGAACTGCATCCGCCGCGCCTCCGTCCGCACGGGCCTGAACTTCTCGCCCGCCCTGAACGTCTTGTCGATCACATTCCCATCCGAGGCCCGCCGCAGCTTCGTGCGCACGAACGCCCCGCCCTTGCCCGGCTTCACGTGCTGGAACTCCACGATCTTGAAGATCGTGCCGTCGACCTCTATGTGGTTTCCGTTCTTGAACTGGTTGGTTGTGATCAAGGTTTTCCCTGCAAATCGCTAGTTTTTGGAGTTCAGACGGAGCCTCGGTCCATCACGCGGAGGGATCGGCTATCCAGACTGTATGCACGCCCAGCAGCTCGCCGAGACGCTCGAAGTGATGATCGTAGTGCAGTACGTCCAGTCCCGACGCTTGTGCGGCTACGGTGACGGTGAGGTCAGTCAGAGGCAGGCGGTGGGCTCCATGAGAGCCTTCGTCCGCCAACTCGCGCATCGCCGCGAGCACGTCTCGCTGCACCGCGCGATCGACCGCGATCTCTCGCAGCCCCACCAGCGTTCGATCGACTGCGGCGATTCGCTCCGGGCTTGGAGCCTCGAAGGTGAGCTCGTAGCGCACGGCCCAGCACCAGGCGAGCTCGCCACGTTCAGCAGCGGCGAAAAGCAGCTCCCGCGCGCGTGGAATCCGGCGCGCGAGCATCCACGCCGAGGTATCGGCGAGCACCGCACCCTGGCCGTCCCACAGCTCGACGCTCACACTCCGCTCGGAGGTGAGTTGAGCCGATCGATATCCACCAGATCGAGATCGCAACCGTCCCGGTCCATCACGGCGAACAGCGCCTCGATCGCCTCACGACGCCTGCGCCCTGCCTGCAACTCCACCCCAGCCCCTTCCACCGCAAGCCGCCGCACGAGCGACGCATCGGCCTCACGCGTGCCCGTAACCGCGCGCACGCGCTCCAACGCCTCCCCCAGCTCCGGGTCCGCCGTCACGGCAATTCGCGGGTGCTTACTCGGCATCGCACCCATAGTGTAGCTCGCAGGGGTTACTCCGATGTTCAGCGCGGTTTCGGCCGACGTATGCACACTCGGACACGGAGCCGTGATGCGTAGGTGATGACTTACCCTCTGTGCCCTAGCCGAAGCTGCGTATCACCGAGGCGGAGGGCATATCTGCCCAGCAGGGCGAGGCCCTGGAGAGATCTCGACGGCAACTGGCTGCCCCGCAGGCGAGAGGGGCGTCTCGGTTAGTTCCGGGGAGCCGACCGGCGCTTCGGTGACGCAGGGCCTTGTGATGTATGCGTAGTTCTGCTGCGCCCAGGCAAGGAACGTCGTGCCGAGACCGAAGCCTTCCATGTTCACCGCGCCTGAGAACGTGACGATCGTTCGCGCCTCACCGGTCGCGAGGTTGAGCACCTCGAGTCTCGTTTGACCTTCCCCCCGCGTGGCATACGCGACGCGCCCGTTGGACAGCGACGCATACGCGAGGCGCTCACCCAGCGACGGCTCGAATCCACTTTCGAGAGGGCGAGCGATTCGTGTCCTAGGACTGCCCCACCATCCGATAGCTTCGCCACCGCCCGGGAGCGGTCGATGCCTGAAGCTGGTGACGAGAACGTCGCCTTTGGTGTCGAGCTGGGTCTCGCTGTAGCGGCCAGGTTCGCCGTGCTCGGCCGATGGCGGAGCCAAGCTATAGAGCAGATGCCCGTTGCGTGAGTCCAGGACCTTGACTCGCACGCTGCCTTCCCGCTCGGATTCGAAGATTTCGTAGGTTGGTGCTGCGCCGACTTCGTAGGTCAGCGCAAGCCGGGACCCCGCAGCCGCCAGCGAGATCGCGCCACTTGGCACCTTGGCGATCACGTGTAGGTCGCCAGTGCCCAGGCGAACGCGCACCAAGAGCTGGGCGTCGCCCTGCCGTCGCCCGAAACAGCTTGCCCGCACGACGGCGTAGAGGTCGTCATTAGCTACAGCCTCCAAACGATTGTTCACCCGGATGCTCCGGATCGGTGGACAGCGCCGCAGTCCCCGGATCGTCGTCAGTCGCCGGCCGAGCTTCCCGATCTTCGGACCTGACGCCTCAGCAACGATCACCCAACCATCTTCCACGTGGACCGCCGACAATTCGGTGTCCGTTACCAGCAGACGCGTGCTGGTGGCAGTGCTGAGGAATACGCTTGCTTGCCCCGTAGCACCCCTCGCCCACAGCAGACCATCACTCACGACCCCCGGGCCACCGGAGAAGCCGGGAGCTTGTACCGCCGCGCCTGCCACCGCAGGCAGCAGCACGAGCCCAACGCACACGGTCACACCCGCGCTGATCCAGCCCTTCGACGAACAACTCACAGTCGCAGAATAACGGCAGTCATAGCCTTGATTCCGGAAAGTGGGCTTCCACCCGCACCGCCACGCTCCTCAGGCGACGTACTCGGCGAAGACTTCACCGATCTCCTGGTTGGTCGTGACAATGGCGAATCAACCCTTTCTAGAGCCAAATCGTTTGGGCAGAGCACCGGGACGCGTCAACAGATCCGTAGGCGCTGGGCGGCTCCGGTGCAGGCGAAGTGTCGACTGTGGTCGCGTCGATAGGTGCCGCTCACCGCGCGGACGCCGCCATGATCTGCGCGGATGAGCAGGCAAAGCATGGATGAGCCACGAAAACGTCGGCTGGCGCAGACAAGGTCGTAACCTCTATACGCCCGCACTCGCGGCGTCGTGAAGCTTTGCCCCGGATAATGGCTCGTGACGTAGGCGAGATACAGATTCGCCGCCGGCTCTGGAGATGCTGCCCTGTGCTGATCGAGGAAGGTGCCCCACACCACAGCCAACGCCAGCAGCAAGGCGAGGGAAACCCACAGTCGCCTCCAGAGTCTGCGCCAGCCGATGCCCCACCAACGATCGAGCTTGTCGCCGGGGACGTAGGTGCCGGCGCGAATCCGCTGGCCAAGCTCAGGATGGCAATGGTCACAGCAAGCGCCGGCGCCCTCGACTCGGACGGGACTGGAGAACACGAGATCAAGCAGCCATCGCGCTGGTGATCGTCGCCGCCTGCGGCGGGGACCCTGAAGGACGTCGAGAAGCGCGGCTCGAAAGCAGCGATCGCTCTCACTCAGCCGCTGCATTTCGCGAATGCGACGCTCTCGTCCGGCGAGGGTCGCCCGCACGTCCGCCGAGCTACGCCTGCCACTCGCCTCGGCCTCTTCGGCAGTCTTCTCCGCCATGTATTTCAGCAGACCCGTATCTCGCTCGCCCGCGGTAAAGAGCAGTGCAAGAGCGGGCTTGCCATCGCGTCCGGCACGCCCGAACTCCTGCAGGTAGTCCTCGACGGAGGCGGGGTGCTGCCAGTGCACGACAAGCCGAACATCCGGTATGTCGACACCCATCGAGAAGGCGCTCGTAGTGATGATGGCATTGATCGGCGGGTCGATCCGGCCGCTGAAGCGTGCCTGGATACCGTCGCGCTCGAGCCCGTCCAGCTTGCTGTGGAACAACGGCAGCTCACAGCCCATTGACGCCATCGCTTCCTGGACCTTCACCCCCTCTTTCTTGGTGGGCACGAAGATCATCGCGCGACCCGAGATCTTTGCCAGTAGGGCCGTGACTATCTGGGCGCGGCTTCGGGCGTTTGGCTCATGCAGGCGCACCAAGGCGATGTTCGGACGATCGACGCCCGAAACCAGCACACGTGCGTCGGGAACGTCCAACGAATCGAGGATACGCCGCTGAGTCTCCACGCCGGCGGTCGCCGTGCAGGCGATCACGGGCGGATTGCCGAGCATATGCCTGATCTCTGCAATGCGGCTGTAGTCGATCCTGAAGTCTGCCCCCCAGCGATCGATCAGGTGCGCCTCGTCGACCACGAGGAAGGACGGCCGATGCCCGCTGAGCCACGCGACCTCTTGCCGCTTGACTCGGTCACCGAATCGCTCGGGGGCCATGTACAGCAGCGTCCAAGCCCCCCGCTCGAGCAGGTCGTAGCGCGCCTGCTTCTCGCGTAGCCCGATATCGGAGTTAATGAACGTCGCCGGCAGTTTGCGGTGATGCAGCCCGTCGATCTGATCAACCATCAGCGTCTTCAGCGGTGAGAGAACGAAGGTCGTGGGCTGACCCTTGAGGATCGCGGGCAACTGGAAGCACAGGCTCTTGCCGCCCCCGGTCGGGCGGATCACCAGCAGGGATTCACCTCGCAGCGCGCCGAGGACCGCGTCCATCTGGCCATCGCGAAAGCGCGTCACGCCAAACAGGTGCAATCCCGCACTGAGTGCGCGGGACTCTTCTGGAAGCTCGCGGCCACGATCGAGAAACCGCGCGAGAGCCAACGCCCACCGTTCGATCGTGCGTCGAGCCAAGGAAACCTGGAGGTTGAGATGACGTCCCGCGTGACAGCCGTCGCAGAGAGTCACGCAATTGCTCGCGCTGTCGGACCCGCCAGCCGCCCGCGGGATAAGATGATGGACGTCCAGCTCACGAAGAGGTGACTGCTCGTGGCACTCGGTGCAAGTCCACCCGTCGCGCTCCAAGACCACGCGGCGGACCTCCTGCCATGCTTGCTCTTCCTCTGCCGAGCGCCTAGCCACAGGCCTCTCCGAGAAACACAAGGTGCCCCTCTTTCGCGGCCACCGTCGCGAGCCCCTTGTCCAGCGTGATCAGTCCAACGTCCAGTCGCCGCGCGAGCGCCAGGCAGGCAGCGTCATACGAGGTCGGCTCAGAGCGCTGGTTGGTCGTGATGATGGTGGATCAGCCCTTTCTAGAGCCAAATTGAAGATGGTTCAGCACAGCTGGAGCGTCCGCGGGCTGAATCACGATAGCGGTAAAGTTGGACTCTGCGGGCACTGCCGAGCCGGACCAGATGAAGCCCGGCTACTGAGATTTCAGCTCGATCGCCGGCCAGCCCGCGTCAGCGACCGCGTCGGGGTGCATCAGGTGGGCCAACTGGCACAGCCCCTCTGCAAGCCGCGGTGCCGGGCGCGAGTAGAAGCTGTCGGCGTCGACCGCCACCACCCGGCAGGGCAGTTGCAGGTCCGCCGCACGCGCGGCCGCTTCCCGGGCGTGAAAGCCGCACGGCGAGATCACGACCAGGTCAGGTTCCTGCCCCAGCACCTCTCGCCAGCTCACCCGGTGCGACGGCTCGCCCGCGGACCCCAGCAGGCACGTGCCGCCAGCGCGCTCGATCATCTCCGGGATCCAATGCCCGCCGCAGTACGGAGGCTCGATCCACTCGGCGAAGAACACCCTGGGCCGCTCGGCGCCGGCGACAGCTCGCTCGACCGCTTCGATCGCCCCCCACATCTCCTCCACGATCTCGAGCCCGCGATCCTCGACCTCCAAACGCCGCGCGAGAGCCAGCACGCTGTCGGACACATCCCCGAGGGTGCGCGGGTCGAGCGAGACGATCTCCGCATCCAGCGGGCACGCGGTTGAGAGGTCTTCGCTTGATACCGCACACACGGCGCACAAATCCTGAGTCACGATCAGGTCGGGAGCGATGCGCTCGACGAGCTCCGCGTCCACCGCGTACAGCGACCCGCCCTCGCCGATCGAATCGCGCACGAGCTCGTCGATCTCGATGCTGGACAGTGCCGCAGGATCGAACCGGGCGCTCGAGACGACCGGCTTGCCGACCACCTCAATCGGCCAGCGGCACTCGGCGCTGACGCCCACCAGGCGGTCCTGCAAACCCAGCTGGGCGATGATCTCGGTCGCGCTCGGCAGTAGCGAGCAGATCCGGCTTGGCGTGCTCATGGGTGGGTCTGGCTTGATGATCCCATAGACCATGCGTGACGAGAGTGGACTTCTCCGCCTGCGTCTAACGCCCTCAGCCTCAGTCGATGACCGTCAACTCCTTGGGCAACCCCGTCAGCACCTCGTGACCATCGGCGCGGACGACGAGAAGATCCTCGACGCGCACACCGCACTCCCCGGGCAGGTAGATCCCGGGCTCGACCGTGACGACGTTGCCGGCGAGCAGCGGATCCTCGCCGGCGGTGCGCGAGAGGCGCGGGCCCTCGTGGATCTCCATGCCCACGCCGTGACCGAGACCGTGGCCGAAGTGCTCACCGTGGCCGGCGGCTTCGATCGCCTCGCGTGCGACGGCGTCGAGCTCGCGACCGTTGGGACCGGCGGTGACGGCATCGAGCGCCAGCGCCTGAGCTGAACGGACGAGCTCATAGACCTCTCGCGCCGGCGCGCTGAGGCCCTCGCCGGTGGCGTAGGTGCGGGTGCAGTCCGAGCAATAGCCCTCGTGAAAGGCCCCCCAGTCGATCGTGACGAGCACATCGCGCGAGATCGGCTCTGCCCGCGGCTCGGCGTGTGGCAGCGCGCCGTGGGGGCCCGAGGCGACGATCGAGGGGAAACTGGGGCCGTCGGCGCCGAGCCTGCGCATCTCCAGCTCGAGGTCGATCGCGACCTCCCGCTCGGTGCGTCCCACGAGCCCACGCTCCAGGACGCTACGTCGCAGCGCCTCGTCCGCGAGCTCGCTCGCGGCGCGAATGCGGGCGATCTCCCCGGCGTCCTTAACCGCTCGCATACGCTCGACTGCACCGGCGCTAGCAACGAGCTGCCATCCGGCCGGCAGCAGCTCGCGCAGGCGCGTGTGCTGGGCGACCGTGAGGCTCCCGTCGTCGAACCCGAGGCGTCCCGCGCCTGTGTTCGTCGCCAGCAGCGCGGCGACGGCGGCGTCGAGCAGCTCTCCGGAGACGATCTCGCGGGCGAATAGCTCGGGGACCTGTTCAGCGGACTGGGTCTCGTAGCGGAAGTCGGTGAGAAAGCGATGCGTCCCGGAACGCCCGGCGGCGGCGACCAACACCAGCGCGTTGCTGCCGGTGAAGCCGGTGAGGTAGCGGATGTTGACGGGGCTCCAGACGAGCAGCGCGTCGAGCTTGCGCTCGCGCAGCTCACCGGCGAGACGCTCCACGCGCTCGCTCTCGACTCCACCGTTCGCCACGGTCATCTCCGACGACCTCCTCCGATGCCGTGTGTGCTCATGGACCTTCCTCCGCGAGCGCCTGACGTATGCGCTGGAGCGCGAGCCGGTAGCCGTCGGGGCCTTTGCCCGAGTACGTAGCCAGGCAAAGATCACCGATCACCGACGTTCGCCGCCAGGGCTCGCGCGACTGCACATCGGATAGGTGCACCTCGACGGCGGGAAGTCCCGTCAGCTCGAGCGCGTCGTGGATCGCGTAGGCGTAGTGCGTCCAGGACCCGGGGTTGAGGATCACTGCGACGACCTGTCCGCGCAGCGCGTGCAGGCGCTCGACGTACTCGGACTCGGCGTTGGTCTGAAAGAAGCTCGCATCGAGACCGTCCTCGGCGGCCCAGGCGGCGATCCGCCCCTCGAGGTCGGCGAGCGTGAGCGTGCCGTAATGCAGCGGGTCGCGCTCGCCGAGCAGGTTGAGGTTGACGCCGTGGAGCACCTCCACGCGCTGGGGCGCGGATGCGCTCATGACTCGCTCAACTCTGTCACGGCCTGACGCAACTCGCTGTCGGAGACCTCGCAGCCGATGCGCGGCTCGCCCGGCTCGGAGAGCAGCACGAACGGAACGCCGCCGGTGCCGAGGCGCTTCTTGTCCCGTGCGACGGCCGTGAGGACCTGCTCGATGTCGACGCTCGCTCGCTCGAAGCTCACCGGCAGGTTTCGCGCTTGCAGCAGCTCGCGCACCTGCGCGCGCAGGTCCTCGGCGCCGGAGAGTGCCAGCGCGGCGAGCAGCCCGAGTCCGACGGCCTCGCCGTGGCGGTAACGGGAATAGCCGGTGACGGTCTCGATCGCGTGACCGACGGTGTGTCCGAGGTTGAGGACCTGGCGGGCGCCCGCGTCGCGTTCATCGGCGGCGACGATCGCGAGCTTGGTGGCGGCGCAAGCGACGATCGTGCGCTCGTCGACCTCACAGCCGCTGGAGTCGCGAACGCGCTCCCACAGCTCTCCACCGGCGATGAGCGCGGTCTTGAGCACCTCGACCCAGCCGGCGGCGAGCTCGGCGGCGGGCAGTGTGGCGAGCGTGTCCGGATCGACGAGCACGGCGGCGGGCTGGTGGTAGGCGCCGACGTAGTTCTTGGCGGCGGGGAGATCGATACCGGTCTTGCCGCCGTAGGCGGAGTCGACCTGGGCGACGAGCGTGGTGGGGATGTGCACGACAGGCACGCCGCGCTGGTATGTGGCGGCGCAGAACCCCGCGAGGTCGCCGACGACGCCGCCACCGAGCGCGACGAGGTGATCCGAGCGAGTCATGCCGGCGCGCACGAGCTCGCTCCACACGTGCTCGGCGCTCGCGAGCGTCTTGTGGGGCTCGCCGGGCGCGATCGCGATCGGGGCCGCCTCAGACGAGCCTTCCCCGTTGAGGACCTCCTCCAGCCGCGGGGCGTAGAGCTCGGACACAGTGCGGTCGCTGACGAGGAAGGGTCGCGAGCGAGAGCGATCGAGCGGCCAGATCTCGGCGAGCCGGCGTCCGTTCCCGCGGCTCAGCAGCCCGCGCCCGATCAGCACTGGATAGGCCCTTCCGGAGGGGGACTCGGCCCACAGCAGCACGGCGTCGGCCAGCCCCTCGTAGATCTCGCGCCGCTCGGCATGCAGTGCGGCGAAAGCGTCGAAGTCGCGCGCGAGTGGGCGCTCGACGCCTTCAGAAGAGGCTTGGACGCGCTCCCAAGCGAGTGCCGGGTCGATGTCGAGCAGCAGCGTGAGGTGCTCGGCGAGCGCGGCGCGCACGGCCTCCGAGAGGACGCTGCCGCCACCGAGCGCGACCGCGTCACGGGGACCAGCGTCGGCGAGCAGACGGCACACGATCCGCTCCTCGCTCGCCCGGAAGGAGGCCTCGCCACGGGACTCGAACTCGTGTGCGATGGAATGGCCGAGATGCTCTTCGAGCAGGGTGTCGCTGTCGAGCGCCCGGCCACCGAGAGTCGTGGCGAGCTGGGCGGCGACGGTGGACTTGCCGGCGCCCATGAAGCCGATCAGGACGAACGCCACCCGATCCTCTCGCGATAGGCGTCAAGCGATGCGCGAGCGTCGTCGATGTGATCGCCACCGAACTTCTGGGCGTAGGCGTCCGCGAGCACGAGCGCGACCATCGCCTCGCCAACAACACCGGCGGCGGGCACGGTGCAGGAGTCGGTGCGCTCGCGCAGCGCCTCGGCGGGCTCGTGGGTGGCGGTATCTACCGAGCGCAGCGGCCGCGTGAGCGTGGGCAGCGGCTTCATCGCGCCGCGGACGATCAGGGGCTGGCCGTTTGTCATACCGCCCTCGAGACCGCCGGCGCGATTGGTCTCGCGGTAGTAGCCCCCCCGCCCACCGTCGTAGAAGATCTCATCGTGGGCCTCAGAGCCGGGGACGCCGGCGATGTGAAAACCGTCGCCGATCGAGACGCCCTTGAGCGCCTGGATCGAGCAGATCGCCATCGCGAGACGGCCGTCGAGGCGCTGCTCCCAGGAGATGTGCGAGCCGAGGCCCGGGACGAGCCCGAATGCCTGCACCTCGAAGACGCCACCGAGCGACTCGTTGGCCTTGCGCAGGCGATCGATCTCGGCGACCATCGCGCATGTGGCATCGGCGTCGAGGCAGCGCACCGGCGAGGCGTCGACCTCGGCGAAGTCCTGCAGGACCAGCGCCCGCTCGGGCGCGGGGGCGTGGATCGAGGCGATCTGCACGACGTGCGAGCGCACGTGCACGCCGAGCGCGGCGAGATAGGCCTTGCACAGCGCGCCGCCGGCGACACGCGCGGCGGTCTCGCGCGCGGAGGCCCGCTCGAGGATGTTGCGGATGTCTGAGTGCTTGTACTTCTGGGCGCCGACGAGATCGGCGTGGCCCGGGCGCGGGAGGTGGACCTCGGCGACCGGCTCGGCGACCGGCCAGGGGTTCATGCGCTCCTCCCAGTTGGCGTAGTCGCGGTTGGCGACGTTCAGCGCGACGGGTCCGCCGAGCGTGAGGCCGTGACGCACGCCGGCGGTGACCTCGGCGCGGTCGCGCTCGATCTTCATGCGCCCTCCCCGACCGTGGCCGAGCTGGCGGCGGGCGAGATCGGCGCTGAGCGACTCCTGCTCGAGGCGCAGGCCGGCGGGCAGGCCCTCGACGATGCACGTCAGCCCGGGACCATGGGACTCCCCGGCGGTGATCAGGCGGAGGTTCATAACGCAGCAGCTTATTTGCCGCTGCGCACGAAGCTCGTTTCGGTTGCGTAGTGGGCTCGGGGCAGGGCCGAGAGACCGGCGCGGTGCAGGAGGGTCCGCCCGGCCTTCGACGACGCCGCAGAGGCCGCATCGGCCTTGGCCGCAGAGGCCGAGCCGACGCTCTTGGAGATGCTTACGAGCTTCAGCTCGTAGGTGGCCGACTGGCCGTTGGCTTCGACTACTTCGAGCGTCTCGCTCTGGCCGACCGGCAACTGGATCGCCTGACATTGCGTGGGGCTCGGCTTGCAGACGCCGTTGCCGTGCAGGATCGCAGCGCCCGTCAGTGCGAACACGGCGTCCTTGCCGGTGCGCAAGACCACGCCGAGGAATACGAGCTGTGGATTGGTCTTGCTCGGCAGCGGTTCGTCAAGGGACATGTTGGGATAGGTCTTCAGCTGGGCAGGCTGGGGCGGCGCGCCTTCGGCGACTGCCGGCACGAGCCCGAATTCGGCGGTCACGTGGTAGTGGATGTACACGCGCTTGACCGGGGCGGCTGGTTTGGGAGTCGTTTCGGTTTTGGGCTTCGACCCTCCGGTCGAGGTGGAGGAAGAGGAGCTGGATCCGGAGCTCGGGCTCGAGCTCGAAGCGCTCGAAGACTTTGCTGGTGTGGACGCCGTCGCAGACTTGGCCTTCGAGGAAGGCAGCGGCGTGAAGGGGTTGCGCGGAGCCTTCGAGTGCTGGTGGGCACCGCTGGTCGTCTCCGCGACGGCCTCGTTGGCGGCCGGCGCCGGGGTGATCGCGACAGTCCCCGCGGGTCCGCTGGCGCCGGTAGCAGGGCTGGTGGCGGGCGGAGTCGAGCTCGTCGAGGAGCCCCCGCCGAGCACGGCGAAGGCCAGCGCAGCGATGAGCGCGACACCGAGCAGCGCGAGCACGGGCACAAAGCGCCTGTCGAGCAGGTCCGAACGTAGTGAGTCGAGGAAGTTCCTCATGGGTTCACCTGCACTACGGCTGCAGCGTTGGTGGAGCTTGTGGCGCCGGTGGAAGCGGACTGTGTGCCCGTCCCGGAAGGTCCGGCCGGAGTTGCACCCCCGGTGAGCGACTGCCCTGCGGGCAGCACGTAGGCGGTCGCGGTAATCGAGCCGGAGAGCTGTTCTGAGCCGCCGGCGCCCGATCCCCCAGCGGAGCTTTCCGAGCCGGTGCTGCTGGCGGGCGCCAGCTTGATGCTCTGGATCGTGAGGAGACGACCGTTCACGTTCAGCGCACCGGACGCACTGCGTGTCGTGAAGCCGTCGAGCTGCTGGAAGAGGCTGTAGAGGTTGTTGAAACCACCGTTGAAGGTGAACGTGAAGGGCATCTGCTCGAAGCCGGCCCCGGCAGCCGTGGAGGAGCTCGTCGATGCGGAGCTCGAACCGGTCGCGCCGGCGCCCGGAACGGTTGTGTTGATCGAGGCGAATTCGACGTTCTTCTGATCGGTCGCCTGGGCGAGCTGATAGATCAGCGCGGGCACTTCCTGGCTCGCGGGGACGGCTTTGCCGAGACGCACAATCGAGGCGTAGGCACCCTGATAGCGGGCCTGTGCGGCGCTGGCGTCAGCAACCTGGCTTTCGGCGCTGGCGAGCTGTCCCTGTGCGGCGCTGACTTCGCTCGCGAGCTTGGCGGCCTGTTCGCGCTTGGGCGCGACGGCCATGAACCACACCCCGGCGAGAATGCCGAGCGTGGCGATGACCATTACGACGATGCGATCGCGACCGGTCATCGGACCGCTCCCGAGGACGATGCCGAGGCAGCGCTGGCCGCGGGCGTCGAGGATGTCGAGGATGTCGTGGTGGTGGCGCTCGCGGGAGTACTCGTCGCAGCCGGCGTAGCGGCGCTCGTGGCGCTCGCGGACGTCGTTGAGCTTGTCGAGGATGAGACTGTCGAAGCGCTCGCGCCTGTCGCCGTGCTCGTCGCGGGGATGGTAGGCAGCGCATCGAAGGTGATTTGGGCGGTGAACGCCGGGTTGCCGCCGGCACAGCCGCCGCCAGACCCGGAGCCAGCGTCAGCGCCTTTGGCCGCCGACTGAGTCGAACTCTGCAACGAGACTTCGTTCACGCCATCAATCAAGCGCAGGCGCTCGAGCATCAGTGCGACCTCGGCCTGGCTGACGGCGCAGCCGGTGAGCTTGAAGACGGGGATGCTGCCGGGAGGTGTGGCGGAGGTCACAGAGGAAGCGCCCGCGGCCGCTGAGGAGCTCGAGCTGCTGGAGGCGGGTGTGGGCGCGGCGGTGGATCCGACCGTGCCTTCGATCGAGTCGAGCGAGACCTTGCCGGCCGGCAGCACGCGCCCTAGTTCCCGAAAGGCCTGCGCCCAATCGAAGCGCGAATCCACGAGCGTGGTGACGGCCTGGATGCGCTGTTCGCGCATCTGCAGGAAGGACGTGTACGGGGATAGCTCACCCGCGCGAGACTGCGCCTGCTGGACACGCGCGGTGAGCGAGGCGACTTCGGAGCGATTGCTCGAGATCTGATGGTCGGCCATGCCGTAGAGCAGCGCTAGCAGCGCAAGCCCAGCGAGCAGTCCGGCGATCACGAACACGCCGCCGCCGGAGCGTCCGGCGCTGATGGCCCCGCCGCCGCGGTCGTCACTTGGGATCAGGTTGACGGCCCTCATCGCTTCGGGGCCTCCTCGACCGCGAGGCCGGTCGCGATCGCCATGCGCTGCGGCGAGACGCCTGTGTCCCCGGCGCCGTTGGTCGTCGTCACGGTCTCGCGTGTGAGTGGTACGCCGAGTTCGCCCTGGAGCGCGTCGGCGAAGCCGGGTACGTCGAGCGAGGCGCCGCTGAGCACGATCCGCGAGACCTCCCCGCCGGCGTCTTGGGAGCGATGGAAGTCGAGCGAGTTGCGCACCTCGCCGGCGATCTCGCGGATGCCGTTCTCGAGCACGATGCGTAGCTCCTCGTCGAGCTCGTCGAGCGCAGTCAGATCCGCTGAGGCGATCTGCGTGCGGGCGTCGGCGACGGCGATATTACGCCGCTCGGCCAGCCCGCTGGCCATCGCCTCGAGACCTCCGCCGACGACGCGCGTGAAGCGACAGACCGAGCCCTCGGCGATCGCCATGTTGGTGAGCCCGTCGACGTTCAGGTAGAGAACGCGGCCGTCGTGCTCTGCGTCCTCGCGGTAGAGCGAGCGGATCAATGCAAACGCGGAGAGATCGACTCCCTCGGCGCGTAGGC
>DASXMO010000110.1:0-2106 GCA_036495605.1 Solirubrobacteraceae bacterium
GTCCGGTCCGAGCGCATCCACTTCCCCTGCCCCCGTCGGCAGGCACCATGCGCGCACGCTCCACTCTCAGCACCATGCCCGGCCATACCTCGACGCACCGGGGATCGCACGCGACGAGGCCGTCGACCTGACGAACCGCGCATGAGGCCTGCCCGTACTCGCGGGCCGCGCGCGGGAACATCGACATCACGCTCACGGTCGACGGCTCGGCGGCCGCGCGCGAGGCAGCATGATCACTCGTGCGCTCATGCATCTAGTGGTCGAGCGGCAGCTCGGCCACCAGCGTTGTGCCTTCTCCTTGCGGGCTCTCGACGCAGAGCGTGCCCCCGATCGCCTCTGCCCGATCCTTCAGGCCGAGTAGTCCGGACCCACGACCAGGGTCGGCGCCACCTTCTCCGTCGTCACGGACCACGACGCGAAGTGATGGACCGCGCACGTCCACGCTGACGTCCACCTGGGACGCTCGCGCGTGCTTAGCCGCGTTCGTCAAAGCCTCCGAGACGACGTAGTACGCCGCTACCTCGACTGGCTCCGGCGGTCGTCCTTCGGCTCGGACCTCGAGGCTGACCGGGACAGGCGAACGGCGCGCGAGCGTCTTCAGCGCGGGGCCGAGCCCGCCCTCGGTGAGGATCCCCGGGTGGATCCCAAGGGCGATCTCACGGAGCCCGTCGAGCACGTTCGTCAGCCCTTCGGCAACGTGCGACAGCTCGGCCCGGTGCTCGCTCAGCTCGGGCGGTGCAGCCGCCTGCGCGGCGCGTACCTCGAGCGCAAGCGTAACGAGTTGCTGCTGGGCGCCGTCGTGCAGGTTCCGCTCGATCTGCCGCCGCGTGGCGTCAGCGGTGGCGACAATCCGTGCGCGCGAGGCCTTGAGCTCGGCGCGGCTCTCGGTGTTCGCGATTGCCGTGGCCACGATCTGGGTGAACTGGCCCAGGCGTCGCTCGGTATCTGCGGGTAGCGGCTCGGCCTTCTTCGAGTAGACGACCAGGACACCCCAGAGGTGGCCTTCGACCGAGATCGGCGCTCCTATCGCGGAGTGCCACCCCAGGTCGCGCAGCACTGCGGCTGTCTCGCCGGGTTGGCCTTCGAAGCTGTTGATCCGCGAAGGGCGACGCGTCTTGAGGATCAGGCCGGACACGCTGCCCTCGAGCGGGAGGCGCATTCCGGTGACGGGGAAGCCGCCGCTGCTCACCCCGCCGCCGACGGCCATGAGCGTGCCGTCCGCTTCGTAGCGCGTGATAGCCGCAGCATCGGCGCCGACCAGCGGGGCGACCTCTGCGCTCACGGCTTCGAAGACCTCGCGAGGCGCGGCTCCTTGCGCGGCCAGCGTCGCTACCCGCCGAAGCGCTGCTTGCTCATCCGCGAGCCGCGCCAGCTCCTGGCGCGCCTGGCTGTTCGCGATCGCGGTCGCGACGAGCTCGGTGAACTCCACGAGTCGCCCTTCCGTCTCGGGCGGCAGCGGCTGCTCGCTCTTCGATACGACCATCAATGCGCCCCAGAGACGGCCCGCGACGGTGATCGGGGCTCCCACAGCCGAGCGCCAGCCCAGCTCTCGGGCGACCGCGGAAGCCTCGCCGGGTGCCTCGGCGTAATTCTCGAGCCGGCCGGGGCGGCCCGTTTCAAAGATCAGGGCCGACACGGTGCCTGCGCGCTCGAAGCCCCTACCGATGTGCTTCTGACCGTCCTCGATCGCCCAGCCGCTCAGCGGGGTGAAGGTACCCTCGGCTTCGAACCGCGTCAGCGCGGACCCGTCCGCCGGAATCAAGGCAGCCACCTCGCCGGTTACCGCGTCGAACACCTCCGCCGGCGGCGCGCCCGCCGCAACGAGGGTCGCCACTCTTCGCAGGGCTGTTTGCTCGACGGCGAGTCGAGCCAGCTCCTGATGAGCCTCGGTGTTCGCGATCGCAGTCGCAACTAGCTCGGTGAACGCGGCCAACCGCTGCTCGGTGTCAGGGGGCAGAGGGCTCTCGTTCGTCGAGACGACTGCCAGGACGCCCCAGAGGCGGCCCTCGACCGTGACCGGTGCTCCCACCGACGAATGCCAGCCCATCGCCCGGGCAGCCTCAGGGGCTACCCCGGACGCTTCCGCGTAGTTCTCGACCCGACCGG
>DASXMO010000111.1:0-1808 GCA_036495605.1 Solirubrobacteraceae bacterium
GGCGAGGACGGGGCCACGATCACCCAGCCCGCTCGCGTGTTCGAGCTGCTGAAGCCCTGGGTCGGGCCCGACGATGTCGAGCTCGAACGATCAGCCCTCTACACCTTCCATTCCGCGATCGCGCCCTGCTGGCGGAGCGGGCGCCTGCTGATCGCGGGGGACTCGGCCCATCTAACGCCACCCTTTCTGGGGCAAGGCATGTGCGCCGGTATGCGCGACGCCGGCAATCTGGCGTGGAAACTGGCTCGCGTGCTGCGCGGCCAAAACGACGATATATTGCTCGACACCTACCAAGCCGAACGGGCTCCGCACGTGCGGGAGTACATCGAACTCGCGGTCCGGCTGGGCGGGCTCATCAACACCAAGGCAATGGAGGCGGCGGTCTCGGGCTCCGTGCTTGAAGGCGGCGAGGCCGCGCGGATGCGCTCGATTAAACCGCGGCTTGGGCCTGGGCTCGCAGCCGGGTGGAACGAACCTGCCGGCCAGATCGCTCCGCAGCCCCATCTCGCGGACGGGACGCGGCTGGATGATCTCGTGGGTTACCGGTTCGCCGCCCTGTTGCGGCCCGAGTTTGCCGCGAGGCTGCCGGCGGAGACGCTCAAACGCCTCGCGGATCGCGAGATCATGGTCGTGGCCGATGACAGCCCGGAGCGGCGAGCCTGGCTCGAGGCACTCCAGACGTCAGCCGTTCTCGTCCGGCCGGACCGCTACGTGCTCGGCGCCGCCCGCTCGTTGCCGGAGCTGAATGCCCTGGTGGCTGCCGTCTAGTATAGACACCCGCCCTAAACGTGGTGCTGCAGCGAACGATCTCTGCGGTGCCGCGGATTGCAGGCGCATTCGTCGGTCACCGGCTGTGAAACCCGCCGCCCTTGACACCCTCACCCGTACTGGCGGCTCACCCGCCATGACCCAGCCGTCATGGGCGCCGTGGGGGGAGTCACCGCAAACGACGACGCCCCTTCCGCCGCTCAGCGACACCGTACCAGTCGCTCGCCGATCGCCTGTGACTTCCTTGATTATCTGGGCCGGGCCTCCTGCCAAGGAGGTAGGTATGTTTGGGAGTATCCAGCCGGTGAAGAATAGGCGCGCAGTTTATGCAGCTGCGTCCGGTACCGCTGGCGAGCGCGACGCGATAGTTGATGACCGCTACATACGCCGAGCCTGCCGAGAGTTTCTCGAGGCACTCCGGGCGTATGCGGCCTTCAACCCTGAGGCATCATCGTCGATTGGGTCCGAGCCGACGACCCATCGACAGGATCTGAAAGAGATTGCTTACGAAAATATGGAGCGTGCGCTCCAGAAGAGCCGAATTTACGGGTGTCGCGTCCTACCGGCCTTCAGGCGAAATTTGAGGCGCTTTTTGGCTCGAAGACCGGTTTAGCACCGAGGATTCTCGGGTTGTCGACTTTGCCATGGAGCTGGCAAGAGTCTTTCTCGCCGATCAGTCTCCCGAGGGTGAACCGTTGGCAGAATTAAATAGCGGATCGTCCGACGAAAAGCGGGAAGAGCGGTTGAGCTTACGCCGCTCTTGATGCTCGACGAGAGCGCATTGACGATGACGATTGGCTCGCGCGTCAATGTCACCCGCTCCCAACGGCGCCCGTCCGCCGGGCGTCCGCGTAGAGGGCGGCTACGGCGCAGCTCGCCATGCGCGCCCGCACACTGTCAGCGCGGCTTGTCAGGATGATCGGAACGCGAGCTCCGAGCACGATCCCAGCGGCATCGGCATTGGCAAGAAATGTCAGCTCTTTGGCCAGCATGTTGCCGGCCTCGACGTCGGGCACGAGCAGAATATCGGCATCGCCGCA
>DASXMO010000112.1:0-2686 GCA_036495605.1 Solirubrobacteraceae bacterium
CGCGCCGACTCTCCGTTCAGCAGGAGTCGTCTTGAAAGCGCTCTGAACGGGACACGCGAGCGGCCGCGGACACGTACCGACCGACTCCCCGTCCCGCATGGGCTCGGCCCCCACGCAGGAACCCCGGGAGTCCAATCCGAAGCGGTGAGTACCTTCCCTTCGATGACGATGGATTCCCCTGAGGCACTGCTCGGCCGGTTCGGGCTCGATGCCTTCCGGCCCGGGCAGCGCGAGGCCGTCCTCGCCGCGCTCGAGGGGCGCGACTCGCTCGTCGTGATGCCCACCGGCGGCGGCAAGTCGCTCTGCTATCAGCTCCCCGCGCTCGCCGGCGATGGGCTCGTCGTGGTCATCAGTCCGCTGATCGCGCTGATGGCCGACCAGCTGCGGCGCCTGCACGACGCCGGGGTGCCCGCCACGATGCTGGCCTCGGGCATGGCCGACGGGCACAACCCGGCCGCACTGCGCGCGATCGCCTCCGGGGAGACGCGACTCGTGCTCGCCGCCCCCGAGCGCTTTGCCTCCGGCGCCTTCCGCGACGCGCTCGCGCAGCGTTCGATCTCGCTGTTCGTCGTCGACGAGGCTCACTGCGTGACCGAGTGGGGCCACGACTTCCGCCCCGATTACCTGCGTCTGCACGGCGCGATCGCCGCGCTCGGGCGCCCGCCCGTGATGGCCGCGACCGCCACCGCCACGCCGCGCGTGGCTCGCGAGATCGCCGCGCGCCTGGGGCTGCGCGAGCCCGTGTCGGTGCGCGCGGGCTTCGATCGCCCGAACCTCGCCTTCGACGTCGTCTCGCTCGAGGGCACCGGCGCCGTCGCGCGCAAGCGCTCCTGCCTGCTGGGAGTCCTCGCCGACCCCGCCGCGCGCCCGGCGATCGTCTACTGCGGCACCCGCCGCGACACCGATACCGTCACCGAGCTGATCTCCCGCGCCGGCATCCGCGCCGTCGCCTACCACGCCGGCATGTCCCCCGACGCGCGGCGCGCGAGCCAGGAGGCGTTCATGGGCGACGCCGCCGAGGTGGTCGTCGCGACCAACGCCTTCGGCATGGGCGTCGACAAGGCCGACGTGCGCACGGTCGCGCACTGGGCGCTGCCGACGAGCCTCGAGGCCTACTACCAGGAGGCCGGGCGCGCCGGGCGCGACGGCCTGCCCGCCCGCGCGCTGCTGCTCGGCGCGCGCATGGACCTCGGGCGGCTGATCCGCTTCATCAACCAGCGCGCCACCACCGTCGCCGACGTCAAGAGCTACGTCGCCTCGCTGCGCGCCCGCGCCGACGATGAGGGCGTCGCCGCGGTCGGCCACGGCGAGCTGGACGACCGCGACCGCATGCTGCTGTCGATCGCCGAGCGCGCTGGCGCCGTGCAGCTCAGCCCCGGCGGGTCCAGCGGTCTGCTCGTGCGGCCCACCGGCGCCGGCAGCCCGCGCCTGGCCGGCGCGGCGATCCAGGCCGCGAAGAACCGCGGCTGGGAGGCCTACCGCTCGATCGAGCGCTACATGTCCGGCGGCTCGCAGTGCCGACGCCGCCAGATCCTCGACCACTTCGGCGACCCCTCGCCGACCGCGCCCAGCGGGCGCTGCTGCGACGTCTGCGATCCCGACCCCGCGCTCGAGGCGGCGTTGCACGCGACCCCCGCCGCGCCTTCGCGCAGGCGCCGGTCCTCCTCACGCGCCGGCGGCGGGGACTCCGGGCTCCGCGCGCAGGGGCCGATTCGCGCGCGTCGCACCGGCGGCGGGCCCGGGGGGCCGCCCGTCGATCGCACGGGCGTGCTCATCGACCCCGAGGCGTCCGAGTCCGCGTCCGTCGCGCCCGTCGACGAGGACGAGTTCGAGCGGCTGCGTCGCTGGCGCTACGCGCGAGCCGAAGGCAAGCCCGCGTTCACCGTCGCCGCGAACACCGTCCTCGAGGAGATCCTGCGCTGCCGCCCGTCCGATCCCGAGGAGCTGCTCGCGATCCACGGCATCGGACCGGCCTTCTGCGCCAAGCACGGCGACTCGCTGCTGGCTGAGCTGCGCGAGCTGTGGGGGACGCCATCCGGGGCGCCCACGGCGATAGCATCGGTGCCCGCGCCGACGTAGCTCAGCTGGTAGAGCACCACTCTCGTAAAGTGGGGGTCCCGGGTTCGAATCCCGGCGTCGGCTTGTCTTGCGGCATGCCGCAAGATGCGCTCGGGCCTCGATGAGTCTCCCCGAGTTGTGTCGCGCGTCGGGCGGTAGGTATTGAGGAGCGTTGCATCAGGTCATCCGGATGCTTCGCGTCGGACGCCAGGCGCGAGCCTCCGGGCTCCGAGCGGGGTCGGGAGTGCTGTCGCTTCTCGTCCAACGCGATAGCAGCGGGCCCGGCCCGCCAAACGCTCGCCTAGGTCCGGAAGCAGCGGTCCGGGATACTCACCGTAGGATGCCCGACGAGTCCACGACCCCCGATCTAGTGGAGTTGCAGAGGCGGCTCACCGCAGCTACCAATCGAGGCGACGCCGATGCGGTCGTGGCCTTCTACGCGTCGGATGCCGTGTATGACATGTCGCCGGTGGGTATGGGCGTCATTGAGGGGCAGGCGGCGGCGCGTGGCTTCATTGCGGACTGGTGGACCTCCTACGAGGAGAGCGAGTTCGAGGCCGAGGAGACTCTCGATCTTGGCAACGGAGTTGGTTTTCGCGTGCTCGTTCAGAAGGGCCGTCCAGTCGGC
>DASXMO010000113.1:0-7927 GCA_036495605.1 Solirubrobacteraceae bacterium
TCGAGTCGATATCCACCAACCAGCGCGGCGAGCAGGTGTGCCGCGGCACCTGGACCAACATCGTGCGAGGAGTGTGAGCAGCGGATGAGCGATCTACAGGTCGGCGAGGAGATGCCAGAGGTCAGGGTCACGCCGGACAAGTACCTGACCGCTCGGTACGCCGGCGCCTCGGGCGATTTCAACCCGATCCACATCGACGAGGAGTTCGCCCGCGCGGTGGGCCTGCCGGGAAGGATCCTGCACGGGCTGTGGACGATGGCGCAGGTCGCACGCGCGCAGACCGAGGCGGCGGGCGGACCGGAGCACCTGAAGCGCCTGTCGGTGCAGTTTCGTGGCATGGGCGTCCCCGAGCAGGAGGTCGTGGTCAAGGGCACCGTGCGGGAACTGCGCGACGGACGCCTGGTCGTGGACACGGTCGCCGAACAGGCCGAGAAGCAGATCGTGCGCAACGCCGAGGCCGAGCTCCAGTTCTAGGAACCTGTTTCGAGCGCCCGATCGAAGGGGTCGCGAGCGGCGACCTAGAATCAGGTCAATGCAAGCCCTGACGGCCCGTCAAGAGACGATCCTGCGCAAGGTGGTCGAGGGCTACCGGCGCACCGGGCAGCCGGTGGCCTCGAAGTCGGTCGCGGCCGACCCCGAGCTCGCCTGCCGTGCTTCAACCGTGCGCAACGAGCTGGCGCTGCTCGAGGAGCACGGTCTGCTCGCTCACCCGCATGTGTCGGCGGGCAGGGTGCCGACCGATGCGGGACAGCGATATGTGGTCGATCGGATGCTCGCCTCTGGCGATGGCCTGCCGGAGCTGGGGCGCGAGACTCGGCTGGAGCTGTCGCTGATGCGCCGCGAAGTAGAGGAGGCGGTGCGTAGGACCACCGAGACACTTTCAGAGGTGACCAACCTGCTCGCTGTCGTCTCGGCGCCGGCGCTGAACACCGCGAGCATCAGACACGTCGAGGTGCTGGCGCTGCAGTCGCGGGTCGTCGTTGTCGTGATCATCACCTCCACCGGCGGCGTGTCGAAGATGCTGGTCACTTTCGATCACCCGGTCGACCCGGGATTGGTCACGTGGGCGGGGGAGTACTTGAACGAGCGTCTGCCCGGCACGGGGCTGGGGGCGCGCATGCTCCACCAGCGTCTGATCGACCCGGGCCTGTCGGCGACGGAGATGGAGTTCCTGAGCCGGCTCGCGCCCGCCTTCGGGGAACTCGACCCCGAGGGTGAGGACGCGCTGTACGTCGAGGGCACCGCGCACCTGTTCTCGACCGGCATGATCGAGGACACCGCCCAGATCAACGAGCTGATGAGCATGCTCGAGCGACGGGTGGCGTTGCTGCGCGTGCTGCGCACGGCACTGGGCGAGCGGGGTGTGTACGTACGGATCGGCCGCGAGAACGAGATCCCGGCGATGCACTCCCTCGGATTGGTCGCGACCAGCTATGGCGTCGCGCGGCGCAAGCTGGGTGCCGTGTCGGTGATCGGACCGGTGCGGATGGACTATGCGGAGGCGATCGTGACCGTGCGCAAGGCCGCGCACGAGCTCTCGCGGTTCGTCGAAGACGCCTACGCGGAAGCATGAGCGGCATTACGCGATGAGCCGAACGTCGATGCCGCGCGATCCCTACGAGGTCCTTGGGGTACAGCGCGACGCCTCTGAGCAGCAGATCAAGAAGGCGTTTCGTCAGCTCGCGCGCGAGCTGCACCCGGACGTGAACGCTCATGATCCTCAGGCGGAGGAGAAGTTCAAGGAGGCGGCCGAGGCCTATGAGATTCTGTCTGACGGCGAGCGCCGCGCGACCTACGACCGTTATGGTCACGAGGGTCTCAAATCCGGGGGATACGCACCGAATTTCGAGGGGTTCGGCTCGATCGGAGACCTGTTCGACGCGTTCTTCGGCGGGTCGGGCTCATTCGGCGGGCGCGCTGGTCCCACGGCAGGTGAGGACGCGGCGGTCGCAGTCGAGGTGGATCTGAGCGAAGCCGCTACCGGCGTGCGCGTCGAGGTCTCCTACGAGGCCATCGAGCGCTGTGATCATTGCCACGGCAACGGAGCCGAGCCCGGTACCCCGATACAGACGTGCGAGCGCTGTGGAGGCAGCGGGCAGCTGCAGGCGCTCACGCGGACACCGTTCGGGCAGATGATGCGCCGGGTGGTGTGTGAGAGCTGTCATGGGGATGGACGCGTCGCAACGGAGCCGTGTAGAGAATGCGACGGACGCGGTCGCCGGATCGGGCGGCGAAGTCTCGAGGTGGACGTGCCCGCCGGGATCGCCGATGGTCAGCGGATCAGGCTCTCCGCGCATGGGCACGCGGGGGAGGCCGGCGCTCCCGAGGGCGATCTGTATGTCCTCGTGCGGGTCCGAGAGGACGAGCGGTTCGTGCGCGAAGGCCAGGACCTGATCACGGCACTCGACGTTCCGGCCCCGTTCGCGGCGCTCGGCGGGAGCTTGCAAACGCCGACGCTCGATGGTGCGGCAGCCGTGGAGGTCACGGCGGGGACGCAGCCGGGAGAGGTGATCACGCTGAAGGGACAGGGAATGCCATCGCTGAGAGGGGGCCGGCGCGGCGATTTGAAGGTCGTCGTGAACGTCGTCGTGCCCCGCCGCCTGAGCGAGGAGCAGCGCGAGCTGATCGGCCGTCTGCAGGAGACCCTCACCGAGGAGAACCTGCGCTCTGAGGAGTCGATGTTCGCGAAGCTGCGGCGCGCGCTGCGCGGCCACGCGTGATTCGCCTGGCGCTGCGCGTACCGCGCGCGCAGGCGGAGGTGGTGCTCGCGGATCTGCTCGAGCTGGTCCCAGCGGGAGTAGAAGAAGCGGACCTGCGAGATGGCACGGTCGAGTACGCGATCTACGGTGCGCCGGGGGAGCTGCCGGTGCTGCCCGACCTGCGCGCGGCGGCCGGAGGCACCTTGGTGGAGGTTCACACCAGCGAGATACCCGACGACTGGTCAGAGCGCTGGCGCGACTTTCATCGCCCGATCACGATCCCCTCGCCCGCACCCGACCGTGTTCGTGCTCTGCGCGTGCGCACGCCCTGGGAGGCGCCCAGCGAGGACCCGAGCCTGCGGGAGATCGTGATCGATCCAGGGCAGGCTTTCGGCACCGGTGCTCACGCGACGACGCGTCTGTGTCTGGAGCTGTTGCTCGCGCTCGCCGCCGACGAGGATCGACGGTCGCGGCTGATCGATCTGGGCAGTGGCTCGGGGGTCCTCGCAATCGCCGCGGCGAGCCTCGGATACGAGCCGGTGCTGGCGCTCGACCACGACCCCCTGAGCGTCACCGCCGCCGAACAGAACGCGGCCGCCAACGGAGTTACGATCGATGTTCGTCGCTTCGACCTGCGCCACGATCGCTGGCCCGTCACGCAACGGCGGGGAGGTTCCGTGATGCTGGCCAACCTGCTGCGGCCACTGCTCCTCGATCTGGCGCCTGCGCTCGAGGATCCACCGAGCCATCTGATCGCCAGTGGGCTACTCGTGGCGGAGGCCGACGAGATATGCGAGGTGTTCGCCGGCGGGTTGGGGCTGTTCGAGCGCGAGCGGCGCAGCGACGGCGAGTGGGCGGCGGTGTGGCTGCAGGCCGAACGTTGAGGGCAGGGGCGTGCGACGAGCGCGCGCGAGAGCGCGGACCCGCGGTCAGTCGGGAGTGTCCGGCAGCTCGGTCGCGGCGCGGACGATCGCGCGATAGACGAGGTCGATCGCGGCGCGCACTCCGTCGCCATCCCGAAGCAGGGCGGCAGCGGCGGTGAGGGCCGAGCCGACTACCTCCATAGCCTCACCGACGTCGCCGGGGTTGGGGTCGCGGCAGGCGGCGATCGCCATCTCGAGCATCGCCAGCGCCTGCTCGGGGACGCCCGCGAACAGAGCGGGACCGGTGAGGCTGCCGTAGTTGTAGACGCGAGCGAGACGCCCCGAGAGTCCGATCGAGGGTCCACGGCGCGGTGGCGTGACGGGAGGCAGGCCGTGACCGTCGAGCAAGCCGGCCATGGTCGCTCCCAGCATGCCTCTGGTGGCGGGCTCGTCCAGCCCGGCCTGGGCGGCGACGCGCAGGGCGAGATAGAGAGTGGTGGCCGGTAGGCCGTAGGGCGGGTCGGAGGCGAACACGATCCGCTCGGCGGGCGCGCGTGCGAACAGCTCGATGACGTCGAGCGGAAAGAAACAGGAGATGTCATACAGAACGCCCGGATGATCAGCCAGGCGCGTGGTGAGAATGCCCTGATCGCAGATCGCGCCGTGGGCCAGGATCAGCACGACATCCGGATGGCTCATCGCCAGATCCGCGAGGCCGTCCGCGAGCGGGGGCAACCCGCGACCGGCGTGGATCAGGATCGGCGCCCGAGCGTCTTCGGCGAGCGCGAAGATCGAGCGCATCTCGGGACCGTCGAAGACGAAGTCCTGCGCGCGCGGGTGCAACTTGATGCCGCGCGCCCCCGCGGCGAGGCAGCGTTCGCCCTCGGCGATCGGATCTTCGGCGGGATCGAGACGGCAGAACGGGGTGAGTCGACCCTCGCTTTCAGCGGCCCACGCGATCACGCGGTCGTTGGGAAGGCTGTATGCGGGGCGTCGCTCGGGGTCGTGAAGCGGAAATACGCAGGCACGCCGCGCACCGGCGTCGTCGAGCTGGGCGAGCAGCTGTTCGAGCGTCAGGGAACGGCCGTCCTCGTCCAGTCCAAGATGGGTGTGCGCATCGATGACTTCGGTCTCAGACGGGCGCAAACGCCGTGCCTCGGTGAGGAACGGGGCGAGCGCTTCGGCGTAGAGGGCGTCGTTCACGGACGCCACCCTAGTGGCTCGCCCTCGCACACGCAGGGCTGTACGTCGGGCGCCTTCCACGGATTGCTACATGCAACCCGCGGCGACGGCGTATCCTGAGCTGGGATGGCGATCCTCGAGACCGTTAAAAGCGACCTGCGCGACGCGATGCGTGCCGGCGAGAAGCCGCGCGTTCAGGCCCTGCGGCTGGTGCTGTCCGAGTTGCAGAAGGCCTCCAAGGAGGGCGCCGACGATGAGCTCGCGGTGCTCAGACGCGAGCGCAAGCGCCGGCTCGAGGCGGCGCGGGCCTACCGGGACGCCGGACGTACGGATCTGGCCGACGGCGAGGAGGCGGAGGCTGAGCTGATCGGCTCCTACCTCCCGGCCGAGCTTTCCGACGAGGAGCTGCGGGAGATCGTCGAGCACGCGGTGCGCGAGAGCGGAGCGCAGTCGCCGCGAGACATGGGTCGCGCCATGGGCAGCGCGATGGCTGCGGTCGATGGTCGCGCGGATGGTGGGCGAGTGTCGGGCCTTGTGAAGGCGGCGCTCGGAGGATGACGCCCGCATCTGCGCGGATGCCTCGGAACGGCGGATGAGGACCCAGATCGAGCTGCCCAACGACGTCGCCGCCGAGCTGGCCGGCAGCCAGGACGCGGTGCTGCGCGCGCTTGAGTCTCACCTGCAGTGTCGCGTGTTCCTGCGCGGCAACCTGATCACCTTCGACGGCGAGCAGGGGGAGACGCGCGTGGGCGAGCGGGTGGTGCGCGAGCTCTCTGATCTGATCATGCGCGGTCACGAGATCGGCCCGGGAACGATCGCGGCGGTGACGGGCGCGCTCGATGCTCACGAGTCGCCGGCGCGGGTGCTGGAGGACGTGGTGTGGCGCCATCGCGGTCGTCAGGTGGCGCCGAAGACGGTCAATCAGAAGCGCTACGTCGATTCGATCCGCCAGAGCACGGTCACGTTCGGGATCGGACCGGCCGGCACGGGCAAGACGTTTCTCGCTGTGGCGATGGCCGCGGCGGCGCTCTCTGCGCACGAGGTCAATCGCATCATCCTCACGCGTCCCGCGGTGGAGGCGGGAGAGCGTCTGGGGTTCCTGCCGGGCGATCTGATGGCCAAGGTCGACCCCTATCTGCGCCCGCTGTTCGATGCGCTGCACGACATGCTCGATCCTGAGAGGGTCTCCCAGTACCTGGAGCGCGGCGTGATCGAGATCGCCCCGCTGGCGTTCATGCGCGGGCGCACGCTCAACGACTCGTTCGTGATCCTCGACGAGGCCCAGAACACGACGCCGGAGCAGATGAAGATGTTCCTCACGCGCCTGGGCTTCGGGTCGCGCATGGTCGTGACCGGGGATGTGACGCAGGTCGATTTGCCGCGCGAGCAGCAGTCGGGCCTGATCGCCGTCGGCGAGGTGCTGCACACGGTCGAGGGCATCGAGTTCGTGCGCTTCGGGGGCGAGGACGTGGTGCGACACAAGCTCGTGCAGCGGATCGTGGAGGCATACGACGAGCATTCCCAGCGCCTGAGCAGCGGCGGCCCGGGAGAGCGCGGGGTCGACGGATCGGGTGCGGGTCCGTCCGCGCGCGCCTAGGCGCCGTGATCGAAGTCGAGGTCCTTGGCGGGAAGCTGGCGCCCGACGCGCCGTCGCTGAGCGAGGTCACGCGTCTGTGCATCCTGGCGACAGCGTCCGCGGGCGTGGAGGACGGTCATCTCGCCATCGAGTATGTCGATGCCGTCCGCATCGCCGAGCTGAATCTCGAGCATCGCGGGAAAGCAGGTCCGACGGACGTGCTGTCGTTCCCGATCGACGAACTCGGTGGCTGCGGGGATGCGCCGCGCGAGCTTGGCGATGTGATCGTCTGCCCGCAACACACCGCCGACCTGCGTGAGGCGATCGTGCACGGTGTGCTGCACTTGCTGGGGATGGACCACGAGACCGACGGGGGCGAGATGCTCGAGCTGCAGGTACGACTGCTGAACCGGGCGTCGGCCTCGTGAGCGCGATGCGCAGCGGCTTCGTGGCGCTGGCGGGCCGGCCGAACGTCGGCAAGTCGACGCTCATCAACGCGGTCGTGGGGGAGAAGGTGGCGATCGTCTCCGACAGGGCGCAGACGACGCGTCGGGCAATCCGCGGTGTGTGCACGCGCGGGGACAGCCAGATGGTTCTGGTCGACCTGCCGGGGGTGCAGCGCCCGCGGGACGCGCTTACCCAGCGTATGGCCGGGCGCGTGGAGCACGAGCTCGCAGAGGCTGACATGGCGCTGTTGATCCTCAACGGCGAGCAGGGGGTGGGGCCGGGTGACAGGTTCATCGCGAGCGTGCTCGCGCGGGGTGCACCGGGCGTGACGATCGCGGTCAACAAGATCGACAGGCTCGATCGCTCGGGAGTCGCTGCGGTGCTGCAGCAGGCCGTCGAGCTCGAGCTCGACGGTGACATATTTCCGATCTCCGCCCGTTCGGGAACGGGCGTGGAGGCGCTGGTGGAGCATCTCCGTGGGGCGATGCCAGAGGGTCCGTTCATGTTCCCCCCCGACGAACGCTCCGATCAGCCACTGGGACTGTTGCTCGCCGAGCTGATTCGCGAGGCTGCGATCAGGCGCACCCGCCAGGAGGTTCCCCATGCGATCGAGGCGGTGATCGAGGACATCGAGCATCCGCGGCCCGATCTGGCTCGTGTGCGCGCGCTGCTCTGGGTGGAGAGCGAGTCGCAGAAGGGGATTGTGGTCGGCGCCGGCGGGCAGATGGTCAAGGCGATCGGTTCGGCGGCGCGCTCGGAGCTGGAACGGGAGCTGGGCCGCCGGGTGCATCTGGATCTGTCGGTGCGCGTGCGCCGCGACTGGCGCGCGGACGACGGCCTGCTCGACCGTCTGGGGATCACCTAGTCGCCAAGGGGGCCGTTTGAGATCCTGATAGACACTCCAGGGTCGCCAGAGGGAATTCCGTCTGATCTGATTCATTCCAGCTTTGAGATGCGGCTTGCCGCATGATCAGGTACCGTCTGGGGCGATCGGTAGCTCTGTTGCAGTGATGTAAGTTCGCCAGGAAGGTGAGGAATGTCCGCCAAGCATGCGGTGCTGGGTCTCGTGATCGAGCGTCCGGGGTATGGCTACCAGTTGGCACAGCGTCTGGAGGAGCGCTTCGGCGCCTCGGGTTTCGCGCCGTCGGGGGTTTACTCGG
>DASXMO010000114.1:0-1522 GCA_036495605.1 Solirubrobacteraceae bacterium
CGGTAGATCAACTGGCCGCCGAGCTCCTGCTCGAGCTTCTGCACCCCCTTGGTCAGGGCGGGCTGCGTGACATTGCACTGCTCGGCTGCGCGGGTGAAGTTGAGTGTGGACGCGACGGCGAGGAAGTAGCGAACTTGATGAAGCTCCATGGGTTGTTCTCCGTCAATTTGCTGCGGACTTTACTGACGAGCCTTGCGTCGCCCCGTCCGGACTCGGGCGCTCGTGGTCGTTCACCAAGAGGGGGAAGGCGACCTCGGTGACTGTCGACGGCCGCCTGGTCGTCACCTTCAACGAGGTCGGGTTGGCGGCCGCCGTCGCCGGGCTCGGGCTCGTCTCGATGACCGCGGGCGCCGCGAGGAAGGAGATCTCGGAGGGTCTGCTCGTGCGCGTCCTCGCTGACTGGGACATGGGCGAGGTCGAGCTGCTCGCCGTCTTTCCGGCGCGCAAAGCTGCGAAGCCATCCGCGCGTGCATTCGTCGACTTGCTTGCTTCAAGTACCGTCATGATCTTTCCTTCTGGGTCGCAGTTGCGCTCCGAGTCCCCTCGGGACCAGCGGGCATGGCGCTTATTGACCCGCGTGTGCCGCCGTAGCGAGTAAAGCCGGGCAAATCGCTCCAAATTGCTGCTAAAAAGAATGAGGATCCGCGTCCGCCGTATCCGGCAAGACCAAGGGACGGCTGGCATTTCTCGGGCGATGGAGTACGATTTCTCCAAGCTGGAGAGAGGCCGCGCGTGTGGCGCACGAAGCGCTTGATCAGCCGACTTCAAGCCGAAGCCCGACGCCGGAGTCTGACAGATGGTGCAGCAGTCGCTGAACGTCGCGTACTCGGACGGTAGCTCTCAGGTGTTGTGGGAGGACGGCGAGCGCGTGTTCAGCCGTGGCTGGCGACTGGACGACAATGGCAACCGGCTCGCCGTGCTGCTTGTTGCCGCTGCCGCCGACCACCCGTCCCGCTCAAGACTCGATCGCCTCGCTCACGAATTGAGCTTGAAGGATGAGCTGGACGCAGCCTGGGCTGTGCGACCGCTCAAGCTGGAGCGCGGCGGCGGCCGAACCATGCTGCTGGTGCTCGAGGATCCGGGCGGCGAGCCGCTCGTTAGGCTGCTCGGCTCACCCCTGGATGTGGGAGGCTTCTTGCCCCTCGCGATCGGCGCCGCAACAGCTCTAGGCAAGGTCCACCAACGCGGGCTCATCCACAAAGACATCAAGCCAGCTAACATTGTGGTGCACTGCGCGGATGGACACGTGCGGCTCACCGGGTTTGGCATCGCATCGCGCCTGTCCCGCGAGCGGCAGGCGCCCGAGCCGCCCGAGACCATTGCCGGTACTCGTGCCTACATGGCACCCGAACACACCGGGTGGATGAACCGCTCGATCGACGCCCGCAGCGATCTCTACGCCCTGGGCGTCACGCTGTACCAGATGCTCACGGGCGTTCTGCCCTTCACGGCGGCCGATCCCATGGAGTGGGTGCACTGCCATATTGCCAGAAAGCCGGTGCCGCCAGGGGAGCGGTTAGAG
>DASXMO010000115.1:0-3502 GCA_036495605.1 Solirubrobacteraceae bacterium
CTGCCGATCAGCTACCCGTCCGACCCCCAGCAGCTGGGCCCCGATCGCTACCTGATCGCCGATTACGCCACGCCGGGCCAGCTGTTGGAGTTCAATCGCGCCGGCCGGATCATGTACCGGTACGACGTGACCAGCGGGCCCGGGATGCTGGACCACCCCTCGCTGGTCGAGCGGCTGCCCAGCGGAGTCCTGATGGTCAACGACGACTACCGGAACCGGATGGCGGCGATCGACCCGGCCACCAACGCGCTGGTGTGGCAGTACGGCGTCAGCGATCAGGCCGGCACCTCGCCCGGGCACCTGCGGATTCCCGATGGGTTTGACCTGCTGATGGCCGGGGGCCTCACGCCGACACATCCCCAGACGGGCTAGCTGTCCGTCGGCCGGTGTGCCGCCCAGCCGGCATGTCCGGCCCCGGGAGGGCGCGGCTAGACTGCGAGCCCGAGCTTCGCCGACGTAGCTCAGCTGGTAGAGCACTTCACTCGTAATGAAGGGGTCCCCGGTTCGAGTCCGGGCGTCGGCTTCAAGGAATAGCTGCAAATCAGGCGCTTTTCTAGTCGGCACCTCACCGGGGTCCCAGCCGGAACGGGACGTGTCGTAGCCCGCTGGGCTTTCAGCCGGCGGGCTGTGAGTGTTGAGGTCGTTCAGACCTAAACAACGCGGCCAACACGAGTGCGGGGCGGCCGCTGGAGGAGCGGTCGGAACTGGCGGTGGGCCCGGGGGGCTGCCGCCAGTTGTGGCGGCAAGCCCCCCTGAGGCGCCGAGCATCACTCAGGTGCCGATGAGAACGGCATCGTGCTTCATGGCCGCGCTTCGAGCACGAGGTTGAATGGCGTTTCGGTAGCGCGCCGGAAACGGGTGAAGCCGCCCTCGGTCACGACCTCCCGGAGCCGGGCCTCGCCTGCCTGCGCGCCGAGCGCGAGCCCGACCTCCTGATCGCGGGAGGCGGGTGTGCAGACGAGCGTCGAAGCGCCATAGAAAACGCGGCCTACCGGGTTGAGGTTGTCCTCGAGGCGGTCGCCGGCGTACGGCTCCACGATCATCCAGGTGCCATCCCCGGCCAGCGTTCGGCGCACGTGCGCCGCGGCGCCGACTGGATCGCCCATGTCGTGGAGGCAGTCGAACATCGCTACGAAGTCGTAGCCCTCGCCCGGATACTCCTTCGCCGGCGCGACGTCGAAGCGCACCCGCCCGTCCAGCCCGGCCTCCGAGGCGGCCCGGCGCGCGTGCTCGATCGACGCCGGGTGGTAATCGAACCCGACGAACTCGGAGCGTGGGAACGCCTCGGCCATCAGGATCGTCGACGCGCCGTGACCGCAACCAACGTCCGCCACCACGGCGCCGGACTCGAGCTTGGCTTGCACGCCGTCGAGCGACGGGATCCACGACCCGACCAGATTTGCGGCGTAACCCGGGCGGAAGAACCGCTCGGTGCCGGCGAACAGGTCGTGGTTGTGCTCGTGCCAGCCCACACCAGCGCCGGTCTTGAACGCCGCCGTGATCACGGGCTCGTCCTTGATGAGCGAAGTCGCGAGCTGGAACGCGCCAGGTACGAACGCCGGGCTGCCCTCCTGCGCGAGCGCGAGCGATTGCTCGGGCGACAGCGAGAAGCCGCCACCTTCGTAGGTGACATAGCCACCTGCTGCCTGATTCGACAGCCACTCGCGCACGTAGCGGGCGTCGGTGGCGGTCCGCTCCGCCAGCTGCTCGGGAGTAACCGGCTGGCCGTCGGCCATCGCCCGGTACAGCCCGAGGCGGTCGCCGATCACGACCAGCGCCGCGCTGAGCGCCGCGCCGAGATCGCCGACGAAGCGGCCCATGAACTCGTCGAGCTTGGCTTGGTCGATTGTCTGTGCTGTGGTCGACATCACTTCTCGTCCCACACCTGGACGACCGTCTGGTCGGAGATCTGGCCCGAGTCCAGAGCGATCACGGTCGCGCACAGGATGTTGGTCCCGTCCGGGTAGCGGCAGGCCAACGTGAACGCGGCAGCGTTCTCGTCGTTGACCTTGTGCCTCACCGAATGGGTCATATCGCGCCCGCAGATGTCCTCAAGCCAGCCTTGGATCTCCTCACGCTCGTGCAGGACTCGCGGCGAGCCCGGCTGAGTGATCTTGTCGACGATCGTGACGGTCGCGTGAGGCCCGTACATCGAGAGCTGAGTCGACGCGTCGCGCTCCTCCGCTGCACGCGTGAAGCGGTCGAGGTCGAACGTGGTGATGGTGCTCATGACGTCCTCCTTTGTGGTTGATGTGGTTGCCATCTGGGGCGCAGGTTCGACGAGTGCCGTCGTGGGGGCGTCAAATGCGCGTCAAACGCGCGGCGGTACGCTTTGACGATCGTGCTTCGTGCACGCTTGCTAGGGGCGCTCGAACTCGAGCTCGACGGGACCGCGATCGAATCGCCGGCTACTCAGCGCCCTTGGGCCGTGTTCGCGTATCTCGCGCTCGCCGGACGACGGGTGTCGCGCGCCGAGCTGGCGAACACGTTCTGGCCCGACGTGCTCGACCACCGCGCGCGGGCAAGCCTGCGCAGCGCGCTATGGGCGCTGCGCCGTCAGATCGGAGACCGGCTGGTGGTAGACGGAGAGCATGTAGGGCTCGATGGCGTTTGGGTCGACGTGCGCGAATTCGGGCGACTCGCCCCCAACCATCCCGACGCGGCGATTGAGTTGTGCCGCGGGGAGCTGCTCGAGGAGGTCGAGGATGAGTGGGCGATCGCCGCCCGCGAGCGCCACCGCGAGCGCGTGATCGAGCTCCTCGAGTCGCAAGCGCAGGCGGCCGAAGCCGCAGGCGAGCTGCGCGACGCGATCGAGTTGACGCGGCTTCAGGTGGACCGCGATCCGTTCGACGAGCAGGCCCATCGCCGGCTGATCACACGGCTCGATGCGGCCGGCGATCGCGCCGCCGCGATTCGCGCGTACCGGGCGTTCGCCGAGCGCCTACGCCGCGAGCTCGGCGTGGCACCGTCCGCAGCCACACGCACGCTGGTCGAGCAGCTCCGCGCCGAGCCTCCCGCCAAAGCTCCGCGAATGCCGCCGGTACCGGGGCTGCTGTCGCTCGTGGGACGCCAGCGCGAGCTGAGCGAGCTGGAAGCGGCGTGGCGAGCTGCAGCGGGCGGCCGCGGCTCGGTCGCGCTCGTCCGCGGCGAAGCCGTGATCGGCAAGACGCGCCTCGCGACCGAGCTACGGCTGCTGGCGCAGGCGTCGGGGGCACGGACGGCTACCTGCGCGGCGCTCGACCTCGGCGGCACGGCGCCGCTCAGCCTATGGGCTGAGCTGATCCGCGAGTTGCTGCCGGTATTGCCCGCGCCACCATCCGATGCCGCATGGCCTGACGACTTGGCGGTGCTGGTGTCGGAGCTCCCGGCGCACTTCGGGCGCAGCGGCGTACCGAGCATCGCCGTGGCGCCGGACCTGCAACGCACGCGGCTGTTCGAGGCCGTCGTAGCCCTGCTCGGATGGGCGGCACGCGAAGCGCCATTGTTGCTTGTCTTCGAGGAC
>DASXMO010000116.1:0-8913 GCA_036495605.1 Solirubrobacteraceae bacterium
CGCCGCACGAGATCCTGCCGACGCTCGAGCGGACCCTGGGCGCTCGCGCGCACGATCGGCCCGAGGGCTCCTACACGGTCGCGCTGCTCGACGATCCGGCGCTCGCGGGCGCGAAGGTGCGCGAGGAGGCCGAGGAGGTCACGCGGGCTGCGCGCGAGGAGTCCGACGCGCGCGTGGACGAAGAGGCCGCCGATCTGCTCTACCACCTGCTCGTGCTGATGCACGGCCGCGGACGGAACCTCGCCGACGCCGAGCGGGTGCTCGATGGCCGTCGTCGCTGAGCGCGCCGCTCACAACCTGATACCCGTCTGCGACACGTTCATCGCGGACTGCGAGACCCCCGTCTCGGCCTTCCTGAAGCTGCGCGCGCTCGCCCCCGGCGAGCCGGCGTTCCTGTTGGAGTCCGCCGATCAGGGCCAGCGCGTGGGGCGCTGGTCGTTCATCGGCTTTCGCCCGCGCTCGGTCCTGCGCTGGTCGCTCGCGGACGGTGGCGATCCCTACGCGCTCGCGGCCGAGCAGGTCGCTCGCCACCGTCAGGCGCCGATGCCCGACGGGGTGGACGCGCCGCCGTTCACCGGCGGCGCGGTGGGTTTCTTCGGCTATGACCTCGTGCGCACCGTCGAGCCGCTGGGCGAGCCCGGCCCCGATCCGCTCGGGCTGCCCGACATGGCCTTGATGCTCTCCGATGCGCTCGTCGCCTTCGACCATCTCAGGCACACGATCACGATTCTCGTCAACGCCGACCTGCAGGCCGAGCCCGACGTCGAGCGCGCGCGAGCGCGAGCCACGGCGCTCGTCGCCGAGATCCGCGGTGCTCTGGCCGGTCCCGTGCCGGTCGGTGCCCTACCCGCCGATTCAGTGCTCGCGGGTGCGGGCCGGCTCGAGGCGAGCGGCGCACGAGTGCCCTCGCCCGCCCGCGCGATGCCCGAGTTTCAGTCGAACATGACCGGCGAGCAGTTCGAAGCGATGGTGGCGCGGATCATTGAGTACGTCTACGCGGGCGATGCCTTCCAGGTTGTTCCCTCCCAGCGCTGGTCGGCGCCCTCGCCGGTGCAGCCGTTCTCGATCTATCGCGGCCTGCGCACGGTGAACCCCAGCCCCTACATGTACTTCCTCGACTTCGGCGACTTCCAGGTGGTGGGCGCCAGCCCCGAGCCGCTGCTGACGGTCAGCTCCGCGGGCAGGACCGACGGCCGCTCGCTCGTGAGTACCCGGCCGATCGCCGGTACGCGCCCGCGGGGAGCGAACGTCGAAGAGGACGAGCGGATCGCGAGCGAGCTGCTCGAGGACGAGAAGGAGCGCGCCGAGCACGTGATGCTCGTCGATCTCGGCCGCAACGATCTCGGCCGCGTATGCGAGCCGGGGAGCGTCGAGGTGGAGACGTTCATGTCGGTCGAGACCTACTCGCACGTGATGCACATCGTCTCCTCCGTCACCGGACTGCTGCGCGAGGGCGTCAGCGCGATGGATGCGCTGCGCTCGGCGCTGCCCGCCGGGACGCTCTCGGGCGCGCCGAAGGTGCGGGCGATGCAGATCATCGACGAGCTCGAGCCGATCAAGCGCGGCGGTTACGGCGGCGCGATCGGCTACCTCGGCTACGGGGGTGATCTCGACACCGCGATCCACATTCGCACGGTCGTCGTCAAGGATGGGATCGCGCACATCCAGGCGGGCGGAGGGACGGTCGCCGATGCCAAGCCCGCGTATGAGCTAGCGGAGTCCCGCGCGAAGGCCCGCGCGGTTTTGCGGGCGATCGAGCTCGCCTGCGAACAGCCGGACTGGCCATGAGCGAGGCGATGATCCCGATGAAGGTGCTGGTGATCGACAACTACGATTCGTTCGCGTACAACCTCGTCCAGTATCTCGGCGAACTGGGCGCCGAGGTGCACACCGTGCGCAACGATCGCGCCACCGTCGAGGAGCTGCTCGCGGGGGGGTTCGAGCGCTGCGTGATCTCGCCCGGACCCTGCACCCCGAACGAGGCTGGCATCTCGCTCGAGATCGCTCGACGGATGCCCGAATCCGGGATTCCGACGCTGGGCGTGTGCCTGGGCCATCAGGCGATGGCGCAGGCGTTCGGGGGCCAGGTCACATTGCACCCCCCGGTGCACGGCAAGGCGACGACGATCGAACACGATGGGCGCACGATTTTCACCGGGCTGTCCTGCCCGCTGACGGTCGGGCGCTACCACTCCCTCGTCGTCGCGCCCGAGCTGCCCGACTGCCTGGAGGAGTCGGCGCGGGGCGGCGGGGTCCTGATGGGCCTGCGCCATCGCGAGCTGCCCGCGGAGGGCGTGCAGTTCCATCCCGAGTCCGTGCTCACAGAGCAGGGTCGCGAGCTGCTCGCCAACTTCCTCGATGCTCGCCCAGCCGGCCCGCGCGACGGGTCGCGGCAGACCGCCGGTGGCGAAATGCCTGCCGAGATTGCTGAGCACCCGATCGCGCCTGTCGTAGAGACGCGCTGATGCCCAACGCGACTCTCACCCGCGCGATCGACGCGCTCGCACAGCGGCGCGATCTCAGTGCCGATGAGACCGCGGAGGTGCTCGCGCAGATCATGCACGGCGAGGTCTCGGAGACCCAGATCGCCGCCTTCCTGATCGCGCTGCGCACGAAGGGCGAGACGGTCGAGGAGTTGACGGGGCTCGCGCGTACGATGCGCGAGCTGGCGGCGCACGTGCGGATCGATCGCCCCGATCTGCTCGACACCGCCGGAACGGGCGGCGGGCGCGGCACGTTCAACGTCTCCACCACCGCCGCGCTGATCGCCGCGGGCGCCGGCTGCGCGGTCGCCAAGCACGGCAACCGTTCCGCCACCAGCCGCTCGGGCTCGGCCGACCTGCTCGAGGCGCTCGGCGCGCGCATCGACCTCGCGCCGGAGGGGGTTGAGGCGTGCATCGAGGAGGCCGGGTTCGGCTTCATGTTCGCGCCCACCCACCATCAGGCCACGCGCTTTGTCATTCCGGTTCGCCGCGAGCTCGCGGTGCGCACGATCTTCAACTTCCTCGGCCCGCTCACCAACCCCGCGGGCGCTCGGCGCCAGCTGATCGGCGTGTCCGACCCGGCCTTCCTCGAGACGATCGCCGGGGCGCTCGCGCGGCTCGGCGTGGATCGCGCGCTCGTCGTCTGCAGCGAGGACGGCCTCGATGAGATCTCCAGCGCGGCGACAACCACCGTGATCGAGGTCAACGGCGAGGAGCTCACTCGCTACACGCTCACGCCGAGCGAGGTGGGTGTGCAGATGATCGACCACGCGAGCGAGCAGGCCGCGCTGCTCGCGGGCGGGAGCCCGCGGGAGAACGCTGAGGTGACGCGCGCGATCTTCGCCGGGGAGCCGGGCCCGCGCAGCGACCTCGCGGCGATCAACGCCGGCGCGGCGATCTATGCGGCGGGCGCCGCCGACTCGATCGCGCAGGGCGTCGTCCGCGCGCGCGAGGCGCTCGCGGACGGGCAGGCCGCCGCTGCGCTGGAGCGGTTCGTGCAGGCGAGCGTCAGGCACGCTCCCGAGGATGCGCAGGCACTTCGATGAGACGGATTGCCCGATGAGCGTTCTGGACGAGATCCTCGCGAGCACGCGCCGCGAACTGGAGGAGCGCAAGCGTGTGCGTTCGGAAACAGAGCTGCGCGAATCGGCGCTTGGCGGTGGCGGTGGCGCGCGGCGCAGCCTGCACGCGGCACTCAATCGCCCCGGGATCGGCGTGATAGCGGAGTTCAAGCGACGCTCGCCCTCGGCCGGGGCCCTGCGCGAGGGCGCCGAGCTCGTACAGATTGCACGCGCCTACGAGCGCGGCGGCGCCAGCGCGCTGTCGGTCCTCACCGAGGGACCGCACTTTGGAGGCTCGCTCGAGGATCTGCGCAGCGCCCGCGCGGCATGCGGGTTGCCGCTGCTGCGCAAGGACTTCATCGTCGATCCCTACCAGCTGTATGAGGCCCTCCTCGCCGGCGCGGACGCGGTCCTGCTGATCGTCGCCGCGCTCTCCGGCGGGGAACTCGAGGTAATGCGCAGGCTCGCGTGCGACCTGGGACTGGATGTGCTCATCGAGGTACACGATTCGGCGGAGCTGGGCGTGGCGCTGGAAGCGGGGGCCGATCTGATCGGGGTCAACAATCGCGACCTGCGCGACTTCAGCGTCGATGTCGAGCGCACCTTCGAGCTGCTCACGGCGATCCCCGAGCACGTCACCGTTGTCTCCGAGTCCGGGATCGCAGAGCCCGAGCAGCTGGCGAGGCTGAACGACGCCGGAGTCGCGGGTGTGCTGGTGGGCGAGTCGCTGATGCGCGCCCCCGTGCCCGAGGAGGCGTTGCGTGCGTTGAAGGGAGCTGTCGGCGGGGCGATCGGCGATGGGCCGGATCGTCCGAGAAGTTTTAGTTGAGCGGATGTTTCGCTTTAGATGGCCTTCATGGCTGCTGATCATCCTGTGCCTCAAGCAGCCGGAAACCGTTCGGGGGAGATCGAGATGAAACGCAATTTCCACAGCCACCTCTACACTCGTCGATCGCTATGAAGCGCGCGTTCGCCATTCCCTTCATCGCGGCCCTCGTCGGCGGCGCGGTCGTCGCCGCCGTGATTGCGGCCGCGGGCGGTCTCGGTTCCTCGACGAGCACCGTCACGACCGTCCAGTCGGCGCCGCTGCAGCCCTCGAACGCATCGCAGGTCACGACGGGTCTGACCCCGCACCAGATCTACGTGCGCGACGCGCCCGGAGTCGTGTTCGTCACCTCGACGATCGTGCAGCAGGGCGAATCCTCGCCTTTCAACCTGTTCGGGGGCGGCGAAGCGCAGCGCCAGGGCAAGGCCACGGGCTCGGGGATCATCATCGACGGCAACGGCACGATTCTCACGAACTACCACGTCGTGGAGAACGCCGTGAAGGTGCAGGTGAGCATTGAAAAGGGCCAGAACGTGGACGCGCAGGTCGTCGGCAAGGACCCCTCCAACGATCTGGCGATACTGCGCATCCCGACCGACGGCCTGACGCTGCACCCGCTGACGCTCGGCGACTCGAGCAAGGTGCAGGTCGGCGACCCGGTGCTGGCGATCGGCAACCCGTTCGATCTCGAACGAACGCTGACGACGGGCGTCATCTCCGCGTTGCAACGCCAGATCACCGCGCCGAACGGGTTCACGATCGACAACGTCCTGCAGACCGACGCTCCGATCAACCCGGGCAACTCCGGCGGTCCGCTGTTGAACGCGCAGGGCCAGGTGATTGGCATCAACTCGCAGATCGAGACCGGCGGCTCGGGCAACGGCAGCGTCGGCATCGGCTTCGCCGTGCCGATCAACACCGCCAAGTCCGAGATCTCCCAGCTCGAGAAAGGCGGAACGCTGCGGGGCGCCTATCTCGGCTTGACCTCGCTGACGATCGACGGTTCGCTGTCGGCTCTGAACCTGCCCGTCAAAAGCGGAGCGCTCGTGCAGAGCGTTCAGCATGGCACGGCCGCTGAAAAAGCCGGCATTCGCGGCGGCAACGTCAGCGGCAACACCGAAAACGGCTCGGTCGCGATCGGTGGTGACATCATCGTCTCCTTCGACGGCAAGGTGGTGACGAGCGCGGAAGATCTCGCCACCGATGTCGCCGCAAAGAAACCGGGCGACACCGTTACGGTCGGACTGTTGCGCGCCACCGGCAAAGGCAACTACGCACACAAGACCGTCTCGGTCACGCTCGGTACGAGGCCGAACTCGGTGCCCAATCCCAGCACTCCCGAAGGGTAGACCTCCGGGTATCGACGCGGACGGCATAGCGGTCGCCTGCAGGCGACCGCTACCGTTGGCGGTGTGAGCGAGACGCCGCCCAAGATCAAGATCTGCGGGATCACCGACCTGCACGACGCCGAGCTGGCGGTCGAGCTCGGAGCGTGGGCGATCGGGATGGTCTTCTACGAGCACAGTCCCCGCGGCTGTTCGGCGGAGCAGGCGCTGAAGATCTCCGCGACGCTGCGACGGCGCGTGGAGTTGTGCGGCGTGTTCGTCGACGCCTCGCTCGAGGAGCTGACCGAGCGCAGCGAGGAGCTCTCCCTGACAATGCTGCAGCTGCACGGAGAGGAGGGACCGGCCTTCTGCGCGGAGGCGCGTCGGCGCACCGGGGCGCGCGTGATCAAGGCGGTCCAGGTCGCCGGTCCCGGAGACGTGCGTGCGCTCGAGCGCTACCACGTCGACTTCCACCTCGCCGACGCGCGAGCTCGCACGCCCGCCAAGCGGGATCTGCGCGGCGGCACCGGGGAGACGTTCGACTGGTCTCTGCTGACCGCGCGGCGCTCGCGGATACCGCTGATCCTCAGCGGTGGCCTGGATGCGGGCAACGTCGCCGTGGCCGCCGAGCGCGTGCATCCCTACGCGGTGGACACCGCCAGCGGCACCGAGCGCGCCCCTGGGCACAAGGACGAGGCGAAGCTGCGTGCGTTCTTCGCCGCCGTCCGGGCGCCCTCCACGGCGACGGTAGCGGTATGAGCGAGGCAGGTACGAGCGAGGCGAGCTCGAGCGAGACGACGGTCGAGGACCGGTACGGCTCGGTCGAGCACCGGTTCGGCGAGTACGGAGGTCAGTACGTCCCCGAGACGCTGATGCCCGCGCTCTCAGAGCTCGAGCGGGCGTGGTGCGCGACGCGCGAGGATCCCTCCTACCGCGCCGAGCTCGAGGGCCTGCTGCGCGACTTCGCCGGACGTCCCACGCCGCTGTATCGCGCGCGCGGGATCTCCGAGCGCCTCGGACGACCGGTGTATCTCAAGCGCGAGGATCTCAACCACACCGGTTCGCATAAGCTCAACAACGCGCTCGGACAGGCGTTGTTGGCCAAGCGCATGGGCAAGACGCGGATCATCGCCGAGACCGGCGCTGGACAGCACGGGGTGGCGACCGCGACCGTCTGCGCGCTGCTGGGACTCGAATGCGCGATCTACATGGGTGAGGAGGACACGCGCCGCCAGCGCCCGAACGTGCAGCGCATGCGACTCCTGGGGGCGAGCGTGCAGCCGGTGAGCGCCGGAGCGAGAACCCTCAAGGAGGCCACCTCGGCGGCGATCCGCGACTGGGTGGAAAACGTGGGGGACACGCACTATGTGATCGGCTCCGCCGTCGGCCCGGCGCCTTATCCGGCGCTGGTGCGCGACCTGCAGAGGGTCATCGGCGACGAGGCCCGCGCACAGATCCTCGAGTACGAGGGCAGGCTCCCGGCGCGCGTGATCGCGTGCGTGGGCGGCGGCTCGAATGCAATCGGGACCTTCACCGCCTTCCTGGGCGATCCACAGGTGCAGCTCATCGGCGTTGAGGCCGGCGGGGAGGGCATCGATACGCCGCGCCACGGCGCTCCGCTGACGGTCGGCGGACGCGCGGGCGTGCTGCACGGTTCGCGCTCGGCGATCATGCAGGACGAGGAGGGCCAGATCGTCGAAGCGCATTCGATCTCCGCGGGGCTCGACTACCCCGGGACCGGGCCCCAGCACGCCTTCCTGCGCGACACGGGCCGCGCGCGCTATGTCGCGATAACCGACGAGCAGGCGCTCGCGGCGTTTCGCGAGGTCTCGCGACTGGAGGGGATCATCCCCGCTTTGGAGACCGCTCACGCGCTCGCGTGGACGCTGGCGCAGGGCGAGGGCGAGCTCGACCTTGTGTGCCTGTCGGGTCGCGGCGACAAGGACCTCGCGGAGGTGCTGGGGGACGCAGGGCCTTGAGCACGCGGCCGATGACCGGCGTCGAGCGGATTGCCGAAGGGTTCTCTCGCGCGGCGGGGCGAGCCGCGCTGATGCCGTACCTGATGGGTGGCTACCCGACGCTGGCGCAATCCCTGGAGATCGGCGAAGCCTGCGTGGACGCGGGCGCAGACCTGTTGGAGCTGGGGATGCCCTACTCCGATCCGCTCGCCGACGGTCCGGTCATCCATGCGGCGGGCACGCAGGCACTCGCGGCGGGGGCGAACGTCGCCGGTGTGCTCGAGGTCGCGCGTGGACTGGCGCCGCGCATCCCGGTCGTTCTCATGTGCTACGCGAACATGGTGCTCGCTCCGGGGGCCGAGGACTTCGTCGCGCGTCTGGCTCAGACCGGGGCGTGCGGGCTGATCGTGCCCGACCTGCCGCTGGAGGAGTGCGAGGAGATCCAAAGCGCGTGCGAGGCCCACGGATTGGCGCTCGTGCCGCTCGTGGCTCCCACGACGACACCCGAGCGGATGGCGGCGATCGGCGTGCGTGCGCGGGGGTTCTTGTACGCGGTCTCGGTGGTCGGCACGACGGGGGAGCGGGCGGCGCCCTCGCTCTCGGAGCAGGTCCGCGAGGTGATCGCACGCGCGAAGTCGAGCACTGAGGTGCCTGTGGCGCTCGGCTTTGGGATATCCACGCCTGAGCAGGCACGTGCCGCCGCCGAGGCAGGCGCGGACGGGGTGATCGTCGGCACCCGCCTGGTGCGCGCCGCCGGCGACGCCCCCGAGGACCCGGCCGGCGCGGTCGGCGCGGTGGTCGCCGAGCTGGCCGCTGGGCTACGCTGATCGCCGCGCCGGCCGACTTCCCGCCTGCATTGATCTTCGCGGCGGTGGGCGCCGTGCGCCGCGAAGACACGGGCTTTGGTGCCAACGCCGCTCGTCCGGGCATGCCCTCAGGTAGGATGCGCGCAACATGGGACTCGTCCTCACCGCAACCGCCGGCCTGGTCATCTGGGTCGTGCTTTGGGCACTCGGCGCGAAGGGCTTTGACGCCTTCATGCTCGCGACCATCATCATCCTCGTCGGTGCGACTGTGAAGCTCATCTCCGGTTACCTGCCCGGCCGCCGCAGCTGAGAAGTCTGTCTTGAGTCGCCGGGTGCGGACGCGCAGGCTCTGCCAAGCGACGAGCGCGCTGATCGTCGCAGCAGCGCTCGCGCTCGCGACGTCGGGTTGTGGCAGCGTGTCGGGAGCGCTAAGCAGCCAGGGCAACCAGCTGAC
>DASXMO010000117.1:0-11654 GCA_036495605.1 Solirubrobacteraceae bacterium
CATGGCCACCGCGATCGTGCTCGTCGGGTGCTACTACGGCTATAACGCCAGTGGTGGGCCCGTAGGGGTGGGTAGAGCGACGGCCAAGTCGATGGTGCTCAACATCGTGCTGGTCCACATCATCGGAATGGTCGGCACGCAGGTCTTCTGGGGCTCCAACCCACGAGCCCCGATCGGAGGCTAAATAAGCTCCTCTGGAGCGATGAGCGTGGCGCCGGGGGATCGACTATGGGCGCGGCGGGTTTCGAACCTGCGACCTCTCGCGTGTGAAGCGAGCGCTCTCCCACTGAGCTACGCGCCCTTCGGGCTGAGTCTATTGACCCAGTGGGCTCCTCGCCCGCCCGCAGACAACGCTACGACCACGCGCGCGCCACACGAGCCGCGACACCGCAGCCGCCCTCACGACCCAAGCCGAACCCCGACATGCGGGTGCAGCCGAACGCTCGCTTCGGAGTAGGCGTCGGCGAGCGCGTCGACTTCGGCGGGTGTGAGCGCGCGCCCGAAGGCGGAGGCTCCACCGAGCCGGCGGTAGCCGGCGGTTAGGTGCTTGCCGATCTGCGCGAGGTCGAAGTGGCCGTCGTAGACGCTCTCGAGGTAGAGACCGACGTTCTCGCGCGCGAAACGGGCGACGGCGGGCGAGCCGTCTTCGATCTGCTCGATCGCCGCTTCGGTGAGCGTCCATCCGCGCGTGCTCAGACCGGTGTAGTCGCGAAACAACCCCGCAAGCTGGGAGCCGGGGCCGGTGAGGGAGTCGGCCTGGGCTTCGCCGAGCGCCGGCGGCGTGGGTACGCGCGCGGCACTCGCCGCCGCGGCAGCCACGGGCGCGCGCACGCTCGCAAGCGCGGCGGCGCCGCTGGGCAGCCCGTTGGCGATCGGCGGCCACGCGCGCTTGGCCGCGGCGACCTCGACCGCGACCGGACGCTCGGCGCTGGCCAGCGCTCGGCTGACCGCCACGAGATCTTCGCGCTGGAGCCTCAGTTCGGCCGGTGTTGAACCCGCGCCGCCGCAACCACCCAACCCGCACGCGAGCGCGACGCCCGCCGCCATGAGCCAGACCAAGCGCCGCCCCGGGCCGCTCGCGGCTGAGGGCCCGATCGGCACGCCCGGCTTCGCTCTAGTGGACTACGCGCTCAGTAGGTCAACGACGAAGATCAGCGTTTCGTTCGGCGGGATCGACGGCGGCGAGCCTTTCGCGCCGTAGCCGAGCGCCGGCGGGATGATCAGTTCGCGACGTCCTCCGACCTTCATGCCGACGACGCCCTGTTCCCAACCGGGGATGACCTGGCCTTTGCCGAGCGTGAAGGTGAACGGTTCGTTGCGTTTCCACGAGGCGTCGAAGACTTTGCCGGTCTTGTAGAGCGCGCCCACGTAGTTGACCGCCACCGCGCTGCCGCTCTTGGCTTCGGCGCCGGTGCCTTTGATGATTTCCTTCGTCACGAGCTTGCTCGGCGCGGTGCCGCCGGGCGCGGTGACGTGCGGCTCTTTGGAGAGCGGACCGCTCGTCGGCGTCTTCGCCGCCGCGGTGCTCGCGCCCGTAGTACCGGTGGCGCCGGTCGAGGCGCTGCTGTTGATGAGCGCTTCGTCTGACTTGTTCTCCGCGCCGACGGTGATCGTGCTGGAGCTGCCGGAGCTGCCGCAACCGGCGATCAGTGCGCTGGCGCCGAGGACGGCCAGGCCGAGGCCAAGCCGGCCCGCGCGGGCTCGAGGGAGCCGAGTGGGGACATCGCTGAAGTAGTTCACGGCCGGGCAGCCTAACGTACCTGGCGCGCTCGCGCTACGATCGTCTCGGACCGTGCTAGGCGGGGATGTAGCGGCGCCCTGAATCCGCAATCCGCTCTAGCGGGGCTGAACTCCTCTTCGAGGGGCTTTCGTCCCGGTCGCCCCGCCGCCGCGGGCGTCGATGGTTCGGGTCCCGTGCGGTGCCGGCTCGCGAACCAGGTCAGGTCCGGAAGGAAGCAGCCTTAAGCGATCACCGGCAGGCGCAACGGGAGCACCCGGATCGGAGCCTGCGGCAACGATCAGGCACCGGATGCGGAGGCGACGACAAGGGGTGCACGGTCCGTCTCCGACTAGGCGCAGTGCGTGAAGATCAGCCACGAGCGGTTGGTCGCGGACTCGGTGAACCCGGGCGGCACGCTCACGGCCAGGTGCGGATCGTGCGGGTCGAGCACGTAGTCGTGTTCGACTTCGACGCTCGCCGGGTCGACGTAGGTGCCGTATGAGATCTGGTTGACCTGCGCGCTGATCACGTTCTTGGGGCTCGTCTTCAGATACAGCGCGAGCAGCGGGATCGGCGCGTGGTTGGGCACGCCGACGGGTCCACAGCGCAGCGCGATCGCGTGGCTGCGCACGAGCGCGAGCAGATCGCCTTCGATGCGCTGCTGACGCGCGAGGGCCTGCAGCTGGTTGTGCACGCCGCGGTACTGGCTGGGCGCGTAGGCGAGCAGCGCGAGCGCGACGATCAGCCCGCCTGCCATCCACCAGCGCCTGCGCGGGTCTCCGCGCGCGAGCAGTGTCCAGCCGAACACGCCCGCGCCGCAGAACACACACAGGATCGCCGCGGCGACGAACGCGTAGCGCGTGTTGATCGGCAGCCCGACGGCGGCGAACACCGCGAACACGCCCACCGCCACGACGCCCACCAACGCGCCCAGACGCGCGCGCGAGCCGAGCCACAGCAGCGACAGCACGCCTCCGAGCGCGGCCCCGACGAGCACCGGAGGACGCAATATCTCGCCGATCCGCCGCGGGATGTACTCGGGCACGTTCGCGATCCCCGTCACGCGGTCGAGCGTCTGGGCGGTGTGGCGGGTGTTCGTCAGCGACCACAGCGCGTCGCCGGTGATGGCGAGATCGCTGAGTACCCACACCAGCGGCGCCGCCGCCGCGAGCAGCGTCAGGCCCGCCAGCTGTCGACGCGAGCGCGCTGGCGTCCAGGCGGACACTCCCGGGCCGGCGTCCGCATCGCGGTCAGAGCGCGCACCCGCGACACCGCTCCCGGCGTCGGTCCGAGAGGCGAGCCGGGCGAGCCACGCCGGCGTGCGCTCGTGCGCGGAGATCCGCCCGCGCCACTGCGGCCATAGGACGAGATAGACCCAGTAGAGCCCAGAGAACACCCACGCCTCCGGTCGCAGCAGTCCGGCGAGCGCGAGCAGCGCGAGCACCGGCCAGCCGGCCCGCGGGCGGCGGGACTCGACGAGCAGCGCGCTCAGCACGAGCAGCATGTACGGAAGGTCGATGTAGGCGCGCACGCCGTAGGAGAGCACGGGCACTCGCGTGATCAAGAGCAGCGCACCGAGCGCGCCGGCGGCGCGCCCGAACCAGCGCGCGCCGAGCGCGTAGATCACCCACGCGCACGCCGACAGCGCGAGGAAGGCGAGCGCGACTGTCACGTGCACGACCCCCGCGGGGCCGAGCGGCGCCAGCACGACTCCGAGGATCTCCACGAGCGGGTGGGGCGTGGGCGCGATCGCGACGCCGTAGGCGGGCAGGGTGCCACGCGAGAGCTGCCCGCCCCAGGCGAGGCCGTAGAGGGTGTCGTAGTTGACGAAGCCCACACCCGCGAGCACGCGCAGGACGATCGCTCCCGCGACGATCGCGGCGGGAGCGGCCAGGCGTTTGATCCACAGACTCACGCGCGCGGACGCTATCTGCTCGTGGGTAGACTCAGCGCAACGGTGCCGAGCGAGCGAAGCGCAGTCCAACAGCAGTCCTCCCTGTATCGCAGGCACCGTCCGCGCACCTTCGAGGAGGTCGTCGGCCAGGAGCCGGTCGTGCGCACGCTGCACGGTGCGGTGCAGCGCGATCAGGTCCACCACGCCTACCTGTTCGTCGGCTCGCGCGGCACCGGCAAGACCTCGATGGCGAAGATCCTCGCGGCCTGCCTGAACTGCGAGCACGGACCCACGGTCACTCCCTGCGGAGAGTGCGACTCGTGCCTGGCGATCGCGCGCGCGAACTCGCTGGACGTGATCGAGATGGACGCGGCATCGAACAACTCCGTCGATGACATCCGCGAACTGCGCGACTCGGTGGCGCTGGCGCCGGTGTCGGGGCGGCGCAAGGTGTACATCCTCGACGAGGCCCACATGCTCTCGACGGCCGCCTGGAACGCCTTCCTGAAGACGCTCGAGGAGCCGCCGCCGAACACGGTGTTCGTGCTCGCGACGACCGAGGCGCAGAAGGTGCCCGCGACGGTCGTCGATCGCTGCCACCGCTTCGACTTCCAGCGCCCGACGATCGAGCAGCTCGCGCAGGTGCTGACGCGCACGGCACAAGCGGAGTCGATCGAGATCGGCCCCGAGGCGATCGCCGCGCTCGCGCGCGCGGCCACCGGCAGCTTCCGCGACGCGCTGGGGACGCTCGAGCAGCTGCTCGCCTACAGCGGCTCGCAGATCGCGCTCGAGGACGTGCTCGCGGTGCTGGGCATCGCCGACTCCGCCCTGCTGGAGCGCACCGTGGACGCCGTCGCCGCCTCGGACGCGCGCGCGGCGCTGCTCGCATTGGCGGAGTGCGCGGACTCCGGGCGCGACGCGAGTTCCTTCGCCTCGGACCTCGAGTCCAGAGCACGCGAGCTGATGCTCGTGCAGACCCTCGGCGAGCTCCCCTCCGAGCTGCATCTCACGCCCGAGTCCGACGCGCGGCTTCAAGCGCAAGCCGAGCGCGTGCCCCACGCGACGATCGTGCGCCTGCTCGAGCTGATCGGATCGGCGCTGGAGTCGGTGCGCGCGGGCGCGGACGCGCGCACGAGCCTCGAGCTCGCGCTCGTCATGGCCGCACGCCCCGAGGTCGACGCCTCCACGCGAGCGCTCCTCGCGCGCATCGAGCGCCTGGAACGCGGGGGCGTCGCCTCCGCGCAGCCGGGCGCGAGCACTGCGCCCTCCACCACGCCCGCACCACCCTCGTCCGCGCCACCGCCGCACGCGCCACCTGTACAAGCACCGGTCGAGAGCGCGCCTGCGCAGGAGCCCGCTGCCGCTGCCCCCACCGCACCCTCGTCGCCGGCTGAGCGCCCGACGCCCGAGCCAGAGCCGGAGCCGGAGCCGGAGCCGGCGGACGTCATCCCGGCGGAGACCGCACCGGAGGACGTGGTCGCGCCGGTGGTCGCGCCGCCCGAGGATCTGCAGGCAGTGCTCGAGCTGTGGCCGGCGGTCATCGAGCTGGTCGGCGCGGGGCACGCGCTGTGTGGGGCCGTGATCGCCGACACCCGCCCGGTGGAGCTCGCGGGCGAGGATCTCACCGTGGGGTTCCCCACGAGCGCGGCCTTCCTGAAGAAGAAGGCCGAAGACCCCTCCAACCGCCAAATCGTGACCGACGCCCTCCGCCAGCTCGCGGGCGGGCGCTGGCGGATCTCCTACGAGCTGCGCGAGGACCTCGACGAGGGCGCCGGCGGTGAGGGCGCCCCGCGGGCGATCACCGAGGAGGAGTGGATCGAGCGCTTCAAAGACGAGCTCGACGCGGAGGAGATCCCGTTCGACGCTCCCCCCGGGGCCGGGGCCGGGGCCGACACCCGCGTCGACGAGGCAGGCGTGGGCGAGCCGGCGGCCACGGGCGCGGAGCGGAGAGCGCGCTGACGATGTCCAAACGCACGACCCCTCAGCGCCAGCGCGGACCCAAGCCGGGCAAGGGCGGCGGCAAGCCGAACGTGCAGGGGATGATGGCGCAGGTGCAGCAGATGCAGCAGGAGATGGCCGCCGCGCAGGAGCAGCTCGCGCAGGAGACCGTCTCGGCCTCGGCCGGCGGGGGGATGGTGAGTGTTGAGGTCACCGGCGACCTGCGCATCACCGCGGTCAAGATCGATCCCGAGGCGGTCGATCCGCAGGACGTGGAGATGCTCGCGGACATGGTCCTCGCGGCCGTCAACGAGGGGCTGCGCGCGGCCCAGGAGCTGGCGGCCAGCCGTATGGGCGGAGCCACCGAGGGTCTTGACCTGGGCGGCCTCGGGGGCCTGGGGCTGCCGGGCCTGTGAGCTCCTACGCACCACCGGTCCAGCGGCTCGTGACCGAGCTCTCGAAGCTGCCGGGCATCGGCACGCGCACGGCGCAGCGCCTGGCGTTTCACATCCTGCGCGCGAGCGACGAGGACGCGCTGGGGCTCTCGGAGGCGATCCGCGAGGTGAAGGAGCGGATCGGGCTGTGCGAGGTCTGCTTCAACCTCACCGATCAGCCGCGCTGTCGCATCTGCGAGGACACGCGCCGCGATCACACGCTGATCTGCGTCGTCGAGGAGCCCGGCGATGTGATCCCGATGGAGCGCACGCACGAGTACCAGGGCGTCTACCACGTGCTCGGGGGGGCGCTCTCACCAATCGACGGCATCGACCCTGAGGATCTGAAGATCGCAGAGCTCTACGCGCGCGTCGCGTCGGAGACACCGCCGGTGAGGGAGATCGTGCTCGCGACCAACCCCACGACCACGGGCGAGGCGACGGCGCTGCACATCGCGCACGAGCTGCGCGAGCGAGCGCCGCAGCTGAGCGTCACGCGCCTGGCCAGCGGCCTGCCGGTGGGCTCGGACCTGGAGTACGCCGACGAGGTAACGCTCGGCAAGGCCTTCGCGGGACGCCGGTCTTTGTAGTTCCGTCGGCGCATGCGCCGACGGCGAACCCGTACATGTACGGGTTCGTGACCAGATCGCATGCGATCTGGTCCCCAAGCCGCATGCGGCTTGGGACAACTATCCTCAGCGCGTGAGCGACATCGTCGTGATGAAGTTCGGCGGCACCTCCGTCGCCGACGCCGAGCGCATTCGCCGCGCCGCGCGGCGCATCGTGGATAAGCGCGAGTCCGGTGCGCGTGTCGTGGCCGTGCTCTCCGCGCGCGGGAAGACCACGGACGAGCTGATCGCGATGGCCGCCGAGGTCTCCGCCGCGCCGGATCCGCGCGAGATGGACATGCTGCTGTCCACCGGCGAGCGCATCTCGTGCGCGCTCTGCGCGATGGCGATCCACGACCTCGGCCACCGTGCGATCTCACTGACGGGCTCGCAGGCGGGGATCGTGACGGACTCCTCGCATACTCGCGCGCGCATCATCGACGTGCGTGCTGATCGCATCCTCTCAGCCTTGGACGAAGACCGGATCGTGCTCGTCGCGGGGTTTCAGGGGGTCTCGACCGACTCCAGCGACGTGACCACACTCGGCCGCGGGGGCTCGGACACGACCGCCGTCGCGCTTGCCGCGGCCGTCGGCGCGGACGTGTGCGAAATCTACACCGACGTTCCGGGCGTGTTCAGCGCCGATCCGCGCATCATCTCGGACGCGCGTAAGCTCGAGATGGTCTCCTTCGAGGAGATGCTCGAGATGGCCGCCTCTGGTGCGGGCGTGCTGCAGCTGCGCTCGGTCGAGTACGCGCGCAACCACGGCGTACGCATCCACTGCCGCTCATCGTTCGAGGACGGACCTGGTACAATTGTCGTCACGGAAGCGGAGCGAGAAATGGAACCGAAGACATGGACCACCACGAGCGACCCCTGATCACAGCCGTCACCCACTCCACCTCCGAGGCGCGGATCACCCTCGTGGGCGTGCCCGACGAGCTCGGGGCCGCCGCGCGCATCTTCGAGGCGCTCGCCGAGGTGGGCGTGGACGTCGACATGATCGACCAGAACGTGCCCGTCTCCGCGGGCGGCCTCGCGGAGATCTCCTGCACGGTCCCACGCGAGCATCTGCGCGAGGCCCGGGCGGCGCTGGAGCCCCTCGCCGGCGAGTCCTATGCCGAGCTGATCGCTTCAGAGGAGATAGGCAAGGTCTCGATCGTGGGAGCGGGCATGCGCTCGCACCCGGGAGTGGCGGCGAAGGTGTTCAGGGTACTGGCCGATGAGGGCGTCAACATCGAGATGATCTCCACCTCGCCCATCAAGATCTCCTGTGTCATCCCGCGTGATCGTGTCGACTCGGTCGTGCAGGCGCTGCACTCCGCCTTCGGACTCTCCGGCCCCGAGACGATCGTCGCCGAGCAGACGTTCGCTGCGGGCGGAGCCTCGTAGCCCCTGCCCGATCCGTCCGCTCAGCCCTCACCCTCTTTACCTATTTTCCTCACTTATTAACTCGACAAAGTTGTTCTAGTTTGCACGCCTCCTCGCATGTCCGCGCCGTCGCCAAGTGCGCCCGCGGGGTGGCATCCGTCGATATTTACGCGGAATTTTTTACAGCTTGTTCACGAGATTTGGGCGGATAAATCTACAGCTCGTTAACGAGATCTGAGCAGATAAAGGTAGGTTTAAGCGCGGTCGGTGAGAGGGTCGCACTGAAGCGACCAACCAAAAAAAACACGGAGTCACGATGATCGATACCGCGACCGCTGCTCCCCCATCGTCGGGGCGGGAGGTTCGCCTCATACCACTGTCTCCCCGCGCGCGCGGCGGCGGCAGCGGAGGCACATCCGAGGATCGTATGTCCAGCCGGGCCGTGTCGCGTGCGGTCAAGCTGGCGCAGACCGGCGATCGTCAAGCGCTGGGGTTCCTGTACGCGCGCTACGCCGACAACGTCTACGGGTACGTGCGCAGCATCGTCCGGGACGATCACGAGGCCGAAGACGTGACCCAGCAGGTGTTCGCCAAGTTGATCCAGGTCATCGGCAAGTACGAGGAGCGCGAGGTACCGTTCGTCGCCTGGATCCTGCGGGTGTCGCGCAACGTCGCCGTCGACCACATCCGTCGGCAGCGCTCGATCCCGGTCGAGGAGGTCAGGGTCAGCGACGACGGCACAGGCAACCAGGTCTGCAGTGAGAGGCTGCGGGAATTGAGCGACGCGCTCTCCGAGCTGCCGAAGGCTCAGCGCGAGATCCTGGTGTTGCGCCATCTCGCGGGTCTCTCTCCCACCGAGATAGCCGAGCGGACGGGCCGCACCGAAGGATCGGTTCATGGTCTGCACCACCGCGGGCGACGAGCGCTGAGGGCGGACCTCGCAAAGCGCGGCATGGCGCCGGCGACCTCTGGCGCCCTCTGAGGGCCGACCTCGCAAAGCGCGGCATGGCGCCGACCACACCTCGGGCGCTCTGAAGGCGCGCGGTGCGCTCGCGGCCCGCCTGCTAGAGACCGGCTTGCTGCGCGGCGACGTCTCGCACGACACGCCGGATCCAGAAGAGAAAGGAGACGTCGCGACCGTCGTATCGGACGATCAGACGCTCGATCTCGGCGAACGCGCGCTGTGTGACCTCGCGTGCTTCACCCCCGTCCGCGACGAGCGTGCACGCGTGGCCGTAGACCTCGTCGGCGTAGCGCGCATATAGGAACCGCAGCGCGTCACGATCGCCGCTGCGAGCGCGTCCGAACGCTCGCAGCGCCAGCGCCGAGGCCGGTCTGCGAAGATGTCCCGACGCTGCGCTCAGCGTGTCGCCGTCGGTGGACAATTCAATCTCCATTGGATCGACGGCGGGTGCCATTGGCAACAACAACGAGCGCTCTTTCGGTTGATGATCCCTGCCCCTCTGGTGTGACGAGGTGAGAGGCAGTAAACGCGATCATGGCCTCGGCGGTGTTGTCTTTGGGTGAAAGAAACCTCACTGCAAGCATGAGAAAAAATGTGTGGCCGGGTCGCCCTCTGCGCGACCCGGCCACTATCACCGGCGAAAGCCAGTGCCTCACGTCAGTCACCGTAGCGACCGGCGCAAACTAGAATTTAATTTTTTCAGCTCCTTCTTGTGCCTCCAGGTCGATCGACGAAGGCAGCGCCAGGTAGTCGTGCTTGACGATCACTTTCTGACCGCCGCCGGTGCCGAGCGTCCACCGTATGAAGTTGCTCACGGTGGTCGCCTGACCGAGCGTCGTACCCGGGTACTTCCTGTATTCGTGGAACTCCAGGTCATACGTGAGACCGCAGAGCGTGTAGTGAACCTGCGTGGTCTTGGTGGTCACTTCGTTCCACGGGGCCAGAGTGCTGGCCGGCGGGAACGGGGTTTCGCCGTTTGTGTACTCCGTGTTTTCACAGTTGGCGTTGGCCGTTTCCGCTTTGTTGAGGTTAGTGGACGGATCCGCGTAGGTCTCTTCTTCCTGTTCGACCCCGTTGTTCTGGATGGGCGTCCAGAAGGCCGCCTTGTTGTTGCCTCCCAGCGGGGGGATGAACGAGGTGTTGGCACGAGCGTCGGCGAGGTTCGCATAGCTGATGCTGCCGGGTGTTTCGGCCACCTTTTTCACCAGCGCACCACCACCGGTAGCCGACGGGCGCGTCACCGTGCCGGGCCAATCTTCGTTGTTGGCGAGACCTTCGGAGATCTGACGCCATCCCAGTTCACCGAAGACCGGTTCGCCGTTGATTAGCGCCAGGTACTTCTTGAAGATCGACGTTGTGCCGGACTCGTCCAGCCGCACGACGCGCGTGATCGTCGATTCCTTCTCGGCCGTGGTGCAGCCGGTGCCGTTGATTTTGTCACCATTTTCGGTGATTTGATTCCATTTGGTGATCGTCCCGTTCCAGATCCCCTCGAGCGTGACGTTGTCGAGCACCAGGCGCCCGATGAAAGCGTTGCTCGTGCCCTTGCAGTTCGTCGGCAGGTTCACGATGACCGCCACCGAACCCTGCAGCACAGGGATGGTCTCGAGCGATTCATGGTTGGCTTTTTCAACCGTTTTGTGCGATTCGATTTCTTCTTTCTGCTGCTGGTTCGGCGGTTCGTCGGTACCGACATACCCGTTCGATCCTTCGAACGCGTGACCGTTCAGGCCCCACGCTTCCATGCCTGCGCCGCTGCCGACGGACGTGTACGTCACTGTCGGGATTCCTTTCGAGCCCTGCGTGCCATTGCAGCCTTTGGCGTTGGCCGAGGTATTGAAGCCAGGGTCCCACACGTTCTGCTGCGCGAGCTTCTGCAGCGATGAGCCCTTGCCGGTGATGTTTTCACCCGAACACTGTTCGCCGAGCGTGCCTGCGGCACTCGCGGCGCCCGGCGCCACGAGAGCGGCAACCGTCGCCGCGGAGATTATGCATGCCGGTATCATCCGGCGTGCGGAGAGCAACGTCATTATGAGACTACCTCCTGGTTGAACTAGCAGGTTCCATTGCTTAGATCGGGAAGGCGCGTCCTCCCCAGTCGGAGACACTCTCACCCGCTCAACTTCGTCAGGTTGCGATGGTGTGACATAGACTTTTTACCTACCTCGTTCCCAGGTTCGTAACACGGTGCGACTGTGCAAAAGCAATGGCCGTTCACCTCGCGACACGCGCCCACGCCCGCGCCCTCGTCGCGGCGCTCGCGCTAGTGAGCGCGCAGAGTGACGGCCACCCGGGTGACGTGGGTCGCGCCTGCCTGGTCGTGCGCGACGATCGTCGCGTAGGCGCGCAGCATGCCGGTGTGCGCGAGCAATGCCCGTGCTCTGCTCGTGAGTCGCAGCACCACGGTCTTCGCGCGGCCGCCGGAGATCGCGAATCTTCCCAGCGCGAGCGTGATCAGACTGACATGCCTGCCCTTCTCTTTGGTCTTCGCGCGCGCGCCGAGCGCCACCGTCGCGCGCACCGTGACCGTGCCCGTGCAGCTGCTCTCCCCCGCCGGACAGGACAGCCCCAGCGCGACCGTGCCCAGAGGTCCGGCCCTGAGCTTCGTTCCTTTCAGAATCACATCGGGGACGGGGGTCGAGCCGTGTTGGCCGCCCGTGGATGGCTCGCCGGGAGCCGGGGTCATGGGGTGTTCGGTCACGGCCGCCGGCGTAGCGATCGAGAT
>DASXMO010000118.1:0-31805 GCA_036495605.1 Solirubrobacteraceae bacterium
AAAGATCGTCCCCGCGGTCGGATGGAGATGGTGCCCACAGCCGGTGCAGGTCCAGGACTGACGACCCTGAGCGGTCGCGTACTTGCGAAACACGCGCTCTCGTTCGCACTTCGGGCACTCGGCATGTTCGCCATCGGGCGCATGACGTGAGCGCCACAGGTGCTCCAAGCAGGCGGCATCGTCGGGGAACTCCCGCATGAACTCCATCAGCGAGTACGTGGACTCGGACGAATCCGCTCGCTTCGGCGCGTGACGGTCTACCGGAGGCATACTGTAAGGTTACTTGACGCAACAGCGTTTGTCAAGTAGCCTTACGCACCATGACCGAGAACGTGATCATCAAAAACCTGCGCAAGGCAGCCGACCGACGTGTTTCGGCTGAGGCTGAGCGTCATGCCGCAACCCAAGAATTGCGAAGGCGTGTCCAGGAAGCTCGCGCAGCTGGCCTGGGACCTACTCAGATCGCTCGGGAGGCAGCTCTTTCTCGACAGGCGATTTACGAAATGCTGGGCGAGTCACCTTCTTCACAACGCTGAGGAAGTCCTCCCGCGACGGGACCGGGACCTCTATATCGCCGTCCTTCGCTGGGATCGTCTGAGTGGGCTCCCGTTCATGCTTGTAGTCATCGCTCATCACGACCGAGGGTAGCGCGAGCGGCGTACTCGCCCTACCCGATGCCGAGTCGTCCGACCTGCGAGCGATGATCCCAGATAACCCACTTTGGTGGGTGATAGGCCCCTGAGCCGCCGCTAGAGACGACGACTCAGGGGAACTCAACAGCAAAGGAGGGCAGACTCATGCCCCTCGTGAGACACCAGCCTGGCGATACAGCGCCTATGACTGGTACATACGCCCTGACGACCGAATGGGAATCTACTCCCGTCTCGGTCTGGTGCAACAAGGGCGAACGGCTCCCGCTGATAACGGTGGCCGACGAAGGACCGCACTGGTTCGTTCTCGTGGGTACACCCAGCGAGGTAGCCCAGGCGGCGTAGGGACGATGCGCAGCGACCCCAGATTTCTGTCTGGGGTCGCTGGCATTCTCAACGGGCCTCTCGGCCGTACCGGAGCCGCCTCGGTCCATTCCCAAACGCCTAGCAAGCAGGGCCGGGGCGGTTCCCGTTTCTTGGGGGAAGATCACAATCATGTTGGGTTCAACGCTGTCGAGCTTTGGGCCATCGCGTAGCTCTCCGGCCCTTACCACCCGCCGCGCTCAGCGGCTTCGGCATTCTCGATGCTTCCTACTGCTTGATCCTGCATTCGTGTGCGCCACCATGCGTCTTTATGCGACATCATGCGACGTTAGGCAGCATGCTAACTGCATCGGACGGAACTGTCCGGCCGGACTCCAAGCGGATTCCGGACCGTGTCCGCCCCGGACAATGACCGCTCGCATGGTCGATCCGTGCGCAGGCGCAGGGACCACGCTCCACGGAGACCAAGAAGCACGCTTCCCCAAGATCCGTAGTTTCGGACGACACAAACGCCTTGTGCGATATGTTGCTTATACAGAGATGCCATATGTGTGACATAGCCCACATATATGCCTTCAGGGTATGTATCCTCTGGAGTGCATGGCAAGCAGCGCGGCTGGGTTCCTGAGGGCCCTTGCGGGGCATGGCCGCCGGGGATAGGGTTGGTTGGTGGCGACCGACCTATCCTGTATCCCCCCGAACGAATGGGCTGAGGCTCGGGATGACGCGCTCCTCGATGAAGCGAGCGGCGGCGTCGAGCTTGGCCGGCAGTGGCACGTAGCGGACTTCGTGAGCGATGTCTATCGCTACCAACGGAACGCCCTCGATCTTCACGTCCACTGCACCGTCGGGGATGTCGGCGATCTGTGCTTTGTCTTCGAGCACGGAACCGGGTGGGATGGGTGCTCTCTTGGTCCTTCGCTTCCCGTCGGGGAGCTTGAATCGGACGGTGAGCTCGAGAAGGCCGGGTGCGATGGTCGGCAGCTTCTCGTGACGGTCGCGGTTCGACAAGCGGTTGACGAGCTGGATGAGGTTGGCGTCCGTGTTGTCCCATCCGTCCTCCGGCGGCTGCAGCCGCTGGAGGACTGCGATCGCTGCGTCCGGAAGCGTCTTGATGTCGGACGCCCAGCGGGTCCGCTCCTTGACTCGCTGCTGGTTCTCCCCTGGGACGATGGCTTCCCACACGCCGTCGAAGTAGATCGGGAACATCGCGCTACTCCGATCTTTCTTGGCGACCAGTGCAGACATGAGATGGTCGAGACTGGACCGCAGGTTGTAGATCACGTCGGCCGTGATGATCGGAATATCGGTGTCGGCGGGATCGGCCGTGAACACAAGACGACGGACAGTCCGTGGCTTCTTCTTGCCCTCAACCCGCGTGCTCACGTCGTATGGGCGTTGAGCCGCGTACCTTTGGATTTCGGCGTCGAGCTCGACGAGGTGTTTTTTGGCTCGCGTGACCTTTGCGAGGTATGACGGAACGACTGCGGCCATGCCCTAACCTCCTTGTCTATGGGCGAAAAGCAGCAGGAGCCTACCCAACTGACGCAGCCGAAGCAGGGCAAGCCGATCGAGATCCCGATCCCCAGGCGCGATGACTTCGAGCGGCTCGTCACGAAGGCCGCGAAGACCCAGGCTGAGGACGGCGAGGAGCCGGCTACCTAACGAGCGACCCTGCGTTCGGCCCTGGCGACGAGCTCGGACGGAGTTACACCGAGCGTGGTAGCGAGGCGTGCGACGGTGGCGAGTGTTGGACGGCGCTCGGCGCGCTCGATCCCGCCGATGTAGTTGCGGTGTACGCCGGAGTCGAGGCTGAGCTGCTCCTGGGAGAATTGGCGCTCGGCTCGTAGGTCGCGGATGGCGTCGCCGAGGCCGATGATGAGTGGGTCGCGTGAGGGCACGACCCGACACGTTGCAGCCTAACCGTGTTAGGTTCTACAGCCCAACCGTGTTGACGGCCCGTGTGGGCCACGATGGATTGGAGGCTCATGTGGGCGTACCGGATGACGTCGCGATCGCGACGGGTGTTCGACGGTGGGTGGACGACATGGCTCGCGGCAGCCGTGAAGACCGCGAAGAACTTGCCGACTGGATCGAAGAAGCGACCCGCAGCGGGTTTCCCGCCGTGCTCGCGGTCCTCTCGCTCGCGCAACTGCCCGGCAGGACGCTGTGGAAGACCTTTGATGACGTCGAACTGCAGGAGTTCTACGATGTCGCCAGCGAAGCCGACCTGGACGACACAGCAGAGCAGTTCAAGGCCGCGGCGCTCGCCCGCCCATACATCGACTGCGGGAAGATCCCCAAGGCCGTCCGTGAAGCCGTCCTCGAGCGCGACGGATACTGCTGTCAGGAAGCCGGGTGCGGCTCGATGGAGGACCTGACGATCGACCACAAGATCGTGCCGTGGTCTGAGGGCGGCTCGAGCACCGACCCGGAGAACCTGCAGGTCCTCTGCCGCTCGTGCAACTCCCGCAAGGGCACCCGCCCCTGGGTAGCGCCTGTCGAGGCCGGCGAGGAGGCGTTGTGATCGCGTCGTCGGCGGTGACGGGCGTGTTCGTCACGATCATGTTCGTGATCTTCATCATCGCGTGGTTGATCGGTAGCGTGAACCGCCGGTGCCCGCACTGCGGGAAGATGCGACGCTCAGGCTACTCCACATGCCACCACTGCGGACGATAACCAACCGTCAAGCAGCGGAACGGTTAGAGTCCCGCTCCGGATGGGCGATCTGGAGAATCGCGTCAACAGTGCGCTGGCGACAACGCTCGCGCGAATCCCATGGGTCGCCCAGCTTCAACGGGGCACGATCACCCTCGACGACATCGAGGACCACACGCTCATGGCCGGTGTCGCCGAAATCACCCTGACGCTCGCCGAGCTGCTTCCCCTCCTGGCCCGCGAAGTCGATGAGGCGAGAGGATCCCACGACTTCGGAGAGTAACCCCCAACAGGCGCCGCGGGCAAGCCTCGCTCTCGCTCAGCCGGCGACGCGCTGGAGTAGCTGCTCGAACATCGACTCGTCCTGTAGCCGCGCGTTGCGGCGCCACGTGAACTCGTTCAAGTAGCCCTGCAGCCAGCGGTGGGAGACGCGGCGGTAGGTGCCCTTGATCGACGGCTTCAGGTGCCCGAAGAATCCCTCCACAGTGTTCGTGTGCGTGTCCCCCACGACGTACCAGCCGGCGGAGTGGTTGATCCGACTATGGTCGATGAAGTGCCGCTCCAGGCCGTTGTACGCGGGCCACTCGTCCGTGATGATGATCGACTCAGGATCAACCCACTCGATGACCTGCTTCTTCAGCCCAGGACCCCGGCGGGACGGCAGGACCGTTGCCTTGATCCGTCCGCCGCGCTGCACCGCGGCGAACACCGTCGCTCTACTACGTTCCCGGAGTTTCGCGGCCTCCGAACGCTTCTCGGGAGGCATCGCCAGTCGCTCGCCCTGCTTGCGGCGAGGCTTGCCGTCCACGGACGCCTCATCGACCTCGACATCACCCCGCAAAGGTCCCGTGTCGTCGGCCATCGCGATGTTGCGGATCTTGTTGAACATCCTCCACGCCGTCTTGTACGTCACGCCGAGCTCGCGCTCCAGCTGCTTCGCGGACACTCCGCAACGAGTGCTAGTCATCAGGTACATCGCGTAGAACCACAACTGCAGCGACGTCGTTGACTTCTCGAAGATCGTGCCCTTCATCGGATGGATATGAAGCCCGCACGTATCGCACGTATACGCCGCCCGCGTCGAGGTCCTGTGGAACTTCCGCTCACGCTCACACTTCGGGCAGTGCGCGTGATGACCATCCGGAGCGAACCGAGAGCGCCACAATCGGTCCAGGCACGCCGCGTCGTCGGGGTAGACGCGCATGAACTCCATCATCGAGAACGACGACTCGGAGGACTCCTGGCGGATCGGTCGATTCCTGTCGTTGGCCGGCACACCCAACATTATACATACCCTGAAGGCATATATGTGACACTGCACACATGTTCGCGAACCCGCTACACATACGTCCACGGCGGTTGTATCATCGAAGATGAGGTAGCAAACGAGCCCGCTCGAAGCCAACCTCGTGTAAGCAGCGCAGTACGTCTTCAGTCGCGCCGGTATCCGCAGGGAACTGGACCGAATCCGATGAGCTACGACGTCAACCGACGACACTCGCCTCGCGCATGAGGACCGTGCGCGACGTCACCGAGCTGCGCTCAGCGCTCACCCCCGAGCGTCGCGCCGGCCGCACGATCGGTCTCGTGCCGACGATGGGCGCGTTGCACAAGGGTCATCTGTCGTTGATCGAACGAGCCCGCGAGCAATGCGACATCGTGGTCGTCTCGCTGTTCGTCAACCCCTCCCAGTTCAACGAGCGCGCCGATCTCGAGCACTACCCTCGCCGGGAGGCCGACGACCGTGCGCTGGCCGAGCGCGCCGGCGCAGACCTGTTGTTCGCACCGTCCGCCGAGGAGGTGTATCCGGCGGGGTTCGCCACCTCTGTGGAGGTCCTCGGCGTTACCGACCGCCTGGAGGGTGAGGTCCGCGGCGCAGCGCACTTCCGGGGAGTGAGCACCGTCGTGACCAAGCTGCTCTGTATGGTCGGACCGAACGTCGCGTACTTCGGCCAGAAGGACGCCCAACAGGTCCTCGTTGTCCGCCGGCTGGTGGAGGATCTCAACCTGCCCGTGCGCATCGAAGCCTGTCCGACGGTGCGCGAGGCCGACGGGCTGGCGATGTCCTCTCGCAACGCGCTGCTCGGCTCCGAGGAGCGCGCGCGCGCACTGTCGCTGCGAGCCGCCCTGCTCAGCGCCGTCGAGTTGGCGCGTCTAGGTGAGCATTCGACCGAAAAGCTGCTCGAGGCAGCGTCGGCCGCTATGAAACCGTTCGGCGTGCAGGCCGAGTACCTGGCGATCGTCGATCCCAACACCTTCGAACCGGTCGCTCGCCTCGACAGCCCCGCGCTGCTTGTTCTCGCGGCACGCATCGGCACAACTCGATTGATCGACAACGAGATCCTGCAACCAAATCTGGAGCCGGTCCAACAATCGCCGTTGCAACCCATTTCCAATCGCACGACGGGCGCAGTCCCGCAGGAGGCGATGCGTACACCCGACCCTGATCAACCGAATCAGAGAGAGGCCCAAACCACATGCAGCGCGTGATGCTCAAGTCCAAGATCCACCGGGCGACGGTCACCGATTGCGATCTTCACTACGTCGGCTCGATCACGATCGACCCCGATCTGTTGGAGGCCGCCGACATTCTCGAGCACGAGCAGGTGCACGTCGTGGACGTTGACAATGGCGCGCGCTTCGAGACCTACACGATCCCCGGCGTGCGCGGCTCGGGCGAGATGAAGATCAACGGCGCCGCCGCGCGCCTCGTGCATCGGGGCGACACGATCATCGTCATCTCCTACGGCCAGTACGACCAGGCTGAGCTTCAGCGTTACGAGCCGCGTGTCGTACACGTGCAAGCGCGGACGAACAACATCATCACCATCGACGACGAGGTGGCGACCCTGCTCGCGTAGGGCGTCAACCGATCAGAGAGGACTCACCCCAAGCCATGTCCAGTCACACCGTCCAAGCTCCAGCCGACCCCGGGCGTCTGCCCATGACCCTGCCGCTGCTCGTCGAGAAGAAGCGGCTCGGCGAACCGATCGTGATGGTCACCGCGTATGACTACCCCAGCGCGCGCTCCGCCGAGACCGCCGGCGTGGACCTCGTCCTGGTCGGGGACTCCGCCGCGACGACCGTGCTTGGTTACAGCTCCACGACACCGGTCGAGCTCGACGACATGCTCGTGCTCGCGCGCGCGGTGCGCCGCGGCCTGCGCACGCCGCTCCTGATTGGGGACATGCCCTTCGGCTCCTACGAGGTCTCCGACGAGCAGGCGATCGCAAATGCGATGCGAATGGTCAAGGAGGCCGGCTGTGAGGCGGTCAAGCTCGAGGGTGGCGGACCGTCGTCGGTCAGCCGCGCGCGTGCGATCGTCGCCGCGGGCATCCCGGTCATGGGCCACGTCGGTCTCACGCCCCAGACCGCAACCGCGCTTGGGGGCTGGAAGGCCCAGGGCCGCAACGCCGCCGCGGCAGCACGGATCGCCGAGGGAGCACTCGCGCTGCAGGACGCTGGCTGCTTCGCGCTCGTCTTCGAGGCGATCCCCGCCGCCGTCGCCGAGGAGCTGATGAGGGCGATCGAGATCCCCGTCATCGGCATCGGCGCCGGACCCGCGACCGACGGACAGGTGCTCGTGTTCCACGATCTGCTCGGTATCCGCGATGGTCTCGGGGCACGCTTCGTCAAGCGCTACGCGTCCCTGCAGGAGGAGATGAATGCGGGCGTGGCCGCCTACGCCGAGGACGTTCGCTCACGGCGCTACCCGGGCCCCGAGCACACCTATTCGATCGACCAATCCGAGCTGAGTGAGCTGCGCGAGCTGCTCTCCTAGGTCGCCGAGCATCTGTCGGACACCTAGCAACGAGCCCTCCGCTGCGGAACGCGATGACCAGCGGCGTCCGAGGACCAGCGGTTTGCTCGGGTCAGCGGCGAGGCTTGTAGTCGATCGCCCGCAGCACCTTCGCGGGCGCACCGGCTGCAACGGAAAACGGCTCCAGATCCTGCGTGACGACACTGTTGGCGCCGACCACACAGCGCTCTCCGATCGTCACCCCGCTGGTCACGACCACGTTCGCTCCCAACCAGCAGTTATCCGCGATCCGCGTCGGACCCTTGCTCTGAAAGCCCTGCCACGGCACCGGCAGTTCGGGATCGTCATAACGGTGGCTCGAGTCGCTGACGAAGCAGCCGTTGGCGAGCATGCAGTGCTCACCAACCTCGACCAGCTCCTGGGCGGCGATCATGACCCCAAGGTTCAGGAATGTGCCGGCGCCGATCCGCACGCGCGCCCTCCCCGGCGCGGTGATCCACACTCCCGGCTCGAACAACGCTCCCGGACCGATCTCCAATCTGCGCTCGCGCAGAGCCTCCAGCACGTTCCCATACACGGGCCAGCTCACAAACGCTTCCCTGCGCATGATCTCCCAGTGGATCAGCGCGCGATTCCACGGCAGCGCGTTGCGCCGATACCAGCGCCACTTTTGCGTCCACAATCGAACCTGGCTTGCCGTACCAGCCATCTCGTGCTCAGGCAGGCACCTTGGCGCGGCGTTTGCGCTGGCCCGAGCCCGCGGCCTTGGCCGCACGCTTCGGCGCCGGAGTGAGCAGCTCGGCGAGGAAACGACCGGTGTGTGAGGCCGGCTCGGCGGCGACCTCCTCGGGCGTCCCCACAGCGATCGCGAGGCCTCCCTCCTCACCGCCCTCGGGCCCCATGTCGATCAGCCGGTCCGCGCACTTGATCACGTCGAGGTTGTGCTCGATCACGACCACGCTGTTGCCCGCCTGCACGAGTCGCGCGAGCACCTCCAGCAGACGTTGCACGTCGGCGAAGTGCAGGCCCGTCGTGGGCTCATCGAGGATGTACGGGGTGCGTCCCGTCGCTACCTTCGAGAGCTCCGTCGCGAGCTTCACGCGTTGGGCCTCCCCGCCGGAGAGCGTCGTCGCGGGCTGTCCCAGCCGCACGTAACCGAGCCCGACCGCGTGCAGCGTCTCCAGGCGCCGGCGCACCTTCGGGATGTGCTCGAAGAACTTCAACGCATCCTCGACGGGCATGTCGAGGACGTCGGCGATCGAGCGGCCCTTGAACTTCACTTCCAGCGTCTCGCGGTTGTAGCGCTTGCCGTGGCACTGCTCGCACGGCACGTACACGTCCGGGAGGAAGTGCATCTCGATCTTGATCTGCCCGTCGCCGCGACAGACCTCGCAGCGCCCGCCCTTGACGTTGAAGCTGAACCGGCCCGGCTTGTAGCCGCGCGCGCGCGCCTCCTGGGTCTTGGAGAACATGTCCCGGATCACATCGAACAGGCCCGTGTACGTCGCCGGGTTCGAGCGCGGCGTGCGCCCGATCGGGGACTGGTCGACCGCGATGATCTTGTCCAGCTGGTCCAGGCCGTGGATCGCGCGGTGCGCACCAGGGCGCTGGCGGGCACGGTTCAGGCGGTTGGCGGCCGCCTTGTAGAGGACCTCGTTGACGAGCGTCGACTTGCCCGAGCCCGACACGCCCGTCACGCACGTGAGCACCCCCAGCGGAACGTGCACGTTGATGTCGCGCAGGTTGTTCTGGCTCGCGCCGACCACCTCCACGTAGCCGCTCGGCGTGCGCCTGCGCGCAGGCGTCGCGACGCTCAACGCACCGGAGAGGTACTGCCCCGTCAGCGATTGCTTCTTGCGCTGCACCTGCGCCGCGGTTCCCTGCGCGACGATCCACCCGCCGTGCTCGCCCGCGCCCGGACCGAGATCGACCAGGTGATCGGCGCAGCGCATCGTCTGCTCGTCGTGCTCGACCACGATCACCGTGTTCCCGAGATCGCGCAGCCGCTCCAGCGTTGCGATCAGCTTCGAGTTATCGCGCTGGTGCAAGCCGATCGAAGGCTCATCGAGGATGTACAGCACGCCCACAAGCGAGGAACCGATCTGCGTCGCCAGTCGGATGCGCTGTGCCTCCCCGCCCGACAGTGTGGACGCAGCGCGATCCATCGACAAATAGCCGATGCCGACGTTCTCCAAGAACCGCAACCGCTCGGAGATCTCGCGCAGGATCAGCCGCGCGACGTGCCGGTCGGTCTCCGAGAGCTCCACCTCCTGCAGCCACTCGAGCGCCCGGCGCGCCGACAGCGCAGTGAAGTCCTCGATCCGCGTCCCCCCCACGAGCACCGCGCGCGACTCCGCCCGCAGGCGCGCGCCGTCGCACACCGGACACGTGCGCAGCGACATGTACTGCTCGATCTTCTCGCGCGTTCCCTCGGATTCTGTCTCCTTGTAGCGACGTTGCAGGTTCTTCACGATCCCCTCGAAGCGCGTCGCGTAGGAGCGCCTGCGTCCGTAGCGGTTGCGATAGGAGATCTGCAGCTTCTCGCCGTCTGTCCCGTACAGGAACAGGTCGCGGTCCTCCTGAGAGAGGTCTTCCCAGGGCGTGTCGAGATCGACGTCGTAGCGCTCGGCGATCGCCTCTGTCACCTGCTCGTAGTAGTTCGACACGCTGTTCGCCCACGGCACGATCGCCCCTTCGCCCATCGACAGCGACGGGTCGGGCACGAGCAGCTCTGGGTCGATCTCCATCTGCGAGCCCAGCCCCGTGCAGCGCTCGCACGCGCCGTGAGGCGAGTTGAACGAGAAGATCCGCGGCTCCAGCTCGACCAGCGACGGGCCGTGCTCGGGGCAAGCGAAGCGCTCGGAGAACGTGAACACCGTCCCCGCCGGCGGCACCTCGCCCGGAACGATCTGCGCCGACGCCGAGCGCACTCCCTTGGCGCCGGTCGCACGCGGACGCTCCTCCTCCTGCGCCGCGTCCTTGCCCGAGGCCCCGACGATCTCTATCTCCACGAGCCCTTCCGCGCGCCCGACCGCCGTCTCGATCGAGTCGGCCAGGCGCTTGCGTAGGTCGTGGCGCATCACCAAGCGATCGACCACGACCGAGATGTCGTGCTTGTAGCGCTTGTCGAGCACGATCGACTCCTCCAGCATGCGCACGCGATCGTCGATCTTCACGCGCTGGAACCCGTCCGTGCGCAGTTCCTCGAGCAGCTTGCCGTACTCCCCCTTGCGCCCGCGCACGAGCGGCGCCATCACCATGAAGCGCGTCCCCTCCCCCAGCTCCATCGCCTGATCGATGATCTGCTCCGCCGACTGCCCAACGATCGGGCGCCCGCAGATGGGACAGTGCGGCTTACCCACCCGCGACCACAACAGGCGCAGGTAGTCGTAGATCTCCGTCACCGTCCCGACCGTCGAGCGTGGATTGCGCGAGGTCGTCTTCTGATCGATCGAGATCGCCGGCGAGAGCCCCTCGATCGAATCGACGTCGGGCTTGTCCATCTGCCCCAAGAACTGCCGCGCATACGCCGACAACGACTCCACGTAGCGGCGCTGGCCCTCCGCGTAGATCGTGTCGAACGCCAGCGAGCTCTTGCCCGAACCAGACAGGCCCGTGATCACCACCAGCGCGTCGCGCGGCAGCGTCAGCGAGACATCCTTGAGGTTGTGCTCCCTGGCGCCGGAGACAACGATCTGATCGCTTGCTGGCATGCTCGCGCTCATTCTATGACGGCGAACAGACGTTCGCGTGTGGCGATCAGCCAACTGGCCGCAGCAGGCCGATCAGGCGGGCATGCTGCTCCGAACCGATACCAAGGATCTCCTCGGTCCAACGCATGGTCTCGGCACTGTCGATCTCCGTGCCCCAGCCGATGGTTTCTTCGATGTCCACCCAGTCCTTCGGCCGATCGAATACCGCCTTGCACACGATCAGGTGCTCCGGAGAGAGGATCGGGATCTGGACGGGACCGAACTGAACTCGGTGCGCGCGCTCAGCCATCGCCCGGTGGAAGTCGAGCGTGGCGAAGAACAGATCGAGATAAGACCCGCCCCAGTCCAGCCTGGCCTGACCGTCTCGCTCGATCGCAGCTCGATCGACTGTTGTGACGGTCACACCCAGATGGGCGATTGCACCCAGCACAGGCTCCGCGTCCTCGGGCGCAACGGTGACGTTGAGATCGACGTCGGTCGTCGCGCGAGGGCTGCGATACCAGGCCAGCGCCACCGCCCCGCCGAACTGGTGCGGCACTCGCATCGAGTCCAGCATCTCGTGTACCGCGACGATCCTCGGCGCAAGACCGCCAAGCGTCGCCGAAGCACCCATCTTCAGCCGGAGCTTGTCAGCGCGCGACGGCCCTGGACGAGTCGGGCCATTACTGGAAAGGCCAGCGGCTCAAACGGTCGGGCTGGCTGGCTGGCAGCGACCGCATCGGCGAAGCCCAGCAGCTCGATGAGCGCCTCCCCTGGGTCTGTTGCCTTGGAGGACGGTGCACGCTGCACGGACAGCGCCATCCGTCGCGACGTCTCCACGAACCGCTTGGCCGATCGACTCACGCTTCCCGCGGCATCGACTCCGGCCGTAACAGTCGCCCCGGCCCGCCTGCCCGAAGCGATGACCGCCGCGGCGTCAAACCGTCTTGTGGCGCGCCTCGAGGCCGTCGCGAGCACCTCATCGGTCAGGATGTCAAAGCCGACCAGGCTGCGCGCGCGAGGTCCTTGGGGAGTGTGCAACGACTCGCGAACCTCAAACCGCCCCTTGGGCCGAGCGACGACGTAAGCCATACCCACTAGATTACCACTACGCATGACCCACTAGCGTGACGAGCCTGGTATTGCAGAGTGACAGAAGGGCTAGGCCGAGTGGGTCATTACGGCACTACCCCTCGATCGCTGCGTACACCTCGTCCAGCAGCGTTTGACGGTCGGCAACCTCGTAGTTCTCCGCCAGGTAGCTATCGGTCTGCTCGCGCGAATCGCCGTTGAGCGCCATGTTCAGCGCGACCAGCCGCGCGCCGTCAAGGTCTCCGTTCTCCGTAGCCGTCTGCTGTACGACCGGCGGCGGGGTGGATGGAGACGGGATCGGAGGCGCTGTCGAGGATGTCGGTGACGACGCATCAGGGGGCGCGGCGGCCGCGACGGGTGGCGGCGGCACGTCTGCTGGGCGCGCTGGCTCCCGGGGATCTGGGCGAGGCTCCTCGGCGACGGCCTTCACCGCCGTCACCGCATCGCTCGCGCGACCGGACGCCGCGTCGTAGAGCTCGCCCATGTCCGTCTCCGCGCTCGCCAAATCACTCGCCAGCCGCGTGGCCCCGGAGCGCAGGTTGTCCACGAGCGCACCCGTCTCGCCGCTCAGCGCCTCCACCCGACCCAGTAGCGTCGCCGTCGCGCGGCCCACTTCAGCCACATGCGACTGTGCTCGCGCCACCGCGTCCGCACGAGTCTTCTCGGCGTCCGCCGCAGCCTGGGCGCGCGTGGCCTCCGCGTTCGCGTTCGCGTCGCTCTCGATCTCAGCCGCCGCCACCTCCGCAGCCGCGACGATCGCCTGAACCTGCGTTCCCGCGCTCGCCGCCAACGAGTCCGCGCCGCGCCCCGCCAGTGCGCGCTGCAGCTCCTCGACCTCGCTCGCCAAAGCCCGCAGATGCGCATCCACGGCCGCCGGATCGTACCCGCGCCGGCCGATCGGAAAGTCGCGCTTCTCGATGCTCTGCCTGTCCAGATCCACTGCGTCCGAACACTAGCGGACGGCCTCGTCGGCAAGCTCCCCTTCGTTCGCTCGGATCTCGCGCAGGTCACGGCGCAGCTCGCGCAGCTCGTCACGCAGCTGAGCGGCGTACTCGAAGCGCAGGTCCTCCGCGGCCACGCTCATCTCCTCCTCCAGTTCCACCACCATCCGCTCCAGCTCATGCGTGCCCATGTCCTTCGTCTGCTCGCGACGCTCCGCGGCCCGGCGCCGGCTCCCGCGCGGGATCTTCGAATCAGACTGCAAGAACTCGGCGATGTCAGAGATCCCCTTCACGATCGTCGCCGCCGTGATCCCGTGCTCCTCGTTGTAGGCCAGCTGAATCTCCCGCCGGCGCTCGGTCTCAGAGATCGCCGCACTCATTGCCTTCGTCTCGCGATCGGCGTACATCAACACCGTCCCGTCCACGTTGCGCGCAGCACGACCGATCGTCTGAATCAGCGACGTCTCCCCGCGCAGGAACCCCTCCTTGTCCGCATCCAGGATCGCCACGAGCGAGACCTCCGGCAGGTCCAGCCCCTCACGCAGCAGGTTCACCCCGACGAGCACGTCGTACTCCCCCAGCCGCAGGTAGCGAATGATCTGGATGCGCTCCAGCGTGTCGATCTCCGAGTGCAGATACCGCGTCTTGAACCCCATCTCGAGCAGATACTGAGATAGGTCCTCGCTCATTTTCTTCGTCAGCGTCGTCACCAGCACCCGCTCGTCCCGATCGACCCGGCGGCGCACCTCGTTCATCAGATCGTCGATCTGATTCTTCGTCTCGCGAACCTCCACCAACGGGTCCACGATCCCCGTCGGACGCACGATCTGCTCGACCACCCGTCCCGAACGCGTGCGCTCATACTCGCCCGGGGTCGCCGAGACGAACATCAGCTGCGGCGTGATCGACAGGAACTCTTCAAACGTCTGCGGTCGGTTGTCAAGCGCCGAGGGCAGCCGGAACCCGTAGTCCACAAGCGTCTGCTTGCGCGAGCGGTCACCCTCGAACATCCCCCCGATCTGCGGCACCGTCTGGTGGGACTCGTCGATGAAGCAGATGAAGTCCTTCGGGAAGTAGTCGATCAAGCAATACGGCCGCTCGCCCGGCTTACGCCCGTCCAAGATCCGCGAGTAGTTCTCGATCCCCGAGCAGAACCCCATCTCGCGCAGCATCTCCATGTCGTACTGCGTGCGCTGGCGCAGCCGGTGAGACTCGAGTGGCTTACCCTCCGACTCCAGCTGCTCGCAGCGCTCGTTCAGCTCCCTGCCCATCTCCGCCACCGCAGCTTCGACCGTCCCCTCGCGGACGTTGTAGTGCGTCGCCGGCCAGATCGCCACATGCTCCACGTCCTCCTCGATCAGCTCCCCCGTCAGCGGGTCGAACTCCTGCAGCCGCTCGATCTCATCGCCGAACATGCTCGCCCGAAACGCCGCCGTCTCGGAGTACGCCGGCCATATCTCAAGCGTCTCCCCCTTCACTCTGAACGTACCCCGCGCCAGCACCGTGTCGTTGCGCGTGTACTGAATCGACACCAGTTTGCGCAGCAGCTGATCGCGATCGATCGTCTCCCCCCGCTTGAGGATCTGCATGTTCATCTCATACACCTCCGGCGAGCCCAACCCGTAGATGCACGACACCGACGCCACCACGATCACGTCCCGACGCGCGAACACCGCCGCTGTCGCCGCGTGACGCAGACGGTCGACCTCCTGGTTGATCGCCGAGTCCTTCTCGATGTACAGGTCCCGGCTGGGAACGTACGCCTCGGGCTGGTAGTAGTCGTAGTAGCTCACGAAGTACTCCACCGCGTTATCCGGGAAGAACGTCCGGAACTCGTTGCACAGCTGCGCCGCCAGCGTCTTGTTGTGCGCGATCACCAGCGTCGGGCGCTGCACCGCCTCGATCGTCGCCGCCATCGTCATCGTCTTGCCCGTGCCCGTCGCCCCGAGGAGGGTTTGAAAGCGCTCGCCCGCGTTTACGCCTTCGGCGAGAGACTCGATCGCCTTCGGCTGGTCCGCTGTCGGCGTGAACGTGGTGTCTAGCTTGAAATCGGGCATCGGACGAGCTTCACGTTAGCGGGACGCCACCCACAGCTCCCCTTACCTGACAAAGCGCGAGAACCTTGGTGCTGTTCCCGGTGCTACACTGCTCTCATGCCCACCAGTCTTCAGCGTCACTCTGTCACCGAGACACCACCCGTGCGCGAGGCGCTCGACGCGCTGCGCGTCCGTGGCGAGCGTGTGCGGATGGGCGATCTAGTGATCCGTGGTGCACGCGAGCGGCTACGCGAGCTGGAAGCCGAACGCGACGACGAGGCGCAGCGTGCAGAGCTTCGCCGCCAATTGGTCGAGCAATTGCACACCGGCGAGGGGATCGACGTGGACGCGGCCTACGAGGTCCGCGAGCACGGCTGGATCCATCGTTGAGCGGCTACGGCCAAGCCCTGCTGATCGACCACTCGGTGTGGGCCCGAGCAACCGATGGACGCCTGACCGGACGTCCTCGCGAAACATTCGATGCAGCGCTCGCCGCCGGCGAGTTGTGGACGTGCCCGCCCGCGCTGTTGGAGATGCGCTACAGCGCGCGCGACGATGCCGCCTTTGCGCTCACCGCAAAACGACTCGACGCCTTGGCGCACGCGCCACAAACCACCGAAGCGGGGACTTCCGCGCTCACCGCACAGGCAGAGCTCGCCGCGACACCCGGCATCTCGCATCGCGTCAAGCCCGTGGACCTGTTGATCGCCGCGATCGCGGCTACCGCTGATGTAGGCGTGCTGCACTACGACCACGACTACGACACGATCGCCGAGCACACCTCACTGTCGTTCACGAGCACCTGGGTCGCGCCACGCGGCAGCATGGATTGATGGTTCCGGCCAGTGTGACCGGGCTCCACTGGCCTCCCATAGTTTCCGTGAATATCGCCGAGCACTTCGTCCCGCGACCAGCACTTCCGAAGGACTTCATCTAGTCCATACGACGATTGAGCGAAAGAGCGGATGGAGCAAGCTACCTGATCCCCAACTGCCGTCCATATAGCGCCCGGTATTCCCGCTGCGCTTGAAGCACCCGCTGGACGTAGGCGCGGGTCTCCCCAAACGGGATTTCGCTGACGGCCAGGGTCTTGCCTTCGGCGCGAGCCCGCGCGACCCAGCTGTCCACGTTGGCCAGGCCGCCGTTGTAGGCGGCGACGGCGAGCATCTCATTGCCGTCGTAATGATCGAGCAGGTAGCGCAGGTAGTAGCTCCCGTACGCGACGTTGACGCTTGGCGTCGCCAGATCGCTCGTGCGAAAGCGGTATCCACCCGAGAGTTTGGCCAGGAATTCGGCCGTGGCGGGCTCGATCTGCATCAGCCCCTCGGCGCCCGCGGGCGAGGTGCGAGGATCGAACTTCGTCTCGGCGTAGATCACCGCCGCGATCAGCGCCGGGTCGAGATGCTTGGCCGCGGCCTGTTCGCGAATGACCTGTTCGTTGGAGAGCGGCAGCGCCAGCCGGCGCACCGTGTGATCGAGACTGGAACCGAACGCGAACGCCAGCGCACCCAACGCCACCACGATCACCAGCACCACGCCCGGACCGCGCAACCGCCCGCCACCGCCGCCTCGACGAGTGTCTCGCCGCCGCGAGCGCGTGTCCGTGCGATACACCGCGCCACTAGGCGCGCTGCGCGAAACCGAGGACGAGCGCGTGGGGCTCATCCTCCAAGAGTGTCAAGCACGTCCGACAACTGTGCCGCCAGCTCCCCCTCACTACCGTCGTTACGCACCGTGAACGTGGCCCGGCGCGCCTTCTCCTCCTGCGAGAGCTGACGCGCCGCGCGCGCCTCTTCGAGCGCATGCCCACGGCTCGCGGCGCGCTCGCGCCGTACCCGCTCATCTGCGATCACCGCCACTGTCGCGTCGTATACCCCCTCCATCCTCGCCTCGAACAGCAATGGCACCTCGACCACCGCCGCGCGCGGCGCCGGACGGCGCGCACGTACCTCCGTCAGCCACTGCCCGACACGCTCGCCGACCAGCGGCCACAGCACACCCTCAAGCCAAGCACGCTCCTGCGGATCGGCGAACACCCTCGCCGCCACTACCGAGCGATCGACGACGCCCCCCGGCGCCGCATCCTTCCCCCATCGCTCCACCACGGCATCGCGCAACCGCTCCCCCCCGTAGAGCTCGTGCACCACAGCGTCCGTCGAAAGCACCTCCGCCCCGAGGCGCTCCAGCTCAGCGAGGGCCGTCGACTTGCCGGCCCCCATCCCGCCCGTCAATCCGACGAACGGCACACGGTCAGACGTCATCCGCCCCGCGCCGTCCCGATCCTCGCGACGGGCTTCTCAGTCCTTCGCGGGCTCGCCGGCGGGCTGCAGCTCAGCCCCCTCGCCACCCTCGGTAGCGTCGGCCTCAGGCTCAGCCGCCGCCTCAGGCACTGCCTGAACCTCAGCAGCCGGGCTCTCCGAATCGCTCGGAGCTTCCTCGACAGCATCCTCGGCCGGGGCCTCGTCGGCGGTGCCGGTGTCCGCGACGGTGGCCTCCGCGGCCGGCTCCTCGACGGGAACCTCCTCAGCGGCGGGCTCCGGCGAAGCATCGACAGCGGCCTCCCCGACGACGGGGGGCTCCTCCGCGGCCTCAACAGCGGGAGCCTCCTCGGTGGCCTCGACAGCAGGGGCCTCCTGCACGGCGGTCTCAGCGACGACATCGCCCCCTCCGGAAGCCGAAGCATCCGCCTCGCCCTCCTGCCGGACGGCCTCGGGCTCAAGCTCTACGCTTGAAGTCGCGGCGGCCGGAGCGTCCGGACGGGAAACGGGCAGGATCTGATCCTCCACGCGCTTGGCCGACAGCGACAGGCGCCGGCGCTCGGAGTCGATCTCGAGGATCTTCACGCGGATCTCATCGCCCGGATGGACGATCTCGCGCGGGCTTTCGACGTGGTGGCCGGCGAGCTCGGAGATGTGCACGAGCCCCTCGACCCCGTCGAGGATCTCCACGAACGCGCCGAAGGTGACTACCTTCGTGACCTTCCCCGCGAGCTCGTCGCCAACGTTGTAGGTATCGACGATCCGCTGCCACGGGTCCTCCTGGGTCTGCTTCAGGCCCAGGGAGATGCGCTGGCGGTCGCGGTCGATGTCGAGCACCTTCACCTGCACGGTGTCGCCGATGTTGAGGATCTCGCTCGGGTGGTTCACGTGCGACCAAGACAGCTCCGAGATGTGGATCAGGCCGTCGATCCCGTCGAGATCGACGAACGCGCCGAAGTCCACGATGTTCGATATCTGCCCCTCCACGACCAGGCCGGGCTGCAGGCGGTCGAGGATCTGCTGGCGAACCTCCTTGCGCTCCTCCTCCAAGACCGCGCGGCGCGAGAGCACGACGTTGTTGCGAGAGCGGTTTAGCTCGATCACCTTCGTCTCGATCTTCGTGCCCATGTACTCGTCGAGGTTCGGCACACGGCGGATGTCCACGAGTGAGGCGGGCAAAAATCCGCGTACGCCCAGGTCGATGATCAGGCCGCCCTTGACGACCTCGATGACCGTTCCCTCGACCGGCTCGCCGGACTCCGCGGCCGTTTCGATGCGTCGCCACGCTTTCTCGAAACGCGCGCGCTTCTTGGACATGATCAGGCGCCCGTCCTGATCCTCCTTGGTCATGACGATCGCATCGACCTCCTCGCCCTGATGCACCTCGTCATGTGGGTCCACGGACTTGCGGATCGAAAGCTCGTTCGCGGGTATGACGCCCTCGGACTTGTAGCCGATATCGACCAGCACCTCGTCCTTGTCGATCCGGACGACGTGACCGGTGACGACCTCGCCCTCCTCGATCTCGCGGAAGGTGGCGTCGTAGTTGGGGACTATCTGCCCGTCGACTTCGAGCAGGAGCCCATTGGACCCGGCGACCACGTGGGCCTCGGGATTCTCGATCAGTGTTTGCACGGTCCAGAAGCCTACCGCAGGGCGACGTTTTCATCCGACCCGCGACCGCGGTCGATGACGGGAACACGAGAAAGTCGAGGCTCGCCCACCGGATTCGCGACCTATACCATCGGTGAATGCCCACACGAGCGACCAAGCGCGGCGCCGCGCGCACCCCGTTTGCGGGGTCTCGCGACTGCGACGTACTCGTCTGCGGGGCATCGTTCGCAGGCCTCGCCGTGGCGCGCGAGCTCGCGGGGTCGGGGATGCACGTGCTGCTGATCGACCGTTACGAGATCGGCGAGCGCCAAACCTCGGCCTGCGCGATGCCCACCTTGTGGCTGGAAGCAATGGACCTGATGGGCTCGCTGCTTCAGAGCTTCGACGAGCTGGTCGTGCACACCCGCTCGCGAACCTCGCGCTGGCAGCTTCCGTGGTCGTTCTCGACGTTCGACTACCGCGAGATCTGCGCGCTGCTGTATGCACAGGCAGACGCCGTCCATACTGAGTTCGAGACCGCCACCGTCACCGGGCGTGACGGGCACACGGTCCACACCGACCGCGGTTCGCTGAGCGCGCCGCTCGTCATAGACGCGCTCGGATGGCGGCGTGTGCTCTCCAAAGCAGCGGCAATCCAACCGCCGAACGCTCGCCTCTCCCGCGGCCTCGAGGTGCACCCCGCGGGCACAGGCGATGAGCTCGAGCTGTGGATCGATCACCGCTACGTCCGCTCTGGCTATGCCTGGAGCTTCCCCGCGCGCGAGGAGGTGCGAATCGGTGCCGGCTCCTTCTGGCCCACTCATCACGTGAAGGAGCCGACCGTCAGACTCTCAGGAGAGCTCGGACTGCCGCCGGAGGGATATCAGGGCAACTGGATCCCCCACCAGCTGCGAACGGCCGTCGAGGACGGTGTGTTCTTCGCCGGAGACTCCGCTGGGCACTGTCTCCCACTGACCGCCGAGGGAATCCGCACTGCGCTGTACTTCGGTCTCGCGTGCGCGCGCGAGTTGCGCTCGGTGCACGAAGGACACGCCACCCGTGAGCAGGCCCTCGCGCGCTATGCAGCGTTCTCGGACGCACACGCCCGCAAATACGCTTGGCTGCTGCGCGTACAGCGTGCCGTCGGACAGCTCACCCCTACGCACCTGCCGCGCCTGCTCTCACAGAGCCTCGAGTCGCGACGTTTCGCCGACTGGTCGTTCAGGCACTACCTCGATATCGCCCCGCCGACGTTCGTCGGGAGGGGTCCGCGCGCCGTCTCGCGCTCGCGCCCGATCGCGGCCGCCGCCACCTGATCCCGGCCGGAGGAGGCGAGCCACGCGAGACGCAAGAGGGCGATGCGATGCGCTCAGGCCACTCGGCGCAGCTGCGGCCTAGAGGTGCGAGCGGCCTCCAGCGCCAGGCGACCGGCCTCGACCGCACTGGCCCAGGAGACCTCCGAGAGCAGGCCGGGCGCGGCGACCATGTCACCCGCCAGGAACACCCCGTCACCGCGATCGACAGCGGGGCGGTCACGCCAGCTCGTGCCGGGCATGTCGAGCGCACCGCTGCGCGCATCCATGACCTGCCGCCGGCGCCATGTCTCCCGAGCGCGCCAGTCCGCCACCGAGGAGTCCAACAGCCGCTCCAACCGCGCAGCGGCCAACCCAGTGCTCTCCCCCGGTTTGACCGGCATCTGCGCCTGGATCAACTCCTCCCCATCCGGGGCCAGCGACGGATCCGGGGCGGTGAACCGCTCGATCCAACCGGCCTCATCCAGGTCGGACACCGCGAACGGATCGCCGCGACGATGGCGCAGCCCCAGGTCCAGGCACACCGTGTGACCGCTCGTCCAGCGCAGGGAGTCATCACCCAGCAGCTCGCGCGCCTCGCCCAGCTCGGTCGCGACGATCGTCGGCGTCGCCGGTAGTTCGCTGACACCGCAGCCGGTTTCGATCGTCACACCCAGTTGGCGAGCGCGATCTTCCAAGGAGCACACGACCGCGCCCCAGCCCCCGATCGGATAGCGGGCCGCGGGCGGCGGAGTGAGCAAGGTCCTGACCGTTCGCGTCCAAATGAACGCCGCCGACAACGAGCCGGGATCGTGATGGAACGTGTACACACCGGCGCCCGCCGAGAGCATCGCCGCGGTGCGCTCGTCGGTGTGCTCGGTCGCCCAGGTGCGGAAGTCGAGGTCGGTCGGCGCTTCACGGCCCCGCAGCCTCAGGACCGCCGGGATCGACCCCAGCGGCAGGGTGCGTCTGATCTCGCCCTGCCAGCGCAGCCTGAAGCCCGCCAACGACGGTCCCACATGACGGGGCAGCAGCTTGCGTTCAGCCATCCAGCGCCACAGCGGGCCATCTTTGTAAAAGGCGTGCGGGCCTACATTGGCCTTGTACGGGCCCTCGCTGCTGCGCGCCCGTCCGCCAAGCGCCGAGTGGGCCTCCAGCAGGGATACGCGGGCGCCGCCCTCGGCGCAGGTGATCGCCGCGGTAAGTCCCGCAAGCCCTCCTCCTACGATCGTGATCCGGTTGCTCGAGCTGGTTGCGTTCGGCAGGCTCATGGCGATGATCCTCCTGACTGCGGGGTTGTGAGGTCACTGCGGGTTCTGAGGTCATGATCACCCTACGCCGACACTGGTCCGGTATACAGTTCCAGTAATGGCATACCTCACAGGGCCAGTTGTTGGAGTTCGATCTCCTGAGGATCGGCGATCGGCGGCGGCCCCGGAACTGCTCGTGGAGCTCGATCGCGCCGGCGAGCTGCCGCTGCACGAGCAGCTCGAGCGATCGCTGCGCGAGGGCATCCGGCATGGGCGCCTGCCCTCCGGCACCAGGTTGCCCTCCACACGAGGGCTCGCGGCCGAGCTCGGCGTCTCGCGCGGCGTGGTCACCGAGGCTTACGGACAGCTCGCCGCGGAGGGCTACCTGGAGAGCCGTCAAGGTGCGGCCGTGCGGGTGGCCCGCACCGTGCGCGCGGCGGTCCCGCGCGCCGCGGCGCGCTCGCTGCTGCCGACCTTCCCCTATCACTTCCACCCTGGGCTACCCGACCTCTCCGGCTTTCCCCGCAACGGCTGGCTGCGCTCGCTGCGGGTCGCGCTCGGCGATTCTCCGCTCGACGCCGTGGGCTACGGCGACCCGCGCGGCGTCCCGGGGTTGCGCGAAACACTCGCGGACTATCTTGCGCGTGCGCGCGGAGCCGCGGGCGATCCGGAGAACATGCTGATCTGCACGGGCTTCATGCAGGGGTTCTCGATCCTCTGTCGCTGGCTGCACAGCCAGGGCATCGAGGCCATCGCGGTCGAGGACCCCGGCTGGCAGGTGCATCGCCTGATCGCCGAACAGGCGGGCCTGCAGGCAATCCCCGTACCGGTCGACGAGCAGGGTATGCGCGTGGACGAGCTCGCGCGCACCGACGCCGCCGCAGTGCTCGTGACCCCCGCACACCAATTCCCTACCGGAAGCGTGCTCAGTCGCGAGCGCCGTGCGGCGCTGATCGAATGGGCCGAGGATGGTGAGCGGCTGATAGTCGAGGACGACTACGACGCCGAGTACCGCTACGACCGCGTCGCGGTCGGCGCACTGCAGGGACTGGCGCCCGAGCGCGTGCTCTACATCGGCTCGGCCAGCAAGCGCCTGGCGCCCGGCATGCGCATGGGCTGGATGCTGCTCCCATCCTGGCTGGCCTGGCAGCTGATCTCCGCGAAGGCGATCGAGGACGGCGGCTCAGAGGTCGTGAGCCAGCTCGCGCTGTGCGACTTCATCGCACGGGGTGAGCTCGACCGGCACGTGCGCCGGATGCGGCTGCGCTATCAGCGCCGGAGAGACTCGCTGGTGCAGGCGCTCGCGCAGTGGCTGCCGCAGGGACGCCCGAGTGGGGCAGGAGCAGGGCTGTACGAGCTGGTGGAGCTACCTGAGGGCGTTAACGAGTCCGCGCTGCTCTCCGCGGCTGCCGCGCGCGGTGTGGGCATGGAGGGTCTTGCCTGGCATCGCTACGGGCACGGCGGACCTCCAGGCATCCTGCTCGGTTACGGCAACCTGTCCGAGCCGGCGATAGAGCACGGCGTGCGTCTGATCGCCGAGGCTCTGGCCGAGGTCGGCGAGACCCGTTGAGCACGCTCCTCCGAGGCCCCGGTCCCTCCAAGCCTCCGGTCATCGCATCCGTGACGGCCAGAGGAACGAATTGGCATCGACCCGCACCGCCCAACTGGACCTCTGCATGACCGGGACAAACCCATATCGTGCCAGGGCATGACCGCCGCATCCGAGCCGCTTCCCCGCTCCTCCTCGCTGCGCACCCCGACCACGTCCGTCGTCACGGTGGGGATCGCCGTGTTCGCCGTTCTTCAACTCGGCTTGGCCGTACTGATGGCCGCTGCGCCACACGAGTTCTACACAGCCGTTGGCCCGTTCGGCGCCTACAACAGCCACTACATCCGCGACCTCTCCACGTTCTACGCGGCGACGGGCGTAGGCCTGCTCCTCGCGATCCGCCGCGTCTCCTGGCGTGTGCCAATGCTCGCGCTAATGACGATCCAGTACGCGCTGCACAGCCTCAACCACCTCATCGACATCGGCAAGGCCCACCCCGCCTGGAACGGCTACTTCGATTTCGTCTCGCTCACCGCCGCGACCGTGCTGCTCGCCTGGCTGTGGCATAGGGCGGTGCTGGAGGCACAGACGTGAGGGTGTTCGTGGCGGGAGCCACGGGGGTGATCGGCCGGCAACTGCTGCCGGCGCTGACAAGCGCCGGCCATGAACCGATCGCCATGACCCGCTCACCAGCGAAGGCGGCGGCACTGAGAGCGCAAGGGATCGAGTCTGTCGTGTGCGACGCCTACGACGCGGACGGCCTGGCTCGGGCGGTCGCGGACGCCCGAGCGGATCAGATTGTGCACGCGCTCACGGACCTGCCCGAGGAGGTCAACATGCGCCGGTTCGAGCGCGACGTGCAGAGCACCGGGCGTCTGCGCAGAGACGGCACGCGCAACCTCCTCGCGGCCGCGCGTGCGGCCGGGGTTCGGCGGATCGTCGCCGAGAGCATCGCTTTCGTCTACGCGCCCGAAGGAGACCGCATCAAGGACGAGGACGCGCCGCTGGCCACCGCGACGCTCCCGGCCGCCGCCGAGCCGATCGCCGACCTCGAGCGGCAGGTGCTCGACGCCGGCGGCATCGTGCTGCGCTACGGCCAGCTCTATGGGCCGAGCACGGGCTTCGCCCGCGACGGCGCCTGGTCCGCGAACCTACGTCGCCGACGGCTTCCGATCGTGGGCACCGGCGACGGCATGTTCTCGTTCCTGCACGTCGAGGACGCGGCGAGCGCAACCGTTGCCGCGCTGGGACGCGAAGGGCCCGCGACATACAACGTCGTCGACGACGACCCGGCGCCCGTCCACGAGTGGGTGCCCGTATACGCCCGCGCGGTCGATGCGCCCCAGCCCTGGCGCGCCCCGGCCTGGGTGGGTCGGCTCGCGGCCGGACGGATCGCCGTGGAGATGATGCAAGAGCTGCGAGGGGCGAGCAACGAGCGCATCAAGCGCGAGCTGGGCTGGCAGCCGCGGTACGCCAGCTGGCGCGAAGGCTTTCAGACCGCGCTCGGTTGAGCACAGCAGCGCGAACTGGCACAAGCTTCACGCCGATCAGCGCAGGATCGTCCCCTCGTCCGGGGAGAGGCTTCGCGTCGGTGCGCCGCGCAGCGTCATAGCCGAACGACCCGCCGCGCAGCGTCATCGCCGGACGACCAGCACCACGCCGATGAGCACGAGCACGAGCCCGGCGATGCGCGAGGCGTCGATATGGTGCTTGGCGAGACCGAACAGCCCGAAGCGGTCGATCGCGACGGCGATCGTGAGCTGACCGGCGACGATCGCGACCGTCACGCCGCTCGCACCGAGCGTACGCACCGCCAGAAGCGCCACGGTGACGTAGACGGCTCCGCATAGACCGCCCACCAGCGCCCACCACGGAACACGCCCCACTCGACCGAGCGAGCCGAGACCGCCGCTCGCCAGGGAAGCGATCACGAGCAGCGCGATCGTGCCGACCAGGAACGAGAAGGTGGCTGCCTGGATCGATCCCACGGTCCTGCCCAGACGCGAGTTGATCGGCGCCTGCATCCCCGCCAAGCCGCCGCCGAGCGCCGCCGCGAAAACCGCGAGCGTACGGCTCACTACTTCGCCTCCAGCCAGTTCTCACCCACGCCGACGTCCACCGCCATGTCCGGTTCGAGCTCCCACACGCCGCACATCTCCCGTTCGATCGACACGCGGGCGGAATCGGCCTCCTCGGGAGGTCCCTCGAACAGCAGCTCGTCGTGGATCGTCAGGATCAGGCGTGTTGCCATGCCCTCGGCGATCAGGGCATCATGGCAGCGGACCATCGCGAGCTTGATGATGTCCGCGGCGGTGCCCTGGATGACGGTGTTCACCGCCAAGCGCTCGCCCAGCGTGCGCACCTGGTAGTTGCGGGCGCGCAGCTCGGGGATCTGGCGCCGGCGCCCCCACAGCGTCGTCACGTGACCGTCCTCCTTGGCCTGCTCGATCGTGTGCTCGATGAACGCCGCGACCTGCGGGAAGCGCTGCAGGTAGGCGTCGATGAACTCCTTCGCCTCCTCGCGCGGGATGTTCAGGCGGTCGGCGAGCCCGTAGTCGGAGAGGCCGTAGACGATTCCGTAGTTGATCATCTTCGACTTCGAGCGCATCCCCGGGTCGATGTCCTGCGGGGCGACCTGGAAGACCTGCGAGGCGGTGGCGGTGTGCACGTCCTCGCCGCGGCGGAAGATCTCCTTCAGGGCGGAGTCGTCGGCGGCGTGGGCGAGCACGCGCAGCTCGATCTGGGAGTAGTCGGCGGAGATCAGCACGCCGCCGGGCGCGGCCTCGAAGCAGCCTCGAATCTCACGCCCGAGCTCGGTGCGGATGGGCACGTTCTGCATGTTCGGGTTCGTGCTCGAGAGCCGCCCGGTCTGGGCCACGGCCTGCAGGAACGTCGTGTGAATGCGTGAGTCGGCGTCGGCCTGCTCGGGGAGCACGTCGAGATAGGTCTTGATCAACGTCGAGAGCTCGCGCCAGCGCTCGATCCGCGGCACGATCGCGTGCTCGGAGCGGATCGCCTGCAGCACACGCGCGTCGGTCGAGTAGCCGGTCTTGCCGCGGCGCTTGCGCGAGAGCCCGAGCCGCTCGAAGAGGATCTCCCCCAGCTGCGCGGGAGACGCGATCAGGAACTCGGTGCCGGCGAGCGCGAAGATTTCCTGTTCGAGCTCGTGAATCTCATCGCGCACCCGCGTGGTGATCTCAGCCAGACGGTCGAGGTTCAGGCGCACCCCGTCGAGCTCCATCGCGCGCAGCACCGGCACCAGTGGAAGCTCGATCTCGTTCATCACCCGCGCGAGGTCGCGCTCTGCGATCTGCTCACGCTGCCAGGAGGCGAGCGCACCCAGCAGCGCCGCATCGCCTGCCACCGGATCCTCGGCGTCGCAGGAGAGCCCGCGCTCCTCGCACAACTCCGCGAACGGGTAGCCGCGCCGCGCCGGCTCGAGCAGGTATGCGCCGAGCAGCGTGTCGTGCACGAGCAGCTCCGGCACAGTCCCGAGCGCCTTGGCGTCGTGGGCGATCACCGGCCTGCCCGCGCATGCGGCGACGATCTCGTGCGGCCCTGCGCAATCGCCGGCAAGCACCTCCACCGGCTTGCGCACCCCCGCTCCCGGAGCACCCCCGGCAGGAGTGGGCTCGGCGGCGGCCACCGCGAAGCGCCACGGCGAACCCTCCGCGAACAGCGCGCCCTCCGGCGTCTCGGTGGCGTGCACGACCACGCACAACGCCTCGCCGCTGCCAAACCCGGCGATGTCCGCGGGCGCACCTGCGCGCACGCGCGCGCGCAGGTTGACCTCCGTGGTGTCGGTGGCGATCGCGGCGCCGGGCACCTGCTCATCCTCGCCGAGCGCTTCCTCCAGGCGGCGCAGTGGATCGCGCAGCTCGTAGCGGCGGAAGAACTCGCGCAACCGCGAGCGGTCCGGCTCGCGCGAGACCTCCGCCCCGAGATCGACTCCGACCTCGAGATCGCGCTGGACGGTCGCCAGGCGCTTGGATACGCGCGCGTCCTCGCCGTGATCGAGCAGGTTCTGTTTGCGCTTGGCTCCGCCAACCTCGCGGATGTGCCCGAGCACACCCTCCAGCGACCCGTAGGTCTGGATCAGCTCAGACGCCGTCTTGTCGCCAATGCCGGGGACGCCGGGGATGTTGTCCGAGGTGTCGCCCTTCAGGCCGTAGAAGTCGGGGATCAGCTCCGGCGGGATGCCGTAACGGTCGACCACAGCTTGGTGGTCGTAGATCTTCGTATCGGTGATCCCGCGCGAGGTCGCCATCACCTTGACGAGCCCGTCGGGGTCGATCAGCTGGAAGACATCGCGATCGCCGGTGACGATCATGCTCGCGAGCCCCGCCCCACGCGCGCGATCTGCGAGCGAAGCGATCACGTCGTCCGCCTCGTAGCCCTCGAGCTTGACGTTGCGATACCCGAAGGCCTCCACCAGCGGTTCCATCGCCGGCCACTGCATCTTCAGCAGGTCCGGGCGCGAACGGCGCGTCGCCTTGTAGTCGGCAAACATCTCGGTGCGTCCAGAGGTGCCGGCATCCCAGGCCACGACCGTCGGTTGCACGCCGTACTCGGTGACGATCTTCACGAGCATCGAAGCGAACCCGAAGATCGCGTTCGTCGGCTCGCCGGTCGAGGTCGCGATCGACTCGGGCAACGCGTAGAAAGCCCGGTAGACCAAGCTGGGACCGTCGATCAGGAACAGGCGGCGATCTCCGTCCCGCCTATCCCCGCCCGCCACCGGGGAGCCGCTCGCCTCCGCTGTCGCCTTGGTCGCCATGCACCGACCACTCTACGAGGACGCTGACATAAGATGCCGAGCCGCTGCCCATACGGGCGGCTGCCGCCTCGTGCAAAGTCGCCGCCTGACAGCCGGGCGCACCTCAAGACCAGGAGAGCACTCCGTGACGAGCATCACCCCGAGCGCCCAGTACAGACTGAACGTGCGTGTAGAGATCGACGACAGCGCCGGCCTGCTCGGACGCGTGACGAGTGCGATCGGCGACGTCGGCGGCATGGTCGCGGCCGTCGACCCGGTGGAGATCGAGCACGGGCACAGCCTGCGCGATATCGTCGTCGACGCCGCCGGACCCGAGCACTGGACGCAGATCGTCGCCGCGATCGAGGCGATCGAGGGTGCGCACGTGATCGATCAGACCGACCGCACCTTCCAGGTGCACGTCGGCGGCAAGATCGAGCAGCACAACAAGCACCCGCTGAAGACGCGCGACGACCTCTCGATGGCCTACACCCCGGGCGTAGCGCGCGTGTGCCTGGCGATCGCCGAGGATGAGGACAGAGCTTTCCAGTACACGATCAAGCGCAACACCGTGGCCGTCGTCTCCGACGGAACGGCGGTCTTGGGGCTGGGCGACATCGGTCCGAGGGCGGCGATGCCGGTGATGGAGGGCAAGTGCTGCCTGTTCAAGGAGTTCGCGGGGGTCGACGCGTTCCCGATCTGCCTCGACACGACCGACGCGAACGAGATCGTGGAAACGGTCAAGCGAATCGCGCCGGCCTTCGGAGGCATCAACCTCGAGGACATCTCCGCGCCGCGGTGCTTTGAGATCGAGGACCGGCTGAAGGCCGAGCTCGACATCCCGATCTTCCACGACGATCAACACGGCACCGCCGTGGTGGTGATGGCGGCGCTGATGAACGCGGTCAAGCTGACCGGCAAGCGGATGGCGGACATGAGCGTGCTGATCATCGGTCTCGGCGCCGCCGGCATCGCCGTGACCAAGATCCTGCTCGAGGCCGGTGTCGGGCAGATCGTCGGCGCCGACTCTCGCGGGGCGCTTCACACCCAGCGCGCGGACTATCTCGACGCGACGATGAACCCGCAGAAGCGCTGGTTCGCGGAGGTGACGAACCCCGAGCATCGCGACGGCCCCCCTGCGGATGTGATCGACGGCGCCGACCTCCTGATCGGGCTGTCCGGCGCGCGCGCACTGCCCGCGTCGGCGCTCGCGCGCATGAACGAGGACGCGATGGTGTTCGCGATGGCAAATCCCAACCCCGAGGTCATACCCGAGGAGGCCGCCCCGTACGTGCGGATCATGGCCACGGGACGCTCGGACTACCCCAACCAGATCAACAACGTGCTCGCGTTCCCGGGCATCTTCCGCGGCGCCTTGGACGTGCGGGCGGGCGCGATCACCGAGCGCATGAAGATGGCGGCGGCGCGCGCGATCGCGGAGATCGTGGCCGACGACGAACTGCGCGAGGACTACATCATCCCGTCAGTGTTCAACCGCGACGTGGCCCCCGCCGTTGCGGCCGCCGTCGCGAACGAGGCGCGCGCGAGCGGCACGGCCGCCGCGGCCGGCAACGAGGTCGGCTTCGCGCAGGGAGATACCCAGACCGGAACCCATCCGGTCCTACCCGCGGGAGACTCAAGGACGTAACCTGGGTCACGATGCGCGTGACCCTCACAGGAGCGACGGGCCTGATCGGCACCGCTGTAATCACCGCCCTCTCCGAGCGCGAAGATGAGGTGACGGTGCTTTCGCGAAACCCCGAGCGGGCGCGCTCCCGATTGGGCGAGGGCGTGCAGGCCGTGCGCTGGGATCCACAATCCGAGCCGGCTCCCGCCGAGGCGCTCGCTGGGCGCGACGGGGTGCTGAACCTCGCCGGCGAGCCGATCGCGCAACGCTGGAACGAGCGCGTGAAGCGGGCGATTCGCGACAGCCGCGTAATCGGGACGCGCAACCTCGTACGCGGACTGGCGGCACTCGACGCGGATGTCCGTCCCGGTGTGATGGTGAGCTCGTCGGCGATCGGCTACTACGGTGCGCGCGGCGCGGAGCCGATCGACGAGGAAGCCTCCCCGGGGGCCGACTTCCTCGCGCAGGTATGCGCTCAATGGGAGGCCGAGGCACGAGCGGTCACGACCCTGCAAATACGTTCGGTTCAGGTGCGCACCGGCGTGGTGCTCGACCGTGCCGGCGGAGCGCTCGAGAAGATGCTCCCCCCCTTTCGCCTGGGCATCGGCGGACCGGTAGCGGGCGGACGCCAGTATGTCGCGTGGGTTCAGCGCGACGATCTGATCGGGATGATGCTCGCCGCGCTCGATGACGCACGCTGGTCGGGCCCGGTGAACGCGACCGCGCCCGAACCCGTGAGCAACCGCGAGCTCTCGCACGCGCTCGGGCGCGTGCTGCACCGCCCGGCGTTCCTGCCGGTACCGGGGTTGGCGTTGCAACTCCTCTACGGTGAGATGGCCGAGATTGTCACCACCGGCGTGCGTGCAGTACCCGCCAAGGCGCTGGTTCTGGGATACGACTTCAAGTACCCGCGACTGGAGGACGCGCTTCGGGCGACGTTGGCCTGAGCCGCACCGATCGACTCAAACCGGTGAGCCCCCCATAGCCGCGCCGCTCGCGCGCGGGAGATACTGGCCGGCGGCACGACGCACGCTCTAAGCCCATCGGATCAGCCGGTGTTGAGCTCCCGCCAGAACACCGGCACTCCACCCGCCACGCGATCGACGCCGTAGCTGGACAGCGTCGTTTCGCCATCTGGTTCGATCTCGTAGCGACCGACCACCGAGTCCCGGGGGGCGCTGGAGAACAGCGCGTCGATCACCGCCTGGCGGTTGTTGCCGCGCGCGCCGGCACGGGCGATCGCGCGCAGCGCCGCGCTCATCGCCTCATACCCGAACAGGGCATACGCTTCGGGCTGTTCGTGGAACGCGCGCCGGTAGACGGCAAGCACGCGTTGCGCAGAAGCCGGGTAACGGCTCACCGGCAGAATTGGGGTGCTCAAAAGAGTTTTCGCGGCCGCCGCGGCTCCGATCGCCGAGGTGAACGTGGAGTTGACCATAGTGCTCGACCCGAGCAGCCACAGGCCGGGATCGGCGGCGTGCAGCTGCTGCCACAGCGAGACGACTTCCGGCGTGGTCCCTCCTGCGAAGAACACCGCTTCGGCGCCCGAGTGCTCGATCTTGGAGACCTCCCCCGCGAAGCTCGTCGTCGCGGTGGTGTCGAGACTGTCGTGCGCGGCGAGCACGATGCCGGCGTGTTCGGCATCGGTCGCGACCATCTGGGCGAGCGGCAGCTCGAAGGGGTCCTGGTTGTCCAACACGTACACCCGCCCGACCCCCAGCTCGCGCATCAACGCCACCTGGGCTCTGGCCTGCGTCGGATCGCCCGGCTCCAGGCGCGCGAAGTTGCGCCGCCCGGTCGGATAGAACCGTTCGGGCTCGTCCTGGCCCGCGTAGGTCGAGGAGGTCAGACCGCCATAGGGGCTGGAAGGACTCACCTGTAGGACGTCGGCGGCATTGATCAGCGGCAGCGAGATCGCGGTCGCCGCCGAGTTGTAGTCGCCGAGATAGGCGATCGTGCTGGGATCGTTGGCCGCCGTCTTGGCGTTGCTCGCGGTCACACTCGGGTCCCACTGCCCGCTCGTCGGGCTCGAGTCGTCCATCGAGTCGTAGCTGATCTTGAACGGCCCGATGTGGCCGCCGGAGTCGTGCAGCGCGAGCTTCTCACCATTGACGATCTGCGCGGAGACTGCGCCCGACGGCCCCTGCAGCGGCAGACTGGAGTAGACGGTCAGCTGGTTGCCCTGACTGCTGAGCGCGCCGGAGACCCTGCCACAACCCGACGTCGCGACGGCGAGCGCGATCGCGACGATCAGTGCGCTCGTCGCTTGGCAGAGCCTGCGCGTCCGCACACGGCGACTCAAGACAGACTTCTCAGCTGCGGCGGCC
>DASXMO010000119.1:0-6415 GCA_036495605.1 Solirubrobacteraceae bacterium
CATGGCCACCGCGATCGTGCTCGTCGGGTGCTACTACGGCTATAACGCCAGTGGTGGGCCCGTAGGGGTGGGTAGAGCGACGGCCAAGTCGATGGTGCTCAACATCGTGCTGGTCCACATCATCGGAATGGTCGGCACGCAAGTGTTCTGGGGCTCCAACCCGCGAGCCCCGATCGGCGGTTGAGCGACATGGCCGAGGATCGGACCGCGAGCGAGAGCGGGCCGCGCGAGCAGTCCTACGAGCAGATCGAGCGTCCCGCCGCCCCCGTACTGAAGCGGGACGCGATCGAATTCATCGACGTGCACAAGGCGTTCGGGCGCAATCAGGTGCTGCGCGGGCTGAACATGAGCCTGCCGGACGAACAGATCTCGATGATTCTCGGTCCGTCGGGGACGGGCAAGTCGGTGTGCATCAAGCACATCGTCGGACTGCTGTATCCCGATCAGGGAGACGTGCTCGTGCAGGGTCGCTCGATCCCGAGCCTGTCGGACGCCGAACTGTTCGAGATCCGCAAGAAGTTCGGGGTGCTGTTTCAGGACGGCGCCCTGTTTGGGTCGATCAACCTGTTCGACAACGTCGCCTTTCCGCTGCGCCAGCACACCGAGAAGGGCGACGAGGAGATCGCGGAGATCGTCAACCGGCGCCTGCGCGAGGTCGGTCTGGGCAACGCCGGTACGAAGATGCCCAACGAGCTGTCCGGCGGGATGCGCAAGCGGGCGGGGTTCGCTCGCTCATTGGTGCTCGAACCGGAAATCGTGCTGTTCGACGAGCCCGACTCCGGCCTCGATCCCGTCCGCACAGCGCTGCTGTGCGAGCTGATCAAGGAAGTCCACGCCGAGAACGGCGGCTGCTACGTGGTGATCACGCACGACATCATGAGCGCGCGGCGGGTCGCTGAGCACATCGCCGTCCTGTGGCAGGGGCAGATCGTCCAATCCGGTCCCGCAGCCGAGCTGTTCGCCTCGGAAAACCCATTTGTACGGCAGTTCCTCGCCGGCGATTCGGCCGGGCCTCTCGGGATGGAGTGACCCCGGTGGCGCCGGACAGCGCCCCCGGGCGGCGGGCCGACCCGGGAGGGCCCGACAGCGCCGCCCCCGGGCGGCGGGCCGACCGACTAGCCTCGTGTCCGTGAACAGCGCCCGGTTCTTCTCGGCCCTTGTCGGGGGGGCTACGCGCAGGCCGTGGTTGACGCTCGCGGTCGCGACGACGCTCGCGCTTGTCGGGGTGGCGCTCGCCCTTGGGCTGAGCCCGAATGCGAGCACGAGCACGTTCGTCTCCAGTTCCAGTCCCGATTATCGGGCGACCCAGCGCTACTACAAGAGCTTCGGTGAAGAGCCCGTGAACGTGGTCGTGAAGGGCAGCCTGCAGCAGCTGCTGCTGAGCTCGGACATCGACAGGCTGGTCGGCTTGGAGGGATGCCTCTCAGGCAACGTGCCGGTTGGAGCCCTGGCAACGGAGGGGGGTGCGCAGGGGCCCTGCGGGCAGCTGGCGAGAGCCAAAGCGGTGAAGGTCGTGCTGGGCCCCGGGACGTTCGTCAACGAGGCGGCCGAACAGATCGACGAACAGCTGACAAGCCAGACCAAGCAGGCCGAAGCGCAGGCCCAGGCTGCGCAGCGGGTGGTCACCCAGGCGGCGCTGGCGCAAGGGCATTCGGCCGCCGAAGCGCACACACTCGGAACACAGGCGAGCTCGATCACGATGAAGCGCTTCCAAGAGGGGATCGCCACGCTGGCGCTGCAGTACGGGCTGACCTCCAAGCCGAGCCTCGACGATCCCGGGTTCGTCTCGACGCTCGTGTTCGACTCGAGCAAGCCGGCGGGCACGCCCAAGCAGCGATTCGCCTACCTGTTCCCCAGCCGCGACGCGGCGCTGATCTCCGTGCGCATGAAGCCCGGCCTGTCCGTGGCGGCGCGCAAACACACGATCGCGCTGATCGGTGAGGCCGTCGCGATGAAGCAGTGGCGGCTCGCGCACGGAGAGACCTATCTCGTGACCGGCGAGCCGGCCGTCGTATCGGATCTGACGAGCTCGATCAGCCACTCGATCGCCCTGCTGGGAATCGCGGTGATGATGGTGATGGCGATCGCCCTGAGTTTGATCTTCCGTGGGCGTCCCCGGCTGCTGCCGCTGGGGGTGGCGCTGCTGGCGGGTGCGTTGACCTTCGGCGCGCTCGCGCTCGTAAGCTCATCGCTGACGGTGGCCCAGGTCGCTGTGCTGCCGGTGCTGATCGGCTTGGCCGTGGACTACGCGATCCAATTCCAGTCCCGCGCCGCGGAGATCGTCGCCGCGGGGATATCCGACCGGCGCGCGGCTACGCGGGAGGCCGCGTGGGTGAGCGCGCCGACGATCGCCACCGCGGTCGCCGCGAGCGTCGCTGCGACGCTCGCGCTCGTGCTCTCGCCGGTGCCGATGGTGCGCGGGTTCGGCCTGCTGCTCGCGCTGGGGATCGCGATCGCCTTCGCATGTGCGCTGATCGTCGGATCGGCGGCGCTGGTCCTCTCGGGACCCGGCGAGCCGCGGGAGGCCCCATCGTCGCCGGACCCGTACGCAGGGCATGCGCTGCCGGGGATCGTCGTGCGTGGGCGCGCTTTGCTGGCGCCCGCGTGGCGAGGAGCGCGAGATCTGTTGACGGACAACCCGCTGACCCGCTCCGTATCGCGCACAGCGCTTGATCGTGCTGTGCGTCATCCCGGCAGAGTGCTCGGCATCGGGCTCGCGTTGGCGGCGCTCGGATGGGGTCTTGACACCCAGACGAAGGTCCAGACGAACATCGAAAAGCTGGTCCCGCAGGACACGGCCTCGCTGCGCAATCTCAACACGTTGGAGCGGCTCAGCGGCGTGGGCGGAGTGATCAACCTCACGATCGGCGGAGCCGGCGTCTTGAAGCCCGCGACGATCGAATGGATGAGCTCGTATGAGAGCGCGATGCTCAAGCGCTTCGGCTACAGCGCGAACCGGGGCTGCGGGCGCGCCAAGCTGTGCCCGGCGTTCTCGCTGCCCGACCTGTTTCAGCACGAAGGCTCCAAGGCGAAGCTGCGGAGCGCAGAAGTGAACGGGCTGGTGGACGCGATCCCGCCGTACTTCTCCCAAGCGGTGATCGCGCCGGACCGGCGCCTTGCCTCGCTCGCGTTCGGGATCAAGCTGATGAGCCTCGGCGAACAGCAGCGGGTAATCGAAGCGATGCGCGCTGACCTGCACCCGCCGCACGGTGTGAGCGCTCAGCTGGTGGGCCTGTCGGTATTGGCAGCCCAAGCGAATGCCCAGGTCGCCTCGCCGTGGCGACGCCTGCAGACGCTGCTGGTCGGACTGGCGGCCGTCGCGTTGGTGCTGCTGATCGCATTCGCCGGCGACATCCGCCGCGCGTTGACGCCGCTGGCTCCGATCGTGCTCGCCAGCGGCTGGTCCGCGCTGATCCTGTTTGCCGTGAGGGTGCCCCTGAACCCGATGTCGCTCACGCTGGGGGCGCTCGTGATCGCGATCACCACCGAGTTCAGCGTGCTGCTGTCCGAGCGCCATCGCCAGGAGCGCATCGCCGGCCATGACGTGGTGCAGGCGCTGCGACGCACCTACAGTCGCACCGGTGCGGCTGTCGCTGCCTCTGGAGTGACGGCGATCGCCGGGTTCGGTGTGCTGATGCTCTCGAACATCGCGATGTTGCGCGACTTCGGTCTCGTGACCGTGATCGACCTCAGCGTCTCGCTCGTGGGGGTGCTCGTCGCGTTGCCCGCCGCGCTGGTGCTGGCGGAGCGCTCGCGTGTGGGCGTCGCCTCCTCGCCCACGCCGCGCATGCGCTGGCGTACTCGTGATGAGCCGACCTGAGCCGCGATACGGGCGCTATGTGGGGCTGTTGGCGCTCGTGATCCTGGTGCTGATCACGATCAACACGATCGTGACCAAGCCCAACGGGGCCAAGGGGATTGCGCCGGGCACCGCGATTCCGCCATTCGCGGCGCCGCTGGCGCTGGGAACGTTGAAGGGCGACGTGAACGTCGCCACGCGCGCCGACGAGGGAACGGCCGGGCACATCCCCGCGTGCGCCGTGCGTGAGCCGGGGGCGCTCAACGTATGTGAGCTCTATCGCGGCAAACCGCTCGTGCTGACGCTGTTCGTACAAGCGGGTTCATGTCCTGACGTGCTCAGCCAGATGCAAACGCTCACGAGCGCCTTTCCCTCGGTGAGCTTCGCGGCGGTCGCGATCAAGGGCGAACGCGGGCCGCTGCTCGCGCTGATCCACAAGCGCGGGCTGAGCCGCGTGCAGGTCGCCTTCGACAGCGACGGGATCTTGGCCGGGATGTACAAGGTGGCGAGTTGCCCGCAGGTGTCCTTCGTGCTGCCGGGAGGCGTCGTTCAGGGCCCCGCGCTGCTCCGTACGCCATCGCTTGCGACGCTGCGCGCGCGCGTGCGGGAGCTCGTCGTGGAGGCGCGCGGGGGAGAGGGCGGGCGGGTATCTGGATGAGCAGCGAGCAGGCGCCGAGAATCGGCTGGCGCGCGCCAGCCGTCGAGGAGGAGCTGCCGCAACTGCGCCTCGTGGTCGGCGACGCGCGCCTGTCCACGGCGGGTGCCGCAAGATCTGGCTCTCCGTCGGGTGTCCGGAGGCGACTGCACGAGCTCTCCAACCGCTATCGAGGGGCGCGTGCGGTCGGTGTCCGCCGCGAACCGGTGCCCTCCGCCTACCGCGTGTTCTACCGCCAGATCGGTCTCGACCCGGAGGTGGCACGGACACCGATCGAGGAGGCCGTGCTGGAGCGGATGTTGCGCGGAGGGTTCCTTTCGGAGGGCTTGTTGCAAGATGTTCTGCTCATCGCCCTCGTCGACACGGGTGTGCCGGTGTGGGCGCTCGACGCGCAGGCCGTGCACGGAGAGCTGGGCGTGCGGCTGAGCCTCGAGGGCGAGCCGCTGGGCAGAGCCTCGGATGCGTTGCCGCTGCCAGCTGGCAGGCTCGTCGTTGCCGACGACACGGCTGCGCTTGGTCTCCTGTTCGGGGAACTGGCGGGGGGTTGTCAGGTGGGCTCGGACACCCGAGAGCTGACCCTGTTCGCCGTGCAGGTCGCCGGTGTGCCGATGCTGTACCTGGAGGAGGCCCTGTGGATCGTTCGCAACGGTCTCGAGCGCGCTCGCTAGCGCACTCGCCGAGTGCGCGCACTGGTAAGATTTGCTGGCAGACAAGGACACTGGAGGAGTGCATCAAGTGCAGCTGACCATCGAGCGCATCGATCGGGTCTCGACCTCGGGTACGGACGAGCGAGCTGCCAGACGCGCACTGCGAGCGCAGATCGCGAGAATCGAGCGCGAGCTGTCGGGACTGGTCGTCGACGGATTCCCGCATATCGCCGCGACACGCGCCGGCGCGACCGACGAGCGCGACCGCGGGTCCGGTTCGGCGTGTCTGCCAGACCTGGGCCAGCTGGAGCGTTCGCGCGATGAGCTGGCGGGACGGCTGCAGCACGCACGGCGCGCTTGCGCGCAGCGCGTCGAGTTGGAGACGCGCTCGCGCGAGCTGCTGGAGCGGATGAAGCGCGATCCGCGCAGCTACAAGTTCGTGCGCCTGCCCGTGCGTGACCTCGGGGAACACGGCTGTGGGGTGTGGGAGGTGCGCCCGCGCATGGGTCTGATCGGGATGCTGGCGGGCTGGTGGGAGGTCAAGCTCTCATCAGGGTGTCCGTTACCCAGGGGCCACGCTCCGGCGTGGTCCTGACCCCCCGCAGCATCGCCACGAGCGTCTGACGCTGGCGCTCCGTCAGAGAGCCGATCGTCTTCTTCTCGGACATCGGCAGCTGGGCGAGGAACTTGCGACAGCGAGTCTGGCCCCATCGACGCTGGCTGAGCAGCAGGTCCGCGACCGCCATGCTGTCAGCCTCCCACGGGCAATCGGTGAGCACATCGGTAACGTCGATCTCTCCGGTCGAGATCCTGCGCTTGAGCTCCGCGCGGGCCAGGCGAACCTTGTTGGCGCGTTCGAGAGCGCGCATGTACTGGGGACCGGCAGGGGCAATCGTCGCCGTTGCGTTCATGATGAGAATCTCCCCGTCGCCGCCGCTGGGACGCGGGCGGGCGACATCTATGCTTGTTATCGGACGAATGGAACGCTCGTCGTGACCGCCTGAGATCGGTCCGCGAAACCCCGCGTCGCGGAAAGCCATACCCAGCGATATAACCGCCCCCATCAACGGGGGCCCTCCCGGTAGTTTTGTCCTCGTCGGGACTCGTCCCGAACGGTCATGCAGAGCGCCCAAGGAAGCTACGACAGCGAGGGGCGTTCGGTCAACTGCTGGCGCACGGTTCGTGCGCTAGCAGCGACCTTTTTCGCTGCCCGATCGACTTGTGAAGAATTGGACAAGTCCCGAGCGGGGGTCGAGACGTGTAAGGAAGGTTACGCGCGGGTTATATGGGCGAAGCGTCCGAGGGGGCGGGCAG
>DASXMO010000120.1:0-35249 GCA_036495605.1 Solirubrobacteraceae bacterium
GTCTCCTTCATGCGCGGCGCCGACTCCTGGGCGGGCACGATCAAGTCCGGCGGCAAGACCCGCCGCGCGGCCAAGATGGTCGTGCTCGACGTCGACCACCCGGACATCCGCGAGTTCATCTGGTGCAAGGCCCGCGAGGAGGACAAGGCGCAGGCGCTGCGCGACGCCGGCTTCGACATGTCGATCGACGGCGACGGCTTCAAGTCGATCCAGTACCAGAACGCGAACAACTCGGTGCGCGTCACCGACGCGTTCATGCAGGCCGTCGAGAGCGACGGCGAGTGGCGCCTGACCTCGCGCATCACCGGCGAGCCGGTCGGCGAGCCGATCCCCGCGCGCGAGCTGATGCGCGAGATCGCCGAAGCCGCCCACCGCTGCGCGGACCCGGGCGTGCAGTACGACACCACGATCAACACCTGGCACACCTGCCCCGTCTCGGGCCGCATCAACGCGTCGAACCCCTGCAGCGAGTACATGCACGTCGACGACTCCGCCTGCAAGCTCGCCTCGCTGAACCTGATGAAGTTCCGCCGCGCCGACGGCACGTTCGAGGTAGAGTCCTTCGAGCACGCCGTCGACGTCGTGCTGCTCGCGCAGGAGATCGTCGTCTCGCCCTCCAGCTACCCGACCGAGGAGATCGGCGCGAACGCCCGCGCGTTCCGTCAGCTCGGGCTCGGCTACGCCAACCTCGGCGCCTACCTGATGAGCAACGGCATGCCCTATGACTCCGACGCCGGGCGCACCGCCGCGGCCGCGATCACCGCGCTGATGACCGGCCGCGCCTACCGCGAGTCCGCACGCGTCGCGGGCGCGCTCGGGCCTTACGAGCGCTACGAGGAAAATCGCACCGCGCACAACCACGTGATGGAGATGCACCGCGACGCCGCGCACGCGATCAAGGACGCCGGCTGCGAGGACTCAGAGCTGCTCGCCGCGGCGCGCCGCTCGTGGGACGAGGCCGTGGAGCTCGGCGAGCGAAACGGCTACCGCAACGCGCAGGCGACGGTGCTCGCGCCCACGGGGACGATCAGCTTCCTGATGGACTGCGACACGACCGGCGTCGAGCCCGACTTCTCGCTCGTGAAGTTCAAGGAGCTCGTCGGCGGCGGGCAGATGACGATCGTCAACCGCACCGTCCCGCTGGCACTACAGACGCTCGGCTACTCAGAGCCGCAGATCGAGCAGATCGAGGCGCACCTGGCCGAGCACGGCACGATCATCGGCGCCCCCGGCCTCGCGGCCGATCACCTGCCCGTGTTCGACGTCGCCGTCGGCGAGCGCGCGATCTCGCACATGGGCCACATCCAGATGATGGGCGCCGTGCAGCCGTTCATCTCGGGGGCGATCTCCAAGACCGTCAACCTCCCGCAGGAGTCCACGGTCGAGGACATCGCCGACGCCTACACGCAGGCATGGCGCCTCGGCGTGAAGGCGCTGGCGATCTACCGCGACGGCTCCAAGACCGCGCAGGCGCTGCGCACCGACGCGGGCACACAGCCCGAAGGGCTGGGTCAGGGCGAGGACGCCAAGGCGCCGGCCGACGTCGATGCGATCGTCGAAGCGGCCGTCGGCAAGGCGCTCGCCGACGCCGGTCCGCGGCGCAAGCGGATGCCGCGCGAGCGCCAGTCGATCACGCACAAGTTCTCGATCGCCGGCCACGAGGGCTACATCACCGCGGGCATGTACGAGGACGGGACCGTCGGTGAGATCTTCCTGACCGACATCGGCAAGGAGGGCTCGACGCTGCGGGGCATGATGAACTCGTTCGCGACCGCCATCTCGATCGCGCTGCAGTACGGCGTGCCGCTCGAAACGCTCGTGCAGAAGTTCAGCTACATGCGCTTCGAGCCCGAGGGCATCACCGGCAACCCCGAGATCCCGTTCGCGAAGTCGATGCCCGACTACATCATGCGCTGGCTCGCCTCGCGCTTCCTCGACGTGGACGCCCAGGAGGACCTCGGCATCCTCACGCCCGCGGTTCGCGCCCGCAAAGCCGCCCAGGACGCCGCCCAGTCGACGATCGCCTCCGACACAGCCGGCCCCAGCAGCGCGTCCGCTCCCGCGGAGCCAACTGCCGCCGCCGGCAACGGCGGTGCAGGCGCCCCAGCCGCGACCGCGCTGACCGACACCCCGCCGGTGGTTCCCGCCCGCATGCAGGGCCTCGACCTCGGGCCCGCGTGCAGCCAGTGCGGAGGCATGATGCAGCGCACGGGCAGCTGCTACACCTGCTCATCGTGCGGCAACAACACTGGCTGCGGCTGAGCCACGAGAGCCTGCGCGCTACGGCGTCCTTACCGATCGGAGATCAGATGCGATCTCCGATCGGCCAGCACGCGTGCGTAGCACGCCACGCTCCCTGCGTCCTTGTATCGCTTGACTCTCGTGGCTCAGGGGCGCAGCGGCACGCACCTGGCGGGCTGACCGCCGATCTACCCTGAGTAGGACGCTGGCGGCGAGGGATCGCTCCGGATCGCTTGAAGCTCGCTGAGCAACGATTCGGGGCTGGTGCCGCCGAGCACGCGTAGGCGCGGCAGACGATAGGGATCGCTTTCGGGGCCTGCCCAGCCGGGGACGACGGTGGTCGAGCCGGTGTAGCCGGCGGACTTGACGGCTGCGATGACCGTCGCATTGTAGTGGCCGGAGGGGTAGCAGAACCAGTTCGCGGGGACGCCGTAGCGCTGCTGGATCGTCTTGCGCGAGCTCGCCACCTGTTCGGCGAGCTGGGTCGCGTTCAGCGTGATCAGGTCGGCGTGGCTGATGCCCTGCGTGTCGAGCTCCCAGCCGGCCGCCACGAGGCCTTTGATCTGGGCCTGTGAGAGCCCGCCCTGCGAGGGCGGCAACCCTGTCAGTTGGATGTTCTCGTTGCCGACCCAACCCAGGCTGCGCAGGACGGGCAGGGCGTTGGTGTACTGCGACTGATAGCCGTTGTCGAAGCTCACCACGATCGGTTTGTCTTTGGGCAGCGGTACGCCGCGCTTCCAGTAGGCCCACATCTGATCCTGCGTGACCGCGTGATAGCCGGCCTTCGCGAGCGCCCGCATCTGCGCGGCGAACTCGCTCGGTTCCACGTACAGCCCCGGGAACGGCGCCCCCGCGGGCGGCGGGTTGATCACGTGATACATCAGGATCGGCACGCGTTCGCTGCCGGGCCTGCCCGTGGCGACACCCGTCACCGTGCTGTGCGGCGCCCCATCGCTTGTCGAGGAGCCCGTCTGCGAGGACCCTCCCGAACCCGCCGAGCCTGAACTCGCCGAGGCATGCCCATGTACGCTCGCGCCGCCGGCGGCGGTGGTCGAGGATCCTCCGCCACTGCCACCGGAGGCAAGCGCCACCACCGCGATCGCGGCGACTGCCACGAGCACCAGGCTCAGCGCGGCCAGCGCCCGACGCCGTCGGCGTGCGATCTCCCGCCGGCGCGCATCGCGACGTTCCCGGCGTCGCTGCCCATCCAGATCCCTCTCGCTTGCCTGGCCGCTCATGCCGGATACTCTCGCACGCGCACCGACACGAGACCTACCCAGACGTCACCGACCCGCGACAGGCCGGTGACACCGGGATCTCGCGCTGTGAACCCTGGGCGCTACGGGTTCAGGCGCTTCTTCAGTGCGCTCGCCGCGGAGAATTTCGCTGCCTTGCTGGCGGCGATGTTGATGGTCTCGCCGGTCGACGGGTTGCGTCCCTGGCGAGCCGCGCGGTGACTGACGCTGAACTTGCCGAAGCCGGCCAGCGCGACCTCACCCCCGGCGGCCAGCTCGTCGGTTACCGCCTCGATCGCGGCCTCCAGGGCCTCGCGCGCATGGCTCGCGGCCATTCCGGTCTTCCCCGCGACCTTGTCGGCTAGCTCGTTCTTGGTCATGGCACTCCCTTCTCGGGTGTCGTTGCTGTGAGCAGGCTAACCGCTGGACAGGACGACGACACGCTCAACTGTTGGATTCAGGACCGATAGAACCCCTAATTTCCGGGTTTGAGCGCCCAACTTAGGCCGAAATCCGCGCTCTCGGCGCCAGCTGACGCTCCTCTGAAGGCGCCACCGATGCGGCGGCGGGGCCCGCCGCGCAGGCTGCCCACAGGGTGGCGATCCACGTCAGCGAGGCCAGGCCCACGTGCACCCACACGAGCTCCGTGGGCAGATGCGTCTCGTATTGGTCCAGACCGACGACGCCCTGCAGCGCGATCAGCACGCACAGTGCGGTGAGCGCCCGCTGCAGCAGCGGGTCGGCCGCTCGCCTGCGCGCCAGCCACCAAACGGCGAGCGCCGCCAGCCCGAACACGAGCGCGATCTCGCCGTGACGGTGGATCACGAAGTCCATCGTCCCGCGCCCGTCGAAGTCGAGGCGGTTGATCTTCTGCCCGGGCGAGCCCCCCGCGTGCGGTCCAGCCGCGGTCGCTGCGGTACCAGCGAAGATCGTCAGCGCGCCGAGCGCGAGCAGCCCGCGGACGGACCACACAAGCCTCGCGTCCACCGGACCTTCGAGAACGTCCCCTGGGGAGGGTTCGCCGTCGGGCACCCGCGTGGCACGCCACACCAGCGCGACGGCGGCCGCGACGATCAGCATCGACAGCGCGAAGTGGCCCATCACCCAGCCATAGTCGAGGTCGCCGCGCACCGTGAACCCGCCGAGCACCGCCTGACCGATCACGCCGAGCGGCAGCAGCGCGCCCAACCACATCAGATCGCGCCGGTAGGGGCGACGGCGCAGCGCCCCCAGCCAGGCCAGGCCCGCGGCGATCGACACGGGCGCGGTCAGCAGACGGTTTGAGAACTCGATCACCGCGTGCGTGTTCAGCGGCGGGTAGACGTTGCCGTAGCACTTCGGCCACGTCGGGCAGCCGAGGCCCGACCCCGTCAGCCGCACGGCGGCGCCCGTGAGCACGATCAGCGTGAGCGCCACCAGCGTCGTGTAGGCCACGATCGCGTACTGCGCCGGCGTGAGCGTGTAGCCGTTCGTGCGCTCGCGCAGGCGCTCTAGGGTGTGCGACATGGCGGTTAGTTTGCCAAGCGCGCGCGCTCGCGGGCGCGCCTGTCCGATCGCGGGGATGGTCGATGTGTGGCGCGCGGACCTGGACGAGGCTCCGGAGTGGCTCGAGAGCCTGCTCTGCGCGGACGAGCAGGCGCGCGCGGCGCGGATCGTGCATGAGCGCAACCGCATGCGATGGACGCGCTCACGCGGGCTGCTGCGCCTACTGCTCGGCCGTTATCTGGATGTCGATCCGCGCGAACTGCGGTTCGAGCTGGGAGCGCACGGAAAGCCGGCGCTTGTGGACGGTCCGGCCCAGGCCCTGGACCTGCGCTTCAACCTGTCGCACTCAGAAGAGCTGCTGCTCCTAGCCGTGACCACTGGCGTAGAAGTCGGCGCGGACATCGAGTGCGCGGACGAGCGTCACACGACCGAGTCGATGCGCACGTGGACGATGCACGAGGCCACGGTCAAGTGCCTGGGGACAGGGCTGACCTCGATGCCCCGCGAAGCTGGAGCGCAGACAGGCAAGGTTTGGGTAACCGAGCTCGACGTCGGTACGCGTGCCGCCGCTGCGATCGCGGTCGAGCTCATCCCTCCGCGAGCCAGCGCTCCGCGTTGACCTCGTGTACTTCGCGCAGGATGTCCCGCAACTCACGCGTGAGCCCCCACGCCGGGTAGTCGGCGACGAACGGACGCAGATCTGAGATCCACCAGCGGTGATCGCCGATGCGCGGGCGTTCGTCGAGCGTCCAGTGAAGCTCGCGTCCGGCGATCTGCTGGCAGAGCTCGATCGCCTCGAGCATCGAGCAGTTGGAGGGGCGCCCGCCGCCGATGTTGTAGACGGCGCCGCCGGCGCGGGGCGCCCGATGGAAGGCCTCGAAGGCAGCGATGAGGTCGGCGGCGTGGATGTTGTCGCGCACCTGCCTGCCGGCGTAGCCAAGCACGGTGTACGGCGCGCCGGTGACGGTGCAGCGCATCAGATAGGAGAGGAACCCGTGCAGGCGCGCACCCGCGTGGTTGGGGCCCGTGAGGCAGCCGGCACGGAAGCAGACGGTGGGCATGTCGAAGTAGCGGCCGTACTCCTGCACGAGCAGGTCGGCGGAGGTCTTGGAGACGCCGAACAGCGAATGGGTGGAGCGGTCGATCGACATCGAGCAGTCGATGCCCTCGTAGTAGACGTGATCCTCTGCCAGCTCCAGGCGCGTGGGGAGCTCCAGCAGCGGCAGCGAGTTGGGCAGGTCGCCGTAGACCTTGTTCGTCGAGCAGAACACGAACGTCGCATCCGGGCAGTGAGCGCGCGCGGCCTCCAGCAGGTTGAGCGTCCCGAGCGCGTTCACCGCGAAGTCGGTGTGGGGATCGGAGGCGGCCCAGTCGTGGGAGGGCTGGGCGGCGGTGTGGATCACGAGCTCGATCTCGCGCGCGTGCTCGGCGAACAGCCGCTCGATCCCGGCGCGATCGCGGATGTCGAGCTCCAGCGAGGTGAACGCGTCGGCATGGCGCGCGCGCAGCGAGGCGGTCATCGGTGCGGTGGAGGCCGCGGCTCCGAAGAACGAGGAGCGCATGTCATTCTCCACGCCGATCACCTCGTAGCCAAGCGCCACGAACCGCGCGACCGCCTCGGAGCCGATCAGCCCGCCGGAGCCGGTGACTATCGCGGTGGGCATCGTGTCTGTGGTGCGTTCGCGAGGATCATCTGGATTCGCCGCCGATCATGACGATCGCGCCAACGGCACGCGCGACACCTCAGGCGTCGTACCGAAACGGGAGCTCCGCGGCGAGGTCGTGCAGGCGCGGCGCGGCGGCGTCGCGCTCGGAGACGGTCAGCTGCGCCACCGGCAGCGGCCATCGGATGCCGATGTCGGGATCGTCCCAGGCGATGCCGCGCTCGACGGCCGGGTCGTAGTAGGCGCTCTGCTTGTAGAGCACGTCGGCGACGTCGCTGAGCACGCAGAACCCGTGGGCAAAGCCGATCGGCACGTACAGCTCGCGCAGGGACTCGCCGTCGAGCTCGACCCCCTCCCACTCCCCGTAGGTGGGCGAGCCGCGGCGCAGGTCCACGGCGACATCGAGGATCCGCCCGCGCGCGCAGCGCACGAGCTTCGCCACGCCCGGACCGATATGGAAGTGCATGCCGCGCACCACGCCGTGGGTGGAGCGCGAGTGGTTGTCCTGGATGAACTCCTGCCCGTCGGGCACGCCCGCCTGCTCGTGCCAGGAGCGGCGGTAGGTCTCGGTGAAGAACCCACGCTCATCGCCGTGCACGGCGGGTTCGAGCACGGTCAGGCCCGGGAGACGGCAGGGGTTGGCTTGCATGCGTGGGAGGGTATCCGGCCAAGAGAACGACGCGGGTTCAGCCGCGATCGTCGTAGATGTATGAGGCGGCGGCCCGGGGAACCTCGATGCCATCGCCATCTCCCGCGTCACCGCCGGCGCCGGCGCCGGCGGGCGCGTACAGGGCGGTGTCCGAATCGGAGCGGTCGCACGGCGGAGGACGACGATCCTTGAAGAGGAACTCGTAGTAGAAGACGTGAGCCGGCTGAATCAGCGGCATCAGGCGGTTCACGAGCCACGCGGCGTCGAGGGCTTGGGTGCTTTCGCCGAGGAGCTCGGGCCGAGCGCCGCCCTCGCAGCGATAGGCGCCGATCTCGGTGAACCAGATCCGCTCGCCGGCGCCGGCATCGGGGAGGTTGGAGCGGAAGGCGAGGACCGTCGCGGCGCTGCGCGTCTTCACCGCGAGATACGGGTGCACGCCCCAGTTAGTGAGGGCTGTCGGTTGCAGAGCGCGAGCGTATTCGCGCTCGTAGGCGATCATGGAGGCGGAGTCGAGGAGGTTGCCGGCGATCACCGTGCAGCCACGATCCCGGCAGAGGGACTGCGCGATATTGGTGTAGAGAGCGGCGGTTTCGGCCGAGAGCCCGGGCGTGTCGTTGGGCTCGTCCCAGGCCTCGACGTAGGTCGTGGCAGGGAACCGGTCCAGCAGCGCTTCCAGCGCCACACGGTATTCGGAGTCCGAACTGGGCAGCACCCCGTCGTAGGCGGCAAACGAGATGTCGGGCGTGAGGCCGAGGCTCAGCACGTCGCGATACCACGCTTCGAGTTGCGCAAGGTAGGCGGGGTAAGCGCCGGATATGACGTTCCACTGGACCACGTAGCGGGCGAGCGAAACGTGCGCGGAGAGACCGGCGACCCATGTGGCGCGGAAGAAGCCCGCGAAACGGCTGACGGGGAACGCGCCGTCCCAGTAGGGCAGGCTCTGGTCGGAGATGCCGTCTACGTAGGCGGCGCCGGGTGGCGAGAGCGAGTCGCCGGTGAGCGATCGCAGCGGGGCTTCGGAGAGCGCGAGCGTGCCGGCGAGCGGGACGTGTTCGTGGTAGCGCGGACGAGCGCTCGCGGCGAGGGATGTCGAAGGTGAGGCCGCCACGACAAGCGTGCAGAGCAGCGTCAGCGCGGTGCGCGAGAACGGTCGCATGGTCCGTTGAACCCCGCGGACCGGGGAGAAGATCGGCGTCGTGGTGGTGTGGCTAGCGAGACAGCGCGAGACTCTGAAAATACAGCCCCAGCGGACGCTCGTCGGAGGAGATTCCCAGTTCTCGGGGAGAGCGCGGATCGCGGATACGCCAGGCGAGCAGCAGCTCGCCGATGGCGTCCAGGGCGCTCGCAGGCACGGGCACGTGCACCGGCGTTCTTCCTGGGTTGCTCTCGCCGTAGACGATCGTCGCGAGCGAGTGACCATTGACGAGCACCTCGACCCGCAGCTCACGGGCGGGCGCGCCGAGCAGCGGCAGCGCCAGGAACTCGAGGTCCAGCTCACCTGTCGGCTGTGCCGCCGGCGTAGGTTCGTCGGGTCCCCTCAAAGACCCATCCGCCTTACCGAGCCGCGGAGAGGGCCGAGGACTTGCGCCCAGCAGCAATCGCGCGAGCGGACCGGACGTCCAGCGACCTTCTGACTCTGCCTCATTCCAGCCGTCCGCCAACATCTGCTCGTCTCCCGAGCCGTCGCCGAAGGAGAGACGTTGCCCCAGCGCATACGGCCGCGGCCCACGAACGGTCAAGCGGCGCAGGTAGACGCCCATGCTCCGATCGTCGTCATCGAGACCGAGCTGTGCCGGCGAGGCGGCATCGGGAGCACCGAACCTCAGATCTAGAGCGCTCCGACCGACGAGGGCCTCGCACGGCAGCACGACAGTCGCGGCGTCCCGGTTACGGCTCTTCTCGATCGCGAGCTCGGCAACGACCCGTTCGTTGACCGATATGTCCATCCGCTGGCGTGGACGGGCCTCAGAAAGGAGCCCGTGAGCTTCGACGTCCAGCAGGAGCGAGGTCTCGGGCGCATCCCCAAGTGCGAGCACGAGCCGAGCCTCGCGCCCGGCGATCCAGCAGCCCAAGGGTTCGGGACGCCACATCCCGTGTGCCGCGCGCTCTCGGACGAAGTCGGTGCCCCCCAGCTCGAGCGGCTCACCGAGTGCGATCGGCTCAGACGAGATCGCCCCGGTCCCCGTGCCGACCGCGGCGGCCGTTTCCGCGAACGGCCTGCCGGGCCCGGGGATATGGCCGTGGCGCAACTTCGGCAGGTCGCGCAGACGCGCGAGACCGAGACGCTCGCGTGCGACGCGCAGATGTATCCACGGCGTCGGCCGCTGGCCCAGCGGGAGCGAATGCCTGAGCGCGTACTGGTGAGCGAGCACCTCGCGCTCGAGCGCGCTTCGCCGCTGCGGCCCGGTCATCTGCGCGCGATGCTCGACGCGCTCGAGCACGCGCGGACGCTGTGGCCCGAGCGCGCGCATCGTCGCGTCGGGGACCTCGGCCGCCACGACCCGTTTCAAGTAGGCGAGTCCGGCCCGCAGCGAGACCGTGACGCGACGCGCTCGCGCCTGCGCAATGAGCCGGTCGTGATCGACCTCGCCGAACGCCCCCGACAGGACCAGTGCGGCGTCGAGCACCCACCGGTAGGTCGGCAGCGCGTTCCAGCGCAGGCCGTGCAGCACGACCAGCAGCAGCTCGTCGGCGGGACAGAGCGCGCGGGTGGGCACTCCGAGCAGCTCGATCGGGACCGCGGCAGGCCAGAAATCCTCGTCGGCACCCGGCTGGCGCGAGGCGTGCAGGACGTTCCAGTGCAGGTCCAGCTGGCGATCGCGCTCGTCGCGAAAGCCGTGACTGGGGACGAAGCGGGGCGCGTACTCGACGACGTACCACGGCTGCACCCCACCCACCGGGACCAGGCCCTCGGCCAACAGCACAGCGACCGCGTCGGCGAGGCGCTCGCTCGGAACGAGCACGTCGATGTCGTTCATCGAGCGCATGCCGGCGTCCAAGCGCGTGTCGGCGATGAGCGCGGCGCCCTTGAGGAGCAGCGTCGGTATGCCCGCGCGCTCGAGCGCCTGCACGCGGGGGACCATCGGGGCGAGCAGCGTCTGGGTGCGCGCCCAGTTGTAGCGGTGCACGCCCTTGAACAGCGCCAGCAGCTCGTCTTGCACACCGAGCGCGATCAGGTTCTTGCGCAGCATCGGCAGCAGTGCCTGGCTGGGACCGTCGAGCCTGGCGATGTCCAGCTGGGGGCGTACCTGCCGCCAGGCGTGCAGCGCGCGCTCATCGCGCAGGAGCGTCGCCTGCAGCAGCAGCTCCTGTGCCCGCGTCGGCCAGGCGTCGTGCTGCTTGGAGTCCGCACCCCAGAACGTCTGCGTGCTCGCGGCGAGAGCCGGTGGTGCGCCACCGGCCGGCTCCGTGGCCGACGCGGGGCTCATGGATCCACCTCTCTATTCCGTACGTCTTCTCTACGCCGTACGTCGATCGGCACGTTCGCTTCCGCGGCGGCGCTCGCACGATCGCGTCGCCGGTCGAGCGAGGTCTTCAGCGCGTGTGCGAACTCGCCCATCGAATCGCGATGGCGAACGGAGTTGTTGGCGCCGTGGACCCGGCGCCACAGCGCCTGCTCCTCGACGGTCACGCCCTCGATCGAGAGCTCGCGCGCGCGCAGCAGCCAGTCCAGGCCCTCGGCCACGCGCGCGTCCGTCGGGAACGGGCCGACGCGCTCCAGAACGTCGCGGCGCACGAGCATCGAGCCCGGCAGGGGCGATGGCCGCGACGGACCGAGCGGGACGGGCTCGCCGTCGCGTATCTCGGCGAAACGGCGCTCGTGGCCGAACACGATGCCGACGTGCGGGTGTTTAGCGAGGACGTCTAGGCGGACGGCGATGCTCGACGGCGTGTACAGGTCGTCGGCGTCGAGGAACGCGACGACCTCACCGCGCACGAGCTCGACCGCGCGATTGCGCGCCGCGCCGATGCCCATGTTTGGCTGGCTGACAACACGCACGGGGTCTCCGAAGCCGGCGGCCACGGCCGCCGTCGCGTCAGTTGAGCCATCGTCGAGCACGAGGATGTCCCGCGGCGGGACCGTCTGGGCGAGCAGGCTGCCGATCGCGTCGGCGAGCCAACGCTCAGCGTTGTAGGCGGGGATCGCCGCACCCACGGAGGCTCGGCCGTCAGCCGGCACGGCGCACCTCCTGGACAGTCGCTGCGCGATCCCGATCGGCCTCACGCTGACGAGTCGCGCTGCCGCGCATCATCCGCAGCATCTCGCGGTGCATCGTCTGCTGGTCGTAGGAACCGTTGGCGTCGTGGATGCGCCAGGTGACGAGCGCATCGGGCAACATCGCCGTCGCGGGCGCGAGGCCCGCGTCCTTGAACCGCGCCAGCCAGTCGGAGTCGCAGGCGATCTCATAGCTGGTGTCGAACGGCCCGATCCGCTCGAACGTGTCACGGCGCACGAGCCACGTGCTGGGGATATAGCCGGGTTGAGGTTCCTCCTCCCATTCGCTCGGGAACCAGGAGGGGCGCGGCGTGCCTGGAGTCAGGACGACGTGCATGTGCGTGAACACGAGCGCCACGTCGCTGCGCTCGCGCAGCGACGCGACCTGGCGAGCGAGCTTGGCGGGATGCCATTCGTCGTCCTGGTCGAGGAACGCGAGCAGCTCGCCGCGTGCCGCTGCGGCCCCGGCGTTGCGGGCGGCCGCGACCCCCGAGCGCCGCTGACGCAGTACGCGCACACCAGCTCGATTCGAGGCGATCTCGGCGCAGCGATCGGGCGAGCCGTCGTCGACGACGATCGTCTCGATGGGGTCATGGGCCTGCGCGGCGACGCTGTCGAGCGCCGCGGCGAGGAAGCGCTCGCCGCGATGCACGGGCACGATCACCGACACGAGCGGATCAGCCACCGGACTCACCTCGCTGACGACGAACCGACTCGCGCAGAATGCCGAGCATCGCGGCCTGGTTGGCGGAGGTGAAACGGGATGTGTTCGTAGCGTGCACGCGGTAGCGCAGCACGACGTCTTCGAGCGTCGCGGAGATGACACCGGCGTCCTTCGCACGCGCGAGCCAATCGATGTCCTCGCCCAGCCACAGCGACTCGTCGAAGACCACGATCCGCTCGAACACCGCGCGCCGGGCTAGCATCGTGGAGGCGTGGCCGGGGGCCGTATCGCCATCGAGCTTCGGATGGTGGGCCGGGCGCGGCTCACCGGGGTTGACGAAGAACCGGGTGTGGCCGAGCACGATGCCGGTCTGCGGATGGCCTTGGAGATACCCGATCTGACGCGAGAGGCGATCCGTCGGCCAGATGTCGTCGGAGTCGAGCACCGTCACGAACTCGCCACGCGAGGCCGCGATGCCACAGTTGCGAGCCGCGGCCGGACCGCGGTGGGAGCGACGCAGCAGCTGCACGGGATAGGAAGCGGCGATCTCGGCGGTGCGGTCGCTCGAGCCGTCATCGACGACGATCACCTCGAACGCATCGTAGTCCTGAGCGAACGCGCTGTCGAGAGCTTCGCGCAGGTAGCGCTCGGCCTGGTAGGCGGGGACGATCACCGACGCCAGCCCGGGCACGATCTCGGGATCGGCGCCGCTCATCCGACCGCGCTCCCGGAGACGACGGTGTCGAGCACCTCATCGATCGCGCCGACCAGCTCCTGGACGTCGTCGCCCACCTCCAGCAGGAACGCCGGCACCGAGCGCGCGACGGTGGCCAGCGACGCGACGACCGCGCCGTCGTCGTAAGGCATCTGAAAGGCCGTGCTGGGCGCAAGCGCGAGCAGCGCGACGCCTGCGCTGGCAGGACGCAGAGCCGAGCGCCCACCGTGGATGCGGGGCACGACGATCGCCCTGATCGGCAGTGACGGCACGAGCGCGCCCGCGCACAGGCCGGCGACGTCCAGCACCCACTTCTCATCCGCGACCGGGTCGGGGGAGATGCTCGCGACAGACGCAAACCGCGGGATCCGCGCGAGGTGCCCGGCGTCGAGCTTGGCGGTACCGAACAGATTCCACGCCACCGGCTCGGGGTCGGTGTGCAACAGCAGGTAGTCGTCGGCCACGTAGCTCATGCCCGCGGCGAGCGCGGCAAGCGCGACGGTCGTCTTGCCCGAACCGCCGGCCCCGGCGAGCAGCACGCCGCCGCGCTCGTCGCCGACCGCTCCCGCATGGACGAGATGGCGGTCGGGTCCGCTCAGGGCCCAGAACAAAGCCGGGCGCAGCGGGGCGGCGCGCTCCCACCACGGGAGCGAGGCGACGTCCGGCACGCGGTGCAAGATCAGCCCGGCGTGCCTGTCGATCAGCGTGATCGCGTGGTAGCCGAGCTCGTGCACCGCCACGAGCTCGCTGCCGGCGGGACCCCGCAGCAGACCGCGAGCGGCGAGATCGCCTTCGCGCCAGGGGATCGGCAGGGCGCCGCCGGGGACGTCGCGCTCCTGCCACAGGGCGATCGTCGCGTCAGACCCAGCAGTCGCGTCGGGCACGGTGGTCGCGTCGGGCACGGTGGTCGCGCGGGACGCAGCAGCGGTCGAGTCGAACTCACCGGCGCCGGCCGAGCGCAGCGCGCGCGGACGAAACGGTGGGAGCAGAGCGTCGGCGAGCTCGTTCCCGGCGAAGCGCAGCTTGATCGAGCGGTCGGCGAAGGACACCTCGCAGCTGTGCTCATGCGTGTGCGCCATCGTCTCGGCATGCTCACGAGCGAGCTCCTCGAAGAAAGCCGGGAGCGCCGTATAGGCAGCAGTCTCAGCCGGCCTTGACATGCGGCCAGCCGGCCTCCTCCTCGACGTCGTGGATCGGGTCGATGAGCATGAACTCCTGCATGTCCGTGTACTTGTTCAGCACCGGCGCCACGAACTCGGCAGGAAGCGAGGGCGCAGATCCCGCTGGCCGAGGGGGCTCCTCACTCGGAGTCGTCTCACTCGGCCGAGCCCCATCCGGCTCGCCGTCCGCCGGCGCGCCACCCTCACCGGCATCGGTCGCGGTCATCTCGGCTTGTGCGAGCAGTTCCTCCTCGAGCAGCCTGCGCAGAAGCGCCTCAACCGCCTCGCCGACTATCTGCGGGTCCTCGTCGTAGCGCGACTGCACCTCGGCGAGGATCTCCCCCTCCTCGCCGCCGGCGACCGCCAAACCCCACACGTGCGCGCCGACTCCCTCCAGGCTGTAGTAGGCGCCGGTGCCGAGATGGATCAAGATCGTCTCTCCGTCGATCGTCTCGTGCACGACGTGAGGGGCGTTGATTCGCAGGTGTCCACCCGGCATGCTGGGGATGGAGTCTAGTAACGCAAATGTGAAGACGCTTAGACAGCGGGCTAGACTGGCGCCGGTGTCACTGTCGATCTGCTGCGCGACGGCCAACCCGAGCCGCGCCGCCACCGCCCTGTCAACTCTCAGAGAGATGGCCGACGAGATCGTGGTCGCAGTGGACGTGTCCGGAGGCGAGCAGGACCTGTCGCCACTGCGGGCGCTTGCCGACCGGCTGTTCGAGATCGAACTGGACGCGTTCCCCGAGCCTGCGATGGCGTGGCTTCACGCACAATGCTCGGCGGAGTGGATCCTCCGCCTGGACGACGACGAGGTTCCGAGCGCCCGCCTGCTCGACGAACTGCCCGAGCTCACGGAGGCGCGGGACGTCGTCCAGTACTGGCTCGCGCGCAGATGGCTCTACCCCGACGCCGGGCATTGGCTCGCGCAGTGGCCGTGGTTTCCCGATTTCCAGGGACGCCTGGTACGCAACGACGCCCGGCTGTGGTTTCCCGGAATGTGCCACAGCAGCGTTGCGTTCACCTCACCGGCTCGCTACCTCGACGGCGGCATTTATCACCTCGCACACCTGCTCTGCAGTCGTGCCGAACGCGAACGCAAGGTCGAGCGCTATCTCGCGGTCGATCCAGCGCTACGCGAGACCGGAGCAGATGCCCATCTACCGACCTACTACGTGCCCGAGCGAACTCCCGACGCCGAACTCGCCGCGATCGATCCGCGTGATCGCGACATCATCGGGGCATTCTTCGATCGACTGGCTCGGGCGGGCAAGACCATCCCCAACCAGAGACCACTGCACGGTGCGGGTCTCGCACAGCGCGTACCCCGCAGCGAGGTTCAGGCGCGGTGGGCCGCGCGGACTCTCGAGGACACGGCGTATCGGGCGCAAATCCTGCCCGTCGACGTGCACCGCCAACTGGTGGCCGACGATCACCGACCGTTTCGTGTCAATGTCCGCAACGAAGGGACCGAGTGGTGGCCGGGCGGGGGCGAGGAGCGCCTGCCGCTGATTCGTCTGGCCTATCAGTGGCTTACCCCGCAGGGAGTCTTGGTCGAGGGCGAGGGTCACCGTACCGCCCTGCCACATCCGCTGGCTCCGGGAGAGTCCTGCCTTGTGGCGATGAATGTGACCGCACCGCCGGTCGCCGGGCGCTACATGCTGGCCCCGGACCTGGTGCACGAGCACGTGAGGTGGTTCCAGTGTGAGTCGACGCCACTGGAGATGCTGGTGAGCGCGCCTGGGAACTACTCGCCATGACGACGCTCTCGGTCTGTTGCCTGACCAGAGACCCGGGAGCGCGAGTGGCGGCAATCATGCGCCAACTGCAGCCGATCGCAGATGAGATCGTGATCGCGGTCGATTCGCGCCTGGACCCGCAGCGCCTCGGGCGTTATACGGAGGTGGCCGATCGACTGCTGCGCTACGAGTTCGTCGACTCATCGCTGCAGGCCGCACCGTGGATCTTCAAACAGTGCACCGGCGAGTGGATCCTTCAGATCGACGGCGACGAGGTGTTGGGCACCTCACTTATCAGGCAGCTGCCGGAGCTGGTGGCCGCCCGCGACGTGTTCCAGTACTCGCTGCCGTGTCGCTGGCTCTATCCGGACGTAGAGCACTATCTGGCCCAACCACCGTGGCACTTCAGCGCCACACGACTGGTTCGCAACGACCCATCGATGTTGTGGCACGGAGGGCTTTCGCACGGCCCGTTCGAGCCCGTCTTCCCGTCGGTGCACCTCAGCGAGGGCATTTACCACCTGTCGCTGCTCGTAAATGACATCGCCTATCGCGAAGCCAAGGTCGCCCATTATCTGAGCATCGCGAGCAACCACGACCGCGAGGTGTTGGAGACCGACGTGACGGCGTTCTATGTGCCCGAGCTGGATGAGCGATTCGGGGTCGCACCGGTGCCTGTTCCGCACGGCGACCGTGCCGCCATCGAAGAGGTGCTGAGAGCTTCGGGGGAGGAGCTGGCAAGTTCGGAGGAGGTCCCGCTGTGCAGCTGGAGCGAGATCCAACGAGCGTGGCCGCGGCGAACGCTCACCAAAGCGGCCTATCGAGGCAAGATCGAGGCGTTCGAGCGCACGCCCAGACTTCGCGCGGGCGAGCGACGTCCACTAACAGTGCGGGTGACCAACGCGGGCTCCGAGCACTGGCCGGGGTTGGACCGAGAGCCCTGGATAAAGCTCGCACACCGGTGGCTTACGCCGCAGGGCTCCGCTCCGGCGGGATGGGTGGATACGTGCCTACCGGCAAGTCTCGCCCCTGGAGCCGACGCGTTGGTGCCGATGACGATCGAGGCTCCCCCGATCGTCGGGCACCATTCGCTCGAGCTCGCGCTGCTCCATGAGGACGCCCTGCACGCCGAAGTCATCCGGCGCTTCGCGGAGACCTCGCTGCCAATCGAGGTCGAGCCGCGCGGTGCGCCTCTACGGCACAACTCATACGGGGCGGGTGACCTCGAGCCAGCGAACCGCGCGTGAGGACCTGCAGAGCCGGGACAGTTCGCGCACGCCGGCGTAGCGCACGGCAGGAACGCTGAGCCCGACGGGCATGAGCACGAGCGGTCCGATCGTCCGGTTGAAGGGGTCGATCCCGTCGCCGTTGCCGGCGTGCAGGCTGAGCCCTCCACGGGTGATTTCAATCTTGTGCACACCGGCCGAGAGCCAGTGTGTGGCGATCATGATCCACTCGGCCGGATAGCTCACCTGATAAGCGGCTGTACCCACGTGATGCCCGTCGACGGTGACGTTCACCGGGCGCCCGAAGGAGCCCTCGATGAAGAAGTCATAGTTTCCCGATGCGGGAATCGTCTGCTCGCGGACGGCGCGCCCCGAGCCGGTGGCCTCGATCACACCGCCGGACTGCGCGAACCCGCCGCTGAGCGTGAGATTGCTGTCATCCAGTTGCAGGTAGCCGCTGGGTGAGGGCATGTAAGCGATCTGCGCGCTCGGACCCGCCTTGCGCGCCGCGGCCATCAGTTCGCTACAGGCAGCGGCGTTGCGCGCCCCCGAGGTTTCCAGCAGCGGCACGAGCGCAGAGACCGTCTTCGCCGGCTGCTCACGCTGCCAGACCTCGTAGTAGCTGGAGAGATAGGCCAGGCGATAGTTGCTGGGGGGACGGCTCGCGAGCGGGTCGCGTCGCATCACGATCGTGCGAAACGACTCCACGAAGTCCAGTGGATACTCGTCAAGGTCGTATGCCCACGTGCCGCCGGGCGCGGTGGCACGGTTCACACCCGGCCGGAGTTCCAGCCGGGGCCCGTTGACCATGCTGTCCTGGTCGTCATCGCGCAGGTAGTACTCCGCGTACTCCTCGAAGTCCGGCGTCAGCGTCGGCCCCTGGCCGGCGAAGCGCTTGCCGATGTATTCGAGATCGTGAAGCCGTTCGTAGGGCGCCAGCGTGGTGTCGTGGTAGAGCAGCGCCGTGCCCACCAGCACCCCAGCGGTGAGCACAAGCGCGAACCCCGCGCCGACGAGTGTTCGTCGGCTGGCGCGGATGAGCGCCCCTATTCCGACGAACGCCATCAGCAGCGCGATCGGCGCCGTTATGCAGTCGGCCTTGAACTGGACCCACGGGCCGTAGCGATGAGCCACGAAGAGGACCGCGACGAGGCCGGCCAGCCCCAACCAGGCAACGCCCCACGCCCGGCGACGAATCGCATGGACCAGGCCACAGGCGGCGAGGACCAGCACGAGCACCCCGAGGATGTCACTTGGAAGCCTATGAGCGTATTGCGTATAGCGATAGTCACCGCCGATCCACACCCCGGTCGCGGTGATGATCGGGACCGGCGTCGAGAGATTGCCGAGTTCCAGAAGCCCTGGGCCGGTCGCGAGCGGAAGCAGTTTGACCGCGACCGCGATCGTCGGTAGCGAGAGCACCGCCGCCACCACCGCGATCTGGGCACCCGCCAGCAGCGCGCGCATCCGCTCGCGCTGCACCAGCAGCACCGTCAGCAGGATCCCGGCGCTGAGCACGCCGATCCACGGCACGGTCGTCAGCGAAAGCGACGCGAACGTCGCCGACAGCGCGATCGGGACCGCCAGCAGCGCGCGACCCGGCTTGACTCGCGGGAGCACTTGCGCGAGCAGGGCCGCCGTCAACAGCAGGAAGCAGCTCGTGCTGATCTCCTTGATGCCGCCCGCCAGCGTGTACGCGAGCAGGATGCTGGGCTGCGCCGCGACAAAGGCGCCGAGCGCCCTCAGCGGCCGTGGCTCGAGGAGGCGACCCAGGAGCGAGTACAGCGACAGGGCGCTCATCGCGGACAGGAACGCGAGGAACGGCTGATACAGCCAGGAGAGATCGACCGGGGTCAGGTTCGACAGGGCGCCGAGCGTCCACTGCCCGCCGCCGGGATACCCACTGCCGAGGTACTTGATCATGTCGGCCTGATAGGCGGAGTTCGACAGCGTGGGGATGCTCCGGCCGCTGCTGGCGAAGTGAGCCGAGAGGTCGAACTGGTATGCGATGTCGACGATGTGGGCATAGCCGGTGAACCCGGGCTTGCCCGAGAACAGCACCGGCGCGGCCACGACCAGCCAGGCGCCCACGGCCGCACCGACCGCCCAGAGATCAGCCCCTTTCGCCCGGCGCTGCACCACACGAGCAAGCGCACCGCGACCCAACACCAGACCGAGCACGCCCACGAACACACAGGCGGCTCCCGCCAGCGGTGCGAGCGGAGCGTAGTAGCAGAACAGCCCACACACAACGACAAGCGTGGCCATCCCCACCGGCAGGACAAGCAACGGCGGGACGGCCGTGGGACCGGTGAGCCGCCGCACCGCCAGACCGGCACCGCCGCACAACACGAGCATCAAGGCCGGGAACACGACCCAGGCCAGCAGGAAGACTCCGCTCATTGAGGCGAACCCTATCCAGCGAGGCCGGCGCCGGCGGCAGCCGGCCCGCGGGTGCTCGGTCTAGCTCTCACCGTGCGCCTTGCGCAGCCGATCCAAGGAGCCCGCCAGCGCCTGAGCGAACCGGTAACGCCGCGTGCGCTTGAACATGAGCAGTCGCTCCTGCGTCTCGGCCGCGGCGTTCGCCGCCCCGTCGCGCTCGCTCTCCAGCGCTGACCGCGCGTCGTGCCAGGCGCCACGTTCGCGGGCCAGCTGCTCCTGTAGGCGCTGGAGCTCGCTGAACCACTGCTTGGATTCGATCCGGTAGTGCTCGGCCATCAGCTCGGCGCGCAGTTGCGACTCCGCCAAGAGCTCGATGGAGCGCAACATCGACGTCGGAGCCTTGATCCTTCCCGGCTCGAGCCGCTCAATCAACGCCACGACTTCGGCCGCGTGATCGCGAGCGTCGTGATGCGCCCGAGCGAGATCGTGCCCGGCCCGACCCCAATCGGAGCGATACGCCTCGATGTCAGACCGCAACTGCTCGGCGTTCGGAGGAGGACGGACGGCCGCGACCGCGAACCCACCGGCCTCCATACGCTCGTAGGACTCCGGCGTGATCCAACCTTCCGAGCCGGAGTGGTCGTGAACGTAGGCAAGACGCCCGCAGGCCATCGTCTCCAGCATGGAGCGCCCGTAACCGACGACGATGTCGGCCTGTGCGATCTCCCGCGGCACGTCGAGTGTCTGCGTCGCCCCACCCACTTCGCGCCAATCGAGCTGGGCGTCGACCCAAGCCTCGCGCAGGGCATTCGCGCGCCCTGCGGTGCTCTTGTGATAGTTGCCGAGCAGCAGGACGCGGGCGGGACGATCGCGAGGCCTGCCGCATGGGCTGAAGCGCCTCAGATCCACCGGCTGCCGCAGACGCACCACCTCGCCGGCGTCTGCACAGGACGCGGCGCGCGCCGCATGCAGGTCGTTCAGCACTATCGTCGCCGCGACGGCGCCGGACACCGGCGGCGGCAGGTGTATCTCTTCGCTGCCGTGAACAACGAACAGGCGCGTGGCTCGGGGATATCGCGCGGCTAGCTCCAGCGTCAGGCTGCGATCTACACCGGAGATCACCGCATCGACCTCCACCGGCAGTTCTTCGGCATTGGCAGTCACACGCAACACTCGTTCACGAGCGAGCTCGGCGACCGCTCCCAGCTCACGCGTGTAGAGGGTGACCGAGTGACCCAGCCGTGCAAGCTGCTCTGCGACGGTCAGGGCGTAGGTCGGCGCTCCGCCGGGATCGGCCAGCCTGTGGGTCGCGAGTATCAGCTCCACACCGATGACTCCGTGCGTGCCAGCGTCTCGCGCACCACCTGGCGGTCGTCGTTCGGCCAGACGGTTCCGGCCGCATCTAGAACGATCCGTTGAAGCCGACCCAGTCCCAGGACGACGACGATGTCCCCTGGCTGAGCGAGCTCGATCGCGTGTTCGATCGCGGCCGCGCGCTCGAGGACGGTTTCAAGCGTCCCTCCGCCCGTCGCGGCTTTGCGCAGTTCGTCCAGGCGCAAGATACGCGGATCTCGAGGGGCCGAGCCGGTGGTCAGGATCAGGTGATCGCTCAGCTCCCGTGCGACTTGTCCGCTTTCGCGCGCCTTCTCCACGTCACGCGTGGAGACCGCTCCGAAGACGGTGCGCAGAGCAGCTCCCTCGCGTGTGTTCACCACCGCGCGTGCGGCCCGCAACAGCTGGCGGATGCCGTCGGGGGTGTGTGCGTAATCGACGATCACGTCGAAGGGCTCTGACTCGCTGATGACCTCCCAACGCCCGGGCGGCGCCGTCACGTCGGCCAGCGCACGGACGATCTGCTCGCCCGGCAGGCCAAGCGAATGCCCCACCGCGAAGGCAGCGGCTGTGTTGGCCGCGTTGTGAGCACCGGGCAGTCGTGTCGTGCACTCGATCGCGCCCGCCGGCGTGCGCAGATTGAGTCGCGCCTCGCGCACGTCCCAGTCGGCGTGCTCGACTTGGATGTCGGCGTTCTCGTCAAACCCGTAGGTGAGCACATGCCCTCCCCGCGCGGTCACATCTAGTGCGATGCGTCGGCCGTAGGGATCGTCGCAGTTGACGATCGCCGCTCCCGCGGTGCGCTCGTCGCGTACGAACATCGAGCGCTTGGCGGCACCGTAGCTCTCCATCGTGAGGTGACGAGTCAGGTGCTCGGGCGTCAAGTTGGTGAAGACGGCGATGTCGGGAAGGAAAGACGGCGATGCCTCCAGCTGGAAGCTCGACACCTCGCATACGATCCATCCGTCGGCGGGAGCCATCGACAAAGGCGGTCCGAACTCGGTGTTGCCAACCAGATGCGCGCGCCCGCCGGTGCCCTGGAGCACCGCCGCGATCAGCTTCGCGGTCGTGGACTTGCCGTTGGTACCGGTGACACCTACTATCGGGCGCTTCGAGATACGCCAGCCGAGCTCGAGCTCGTCAAATAGCTCCAGATCGCGGGCAGCGGCGGCCTGGAGGACAGGGATCTCGAAATCGATGCCCGGGCTCTTGACCACCGTCACATCTGGACCGCTCACATCGAGCACATTCAGGCCGTCTCCACCCAATTGCACATCGACACCGCGACGGCGCAATCTACGCGCGACTGTGCGCACCCCGCCAATCGTGTTGCCGTCCCACGCGTGAATGTTCTCGGCGCCGAAGATCGCCAGCAGTACATCGGCCGCCGCCTGGCCCGCCCTGCCCAATCCGACGACGAGGTAGCGCCCCTGCGGCAACGACGGTCGCGCGACGTTCACTTGACGACTGGCGCGAGTATCGACGGCTGCGACCGTGGTCCGCACCCCCCGTCGAGAAGCTGATCGACGATCGCCGAGGCGATCGGCATGCCCGTGAGCTCCTGCGCCCACAACCACTGCCCCATCGCATTCACCTCTAGGAATACTGTCTCGCCCTGCGGAGTGACGATCAGGTCAAGACCCGCGAAGTCGATACCCAGTCGGCGCATCAACGCAAGGCACTTGCCGGCAATGTCGCCGTCCAGCTCGCATTCGCGAATCGGCAGTGCGCCGGGCCCCACTTCGCGCCAGTCCACAGCTCCCTGCTCACTACCCTGCGAATCGATGCGACAGGTAAACAGACGCTCACCGACGACCGTCACACGCAGGTCGAAGGCCTTCTCCACGCGGCGCTGGTAGATCGCCGGACACGCGGCCAGCGCGGCATCTGAGCCAAGGTCCCCCTCCTCGACGAGCGTTGTGTGAACCACATACTGCTCGTCTACGTTTGGCGCAACGACCTGCCCACCCACCAGCTTCGCGACCATCGCCCCATCCCAGTGGCGGTGCAGTGCGCGGATCTCTTCGGGATCGTCGGTGATTCTCGTCTCAGGCACCGACAGACCCTCGCGCGCAGCCAGGGCCAGTTGCAGTGGCTTGTTGCGCGCCAGCCGGTTCGCGTAGGGATGGTTGAGCCAGTAGGCGTCGATTGCCAGCAGTGCACCCTCGAGCGTGGCGCGAAGCTCCGACTCGGCCAACTCGCGGGCCTTGGAGTCGAGGATGAGTGGCGCCTCGCGGAGGTGCAGATGCCGATAGAGGACGGCCGTCACATCGTCGCCGTCGAGCTCGTGACCATCGATGTGCAGACGGGTCCGAACCCTGCCACCTTCCACGGCGAATGCCGCCATCGAACGCTCGCCATGAATATCCGTGTCGAGCCTGACGGCGCGCACCCCGCGCGCCGTCAGCTCGTCGAGAATGCTCGGCGCGTGATCGTCTCGCGAATGGGTTACAACGAGAACGATCGGAGTTCGCCCGAGTGAAACGCCTTACGCCTTCTTCTGCGTGCCCTTGATGTCGAGCTCGGTGTCGGTCCCGTGGTACTGCGTGGCAACAGCGGGAGCAACCGGCTTGCGCTTGCCAAACAGCAGGGGCGTGATCGTGGTGCCGGTTCGACTGGTTGCTGCGGTCATTGAGTCCCTCCGCGTGCGTGGATATTGACGTTGCGAAGCTAGCACATAGTCATTACGCCACTAGTCGCCCGCGAGCTCCTCCAACCGCCCGCGCATGGCCGCGCCGGTAGCCCGCGGAGAGAGCTCGCGCAGAACGTCCTCCCGAGCCCGCGCGCCGATCGCGGCTGCCTCCTCAGGGCGCTCGACGACGCGGCGCATCAGCTGCGCGGCGTGCTCGACGCTGGGCATCGCCCAGGTGCCCTCCGGAGGATAGATCTCGCAATCCGGTCCGACGCGCCCGAGCTCGTACTCGACGAGGTAGCTGTTCGCGACGTTCATGAAGTCGAGGTTGCCGGAGTAGCCGGTGCCGATCACGGGCTTGCCGATCGCCATCGCCTCGGCCATCGTCAGTCCGAACCCCTCGGAGCGGTGCAGCGAGACGTAGGCATCGCAGGCGGCCATCAGGCCGTTCAGCTCGTCCCCGCTGAGCGAGCGGTCGATCACGTGGATGTCGGGACGGCCGTGGGCGGCCCACAGCACCTCCTCCTCGGCGAGCGGACGCAGCGGGCCGTTGATCGTCTTCAACAGCAGCCGCGGTCCCTCGCCGGGCGCGAAGGCGCGCTTGAACGCCTCGATCAACCCGACGGGGTTCTTGCGCTGGATTGTGCTCAGGTAGTCGAACACGAACAGGAACAGGAAGCCGTCGTCGGGCACGTCCAGGCGCATCGGCGGCGCCGACTCAGCCGGCGGCTGGACGGGCGGCGGCAGCGCGATCGTGGGCACGGGTGCGGCGACGCCGATGTTCTGCGCCATGAAGCGCGAGTACACCCAGACCTCCTGCACGAGCGCGAACGCGCGCTGCCAGCGCGCCGGGATCGTGTCGGTCTCCCAGCCCCAGATACCGATGCGGGGGCCGTGAAAGTAGTCCTCGCCCAGACGGGCGACGAAGCTCGGGAGCTCGTCGGCGTTGACCGCGACGATCTCGAACCCGTGATGGAGGCCGTCGTGGGTGACATCCTCGAATCCGTGCCGGCCATATCCAGCCTGCAGCTCGACCGGCAGCTCGAGATGGTGCAGCGGCACGCTCGCGGTGCTCACGGCGACACCGGCGGCCTGCAGCGCCTGCGCGTAGCCACGACCGGCGGCACCCAAGCCGAGTGTGTGACTGAGGTAGCCCGTCACTCGCACCGCGGGCGCAGACCCGTTCTGGGGAATCGGCGACGGATGCTCGGGCTCCCCTATCGCCGCCGGCTGCTCAAGCGTGGCGGTCTCGCTCTCAGAAAGAGAAGCAACATCCCCCGACGGCGCAGAGGCGCTCTGCCTTGACAACGAGGAGGTGTCCCGCCCCGACAGCGCAGAGGCGCCCTGTTCGGGGCTCTGATCGGTCTCTTCGCCGGTGGCGCCAAACTGCGGAGCGAGCGCGGAGCCCGCACGCGGTGGCAGGAAGCGATCGGGGATCGAGACCTCTTCGCGCCCGAACACCCAGCACCACTCGACGTAGTCGGGCCCGTCGAGGCCGTCGAGATCGGGATAGGCGCGCAGCACGTCGGGGCGCTCGCGCGCGACGCGGTAGTAGACGTAGCGGTTCACGCCATATGCGGCCCCGCCGGGCGCGGGGCCTTCGAGCCAACTCACGAACGCGCGCGCGTCCTCACCGTCCGGATCGAACAGGTCGTAGCGCTCGCCGAGCGCTTCCGCGCGCGAGCGCAGCGCGTTCAGGGCATCGTCGTAGACAAGCCCGTCGGCCAGGCGCCGGCCGATGTCCTGGCGACGATCGAGGGCCGACCACCCTGCCTGTTCGAGCTCCTGTGCGTAAACGCGGCACAGCTCGCGCAGCGCCGGCGAGCGGCTGATCCGCACGCGGCTGGCGCCAGCGCTCAGCTGGTGGGGACGGTCGGGCCGGAAGTCGGGGAGATTGAGCCAGCGCAGCGGCCAAACACCGTCGACGAGCGTCCTCTCGGTGCTCGCCTGGAGGATGTGCAGGTGCAGGTTCCACATCGAGAGGTTGCAGCCTGGATCCTCGAGCACGCCCGTGGCAAAGCGCGCCGGCGCCAGCTCGAGCATGCGTCTCAGCCAGCCTCGGTCCTCGGGCCGCGCACCGGCGCGCCGACCATCGAGCGATCCGAGCGTCTGCTCGACCTGGGCCGCCCACCAGACCAAGAACCCTTCGGCACCCGCGGTGCCGTCGACCCCCATGATCGTCTCGTCGATGCGCCCGTGGCGCTCCATCTGCGCGTACGTCGGCTGCAGCCCGTCGTCGGGGACGTTGGCGCTCATTCGCGGAACCAGCAGCACACTGCGCGCCTCCAGCGCGGCCTCCACCGGGGCGAGATCGTCAAGCACCCAGGCCGTCGGCGGCAGATGAAAGAGCGCTCCGGCGCCGCGCGCGGAGTAGGAGCGGAGCACCAGCGGTAGCAGCAGCGCGATCAGATCCTCTTCGTCGTAGCGAGCGATCAGGCTTTCGACGTCGACGTCGAGCTCGTCGGCGACCGAGCGCAGCGGCAGCTGCCCCGCCCCCGCGTCCGCTTCGCGCTCGCGCCCGACGAACAGCACCTCCAGGGGCCAGTCGGGCTGGTGGCGTTGTAGTGAGTCCGCGAGCACGCGCGCCTGGGGAAGCGTCGAGGACGTCGCGAGGGTCAGCAGCCGCACTGACATCAGAGGGTGGAGTCCGTCGTGTTGCGGACGGAAGGTTTGCGCGCGGCGAGAGATGCAACCTCACTCGCTGTCGATGTGGTTTCACTCACTGGGGGTGCAGTCGCGACCACGGCGTAGGCCGGCGAGGAGAAGCGCGCCTGCTCGAAGCCGTCGAATCCGGGGGCGAACACATACCCCGACTGAAAGCCCGCGATCGCGCAGATCGCCAGCGCCACCTCGGGGAAGATCGGGTGCTGGTGGGTGAGGTCGACCCAGAAGGTCTTCAGCGAGGAGATCCTGTGCGGGTTGACGGTCTCGGCGATGAATAGTCCACCGGGTGCGAGCTTGCGCAGCGAGATCTCGAGCAGCCGGTGCAGCTCTTGGTAGGGGAGGTGCTCGATCACCTGTGCGCAGAAGACCGTGCCGAGCGAGCCGTCCGGCAGGCCGGCGAGATGTTCGTTGGCGTCGCCCTGCACGACGTCGAGCCCCAGCGAGCGGCAGCGCGCGACCATGCCCGCGTCACCGTCGACCCCGCGCGCGGCGATGCCTTCGGCGGCGAGCAGCCCGAGGAACTCACCGCGACCGCAGCCGACGTCGAGCACCGGCTGATGGTCTGCGACCAACCCGAGGTAGGGCCGCTGGAGCTCCGCTACGCGCTCGGTGGAACCGCGGAACAGCTGCTCGAACGCCACATAGTCGCCCTCGACGCTATCCCGTTCGAGGCCCTCCTCGGCAGCGACGGGGGTGGAGAAGCCGAGCGCGTCTCCGACGGGCGTCGAGCGAAGCTCGAACGGGCTGTCGGCCATGTACGGTGGGGCGTATAGCTCGGCCGCGATCTGCTCGATGCTTCGCCGTGCGGTCGCGGCGTCCTCGGCGGCGTCGGCGCTCGCGCGACGCAGCGACTCGGCCGTGAGGATCAGCTCACGCGCGAGCTCCTCGAGGCGCTCGATCTGTTCTGAGTGGCGTTCGATCGCCGACTGCTGGTGGCGCAGGGCTGCGACGAGCTGGGTGTTGAGCTCGTGCTGATGGTGGGTGTATGGGCGCAGCACGCGTAGCAGCAGCCGGCGCAGGAACGCGCGCGGACCGCGTCCGGGCACGGAAGCGGCGCCCGGCGGCCGCCTGAGCGTCTCGGCGGCGCGGGCCGTCGGTGTGGTCTGATCCTCGGCAGTCATCGGCGCGGCTTCGCGCCCATTATCGCCCACGGCTCGCCGGCGGCGGCGCGCTGCTCTAGGCTGCGCTCTCGGACGGCTGTGGCCGTCGCGAGCGACGGCCGGGCTTCGGACCATGAGCGACGCAGAGCAAACGCATACGAGCGGGCGCCTCGAGGTGACGATCGACGCGCGTGCGCTCGACGGAACACGAATGGGTACCCAGGTCCACGTGCTCGAGCTGGTTCGCGCACTCGCCCGCACAGCGGGGCTTCGCCAGCGGGTGCTGGTGCGCGGGGAGAAGATCGATCGCGTCACGCTGGAGCTGCTGGGAGAGCTGCCGAACACGGAGATCCTCGACGCCTGCGAGGTCGTGGCGGGCACGACGCGCGCGAGCGCCGTCTTCCACCGTCCGGTGCAGGCCTTCTCCCATGAGGACGTCGGGCTCGCGTGCGACCTCGGTGAGCGGATCGTGCTCTCCCAGCTCGACCTGATCGCCTACGAGAACCCCGGCTACTTCCCCGACGCGGAGGCCTACGCGGACTACCGTCGGGCGGCGCGTCACGGCATGTCGGCAGCCGAGTGCGTGGTCGTCTTCTCCGCGGATACCCGCGCGCGGCTCTTGGAGCAGGATCTGGCCGAGGGCGAGCGCATCAGGATCGTGCCGCCCGGCCTCGACCATTACTCAGCGGCCGAGCCGCGCAGGCCCGTGGCATTGGATGAGCGCGTGCAGAGCGACTTCCTGCTCTGCCTGGGCGCGGACTACACGCACAAGAACAGGGTCTTCGCACTGGAGCTGCTCGCGCAGCTGCAAGCCCGCCATGACTGGCAGGGTGAGCTGGTGTTCGCCGGCGCTCACGTCCCGCACGGCTCCTCGCGACGATCCGAGCGCGAGTGGCTGGACACTCACCCGGACCTGCGCGCGTGCGTCAGCGATCTGGGGCCAGTCGAGGAGGACGAGAAGGCGTGGCTGACGGCGCACTCGGCCGCGATCGTCTACCCCTCGCTGCACGAGGGGTTCGGGCTCGTTCCGTTCGAGTCCGGGCTCCAGGGCGTGCCCTGCCTGTTCGCGGCCACATCCTCGCTCGCCGAGGGACCGATCGCCCATGCGGCGACGATCGTGCCGGGCGATCCCGCTCAGAGTGCCGCCGCGGCGTATCCGCTGCTCGTCGATCCGGACGCCCGCGCCGAGCACGTGCGCAAGCTCGCCGAGGCCGCACGCGGCCTCACCTGGGAGCGCGCTGCGACGGCGATGGTGGAGATCTATCGCGAAGCGGCGGACACGCCCGTGCGCGTCGCGGCGGCGCTGAGTCGCGACGCGGTGCAGCGCGAACGCGAGCTGACGGGCGCCCACCAGGAGGTCGTGCAGATGCTGATCGACGAACGCGAGCTGGTGCTGCGCGACTACGAGGCGCTGGTCGCCGAGGTCGGCGCCGGGCGCAGCCTCGTCGGCCCCCACGGATCGCTGCCGGAGAATCTGCAGCGCGCGCTGCTCGCGCTGAGCGCCCGTCCCGCGCTCAGGCGACCGCTCTACGGGCTCGCGGCGGCCCTGTTCGCGATCGCGCGCATCACGGCGCGGGCGCTGCGACGCCCGTTTCGCCGGGCCTGATTGCGGTCATCGTCGTCCGCGGCGGCCGTGAAGGCCCGCCTGCCCGCGCGCGTGCCTCCCTGCAGGCCGTTCGCGGGCAACCCGGTCCGGCAGGCGGTTCGCGGAAGCCCGGCCCGGGAGATCGGCACGCCGATATACGCTCTAGCGATGACGGCTCCGAGCGAGAGGATGGTTTCTGGGCGCCCCGCGCTGGCCGCGCGCGGGCTCGACAAGCGCTTCAAGATCCCCGAGGAGCGCAGCCATACGCTGAAGGAGCGCGCGCTTCACCCCTTCAAACGTACCCGCCACGAGCAGCTGCACGCGCTCAAGGACATCTCGTTTCAGATCGAGCCGGGAGAGTTCTTCGGGATCGTGGGACGCAACGGCAGCGGCAAGAGCACGCTGCTGAAGTGCCTGGCCGGCATCTACCGTGCCGATACGGGCCAGATCTGGTGCAACGGCCGGATGTCGACGTTCATCGAGCTGGGCGTCGGCTTCAATCCCGACCTGGCCGCGCTCGACAACGTCACGCTCAACGGGATCATGCTCGGCCTGTCCCCCCGCGAGGCGCGCGCGCGCTATGAGCGTGTGATCGAGTTCGCCGAGCTGGAGGAGTTCCAAGATCTCAAGCTCAAGAACTACTCCTCCGGCATGCACGTGCGTCTGGCGTTCTCGGTGGCGATCCAGGTGGACGCCGACATCCTACTGATCGACGAGGTCCTCGCGGTCGGCGATGCGGCTTTCCAGCAGAAGTGCTTCGACGTGTTCAACCGCATGCGCGACGAAGGCCGCACGATCGTGTTCGTCACCCACGACATGGGTGCGGTCACGCGTTTCTGCCACCGCGCGATGCTGCTCGACCGGGGCGAGCAGGTCAGCATCGGCGATCCGCGCGACGTCGCCGACCGCTACCTCGAGCTGGCGTTCGGTCGCGAGGTCGGCTATGTCGACCCGGATATCGGCAGCGCCCGCATGGGCGACGGAGCCGCGCGGGTGCGCGAGGTGTGGTTGGGCGAGCACCCGCAGGAAAAGATCGCGGTCGCGCCGCAGTCACAGCCGCTGACGCTGAAGGTGATGGTCGAGTTCAACACCAAGGTGCTCGACCCGGCGGTAACGCTGACGCTGTTCAACGAGCACCGTCAGCCCGTGATCGTCTCCACAACCGAGCGCGATCAGGAGCACACGGGCGGTTTCCAGGCCGGTGAGCAGGCGGTGTTCGCGTTCTCCTTCCACAACATGCTCGCCCCGGGGCGCTATCACCCGGTGCTGACGATCACGCACCGCGGGGGCGGCCTCGACGTAATCGACCGCTTCGCCGGCGGCCTCTCGTTCGTCGTTAGCGGGATGGTCCAGAGCGGCGGCATGGTCGAGATCCCCGTCGAGACCGCCGTCAGCCGCGGCGGGCTCGGGGGCTACGAAGGACCCGCCGTCACCGCTCCGGCAAGCAGTGACGCCGGCGCCCCGGCGCAATCCGCAGGGAGCGCCCGATGAGCACGCCGACGCTGGAGTCGCCCGCGGGAGAGCTCGAGCTGAGCAGCGAGGATCTCGGCCAGCCGATCCGCGGCCCGCGCGCGCTGACGGACGACTGGTCGCGGTTCTGGCACCTGACCTACAACATCGCGCGCAACGAGTTCAAGCTCAAGTTCTTCGGCTCCGCGCTCGGCTACCTGTGGCAGGTGATGAAGCCGCTGCTGCTGTTCGCGGTGCTCTACACGTTCTTCGTCGTCATCGGCCACGTCGGCAAAAACGGCGCTCCGGGCGAAGACAACTACGGGGTGCAGCTGCTCGGGTCGATCGTTCTGTTCACGTTCTTCGCCGAATCCACGGGCGGGGCGGTGCGCAGCGTCGTCGAACGCGAGAATCTGGTCCGCAAGATCCAGTTCCCGCGCCTGGTGATCCCGATCTCGGTGGTGCTGCTCGCGTTCTTCAACCTAATTTTGAACCTGCTCGTGGTGCTGGCGTTCGCGCTGATCGCGGGCATCCATCCGATGCTCAGCTGGCTGGAGCTGCCGCTGATCCTCGCGATGCTGATCGTGTTCGCGACCGGCATGGCGATGCTGCTCTCCGCTCTGTTCGTCCGCGCTCGCGACATGCAGCCGATCTGGGAAGTGTTCAGCCAGATCCTCTTCTACGCCTCGCCGGTGATCATCCCGCTCGAACAGGTGAGCCAGAAGCTGATCAACAGCCCGGCCCACAAACCGCCGCTGCTGCACCCGCCCGACCACCAGCTGCTGTGGCACATCTACACGCTCAACCCGCTCGTGGCGATCTTCCAGCAGTTCCGTCACGCGATGGTCAACCACGCCACGCTCAGCGCCGGGCAGGCCCTCGGCAGCTGGGCGGCGCTGCTGGAGCCGATGGCGATCGTGGTGGCGATCTTCGTGCTCGGTTTCTGGGTGTTCAACCGCGCCGCGCCGCACATCGCTGAGGATTTGTAGACTTAACCGCACAAGCTGTATCGCATAGTGTTACCCTGTGTTACATGAGCGCGCAGCCGATCAGCATTCGCCTACCTGAGCAGACCGTCGATCGGTTGGCGGATCGCGCGGGACGCTCGAACATGCCCTCGCGGACGCTCGCGCAGAGGTACGTCGAGGAGGGTCTGCGCATGGACGAACACCCGTTGATCTCCTTCGCGGACGGTCCCGCCGGCCGTCGCGCGCGGCTGCTGGGCGGGCCCGACGTTTGGGAGGCGATCGCCGTGGCGAAGGACAACGATGGAGATCTCGCCGAGACTGCCGCCTATCTCGAGATTTCCCTCGGGCGCATGCAGGCCGCCGCCGCTTACTACGCGGCCCACCCGCAGGAGATCAACGAGTGGATCGAGCGCAATCGCCGTGACGCGAACGACGCCCACGCCGCCTTCCTCGCCGCCGCGGAAGCCCTCGGTCATTGAGGCTGCTGCTCGACGAGATGCTCTCCCCGGCAATCGCCAGAGAGCTACGCATCCACGGCCACGACGTCGAGGCCATCCAGGAGCACTCGGAGTGGTGTGCCTACAGCGATCCCGAGGTCCTCGATCTAGCGCGTGAGCAGCGCCGGGCTGTCGTCACCGACAACCTTGTCGACATGAGACCCCTGCACTACGAGGCGATCGCGCCGGGTGGTCCAGGCGACTACGGCATGATCTTCATGCCCGGAGGGCGTCCACGCACCCGTGGTGACACCGGCAGGATCGTCGCGGCGCTCGAGCGCAAGCTCTCAACCTATCCCGGCGAGAGTGACCTCGCAGACGGCGAGGACTGGCTATAGGTCGCCCCCGCGAGATCGTCGTGCTCGGCTTCTGGATGTTTCAACCGCGCCGCGCCGCGGGCGCAGACGACTTCAGCACTTACCGCCGAGGTTCGCGGCCACGTCGTGTCCGTATACGTAGACGCTGTACGGTCCAAACGACTCTGCGGCCACAGGCGCGCCGAGTTGAGACGGATTGCTTGCGAAAGGCGTTCCCGACTGCGTGATGATGAAGCTACGCGTGCCCGCCTTCGGTCGATACCACGTGTTAATTTCGCTGAGAGCGCCGGGAAAGGCCGTCCCGTTGCACACGAATATCGGATAGACCTTGAGGGCGGCGTTTGTCTGGAACGTGGCGACAGGCGCGACTTCATAGGTCGAATATCCGTGATCCGCGTGCTCTGCTCGCACGAAATCGAGCATCTTGTACGCCGCGCTCCGCGAGGGGCCGCTTCCGATGAGCGGGCCTTCGATCAGGTGATTGGTGGCGACGAGAACGGCGAACAGCGCCACCGCGCCGGCAAGGAGAGCGCGCTGGAAAACGCGTCGCACGGCAAGGAACGGCAGCAGGGCAGCGCTCCCCGCGTAGACCCCCGGTATGTAACGATTGGCTCCTTCGATCCCTACGCTCGTGAGGATGTAGGCGGCGAGCGACAGGACGACCACGCCTATCCAAAAGGCGATGTAGATGTCCTGGGGGCTCGTCATTCTGCTGCTTCGCCGCTCGAGCGACTTCGCGTAGCGCCACACGAGTCCCAGCACGGCGAGCATGCCCACTATCGCCAGTGCGCCGACGGTGAAGACCAGCAGCGAGGTACCGGCCACAGGCCGACTGAAGAATTCACCCCCGCCGAGGCCGGCGACCGACACGATGGTGGTTTGGAGTTTCGTGAAGATCGAGCTGGCGCCGAGGAAGGTGATGGGGAAGGCAGACGCAACCACGTGTTCGGAGCGCATCAGGGCGTCGAGCAGCTGGGCACCTACGATCGATGCGCCACACACCACCACGCAGAAGACCGCCAACTGTCTTTGCGCGTAACCGGGGTGGCGCCACCAGACCACACAGCCCGCGACCGCGAGGCTCGGCAGGAAGGCGAACTCGAAGAGTGGATCGGTCGCTGCAACGGCGTTGAGGATTGTGAGGGCGATGCCCACGCCCGCCAGCAGCGGCCATGACAGCCGTCCCCGGACCGCCCGCTCCGCCAGGAACACCACCGTTGCCGCGATGAGCGCCCCGTGCGCGACGACATAGCCGTGCGCGTCCGAGGAAAACAAGATTAGGCGCATCGCATCGCTCAGCGCGACCATCACGGTGACGGTCACGAGCGCGGCGAACCCACCGAGCACGCGCCATGCCGCCCACGCCATCAGCGCTATTCCCAGGAAGGCGATCACGAACGGGATCCCCTCCCATATCTGCCAGTGGTGAGGAAGTCCCACGGTCGCCTTTTCAAGCCACCACGCCTCATAGAAGGGGTGGCTGCCCAAGACGACCACGCGCCCTGGCCCTGCGCTCCCGCTGAGGGCTGTCAGTACCTCCGAGAACGCAATGTCGGGGATGCGATAGAGGCCGCCGATGAGGCTCCGAAGCTGCGCAAGCAGGACGATGACGTTCAGCGCAGCCGCACCGGCCAACAGCCATACAGGCCACCGGCGTAGAGCAATGGCGCGCCGAGAGCTGGCGGGCAGATCCTCCTCCATAGCAAGTGCCACGGGGAAGAATCATTCCATATCGTCCGGCGGCCGGCCCCGGCGACGCCCCACCGAGGATATCGAGGCATGTCCCTGTTGGCGCAGAATAGGGGGTCGCCACCTTCCATCCACTGCTTGCACACAACCCTGCGCTACGAACCCAGTCAGGCGCAATCGGCCGGAACGAGCTCCCCCGCCCGAGCCATGCTGCGCGAGCGAGCGATCCGCGCGTAGAAGTCCTCGAGCGCGTCGATGCGCCGCTCCCAAGCGTAGTCGGCGGCCGTCTCGATGCCTGCCTGCCCGAGGCGCGCGCGCAGCTCGGGATCGCGGAGCAGCCTAGCGATCGCGGCCGAGATCGCGCGCGGGGTGGGGTCGGGCATCAGGCAGTTGACGCCGTCGCGGCAGAAGTCGCGGTTGCCGTGCGCGTCGGTGCAGACGACCGCCGCGCCGGTGGCCATCGCCTCCAGTGGCGGCAGCGCAAAGCCCTCGTGGATCGAGGTCTGCACGAACACGCCGGCCTGGGAGAACAGCTCACCGACCTGCTCGTCATCGGGTGCGCGCACGTAGCGCATGCCCGGATCGCTCGCCAGCTCGGGCTCGATCCCGAACAGGCACAGCTCGGGTCGGGGCGCTGGGAGCGCGCGCCAGGCGTCGAGCGTGAGTGGGAGGTTCTTGAGCGGGTTCGAGCGTCCGAGCGCGAGCACCATGTCCGCGCGACGCGCGACTTCAGGTCGCGGGCGGAAGGTGTGTAGGTCGATGCCGGGCGGAATCAGCTCAGCATCGAGACCGAGGTCGCGCAGCCGCTCACGGTTCCAGGTGGAGATCGTCATGTAGCGGAACTCGGGGCGGTAGGAGTCGAGCACAGCATGGCGCGCGTTCTCGTGATCGGGGTAGTAGTAGGTCTCGATGTCCTGCACGAAGTACACCGGGATTCCGCGCGCGACGCTCGCGCGGAACACCGGCAGGGCGGTCATCCACCAGGTCGCGACCTTGATCGCCTCGAGCGGAGCGAGTGCCGCGACGAGCGCGTCGTAGTCGGCGAAGGAGTACACCGGCGCGCGCAGCTCGAACCAGTCGGGGCGCTCGCCGAGCGTGTACAACGCCACGTCATGACCACGGTCGGCGAGCCTGTTGAGATGCTCGAAGATGTCGCGGTGACCGCCGCCGATGCCGGTGTCCTCGGTCACGTAGACGATCCGCAGCCGCCCGTCGGGCGTCGAGACCTCCCGATCGTCGAAGAAGCCCGACCAGCGCTCCCAGAAGAGGCGCTGGGAGGCGAGCTCGCGCTCGCCCTGCGTGGTGCCGCGCGTGAGCGACTCATGGTGGATGAGCCGCGCGATCGGGAAGTAGCGCACACGAAACCCGGCCTGCCACGCGCGCAGGCACCAGTCGACGTCCTCATAGGCCATCGGGTAGCGCTCGTCGAGCAGGCCGACGCGCTCGATGACCTCACGGCGTACGTACATGCAGGCGCCCGTCACCGCCAGCACAGCCCCCGGGATCCCGGCGGGCCCCCAGTCCTCGGGCTTGAAGCGGTAGCGGTGGTCGAACCACTCCGGCGCGCCCAGGTTGCGCACGGTGCCCGCGAACTGGATGCGCCCGTCGGGGTACACCAGCCGCGCGCCCACCACGGCCAC
>DASXMO010000121.1:0-17682 GCA_036495605.1 Solirubrobacteraceae bacterium
ATGCGCCAACTGCCGGAGGCGCGCATGCGCGCCTCCGAGGGAGCGCCGCATGCGGCGCTCCCGGCCATGCCGCATGCGGCATGGCCCACCGCTCAGACCGGCAGACGGTACTTGCGCGTGTCCGGGCAGCGCTCCAGCAGGCCCAGCTCCACGAGCGTCAGCGCGTAGCGGTGCGTCGTCGAGGGGCTCATGCCGAGGTCCTCGGCGATTTCCACGATCCCGCGCGGGCCACCGTCCGGGCCGAAGCACGTGAGGATCGACAGTCCCCGCAGCAGCGAGCGCGAGAGGCGCGGGTCGACGGTCTCGATCGACGGGTACCCGCTCGCCGGTTCGCGTGCCTTCGTCTCACCGGTGCGCCCTCCGCCGGCGGAGGAGAGCGGCGCGTTGAGGGTGTCGGCGATCAGCGTCGAGAAGCTCGGCGCGCGACCGCGAGCGGCCGCGCGCACCACCTCGTCGATCTGCGCGGGTGAGAGCTTGACTGAGATGGAGAGCGAGCTGTCTGTAGGCATGGAGTCGATCCTCCCACCCGCAGACTACTGTCTCAAGCGGTGTTTCTCAGTCCGTCCGTCCGTGCGCGTGGAGAGGTAGCCTGCAGCGCTGTCATGGCGATCACCATCACCCTTCCCGACGGAACACCCCTCGAGCTCCCCGACGGCGCCACCGGCGCCGACGCCGCCGCGGCGATCGGTCCCGGCCTGGCGCGCGCGGCGCTCGCGATCGAGATCGCCCGTGCGGACGCGCTCGCTGGCGAGGGCGGAGAGGGCGGAGAGGGCGAGGTGCGCGACCTCGCGCGGCCCCTGCCCGACGGCGCGCGCATCTCGATCCTCACGAAGAAGAGCGGCGCGCCGGCGCTACAGCTGATCCGCCATGACGCCGCGCACGTGCTCGCCGCGGCCGTCATGGAGCTCTATCCCGGTGTGCGCATCTCGATCGGTCCGCCGATCGAGCAGGGCTTCTACTACGACTTCGAGTTCCCCCCCGGCGCGAGCATCTCCGAGGAGCAGTTCCCGGCGATCGAAGAGCGCATGCGCGCGCACGTCAGCGCGGGGGAGACCTTCACGCGCGAGGACCTCTCACCGGCGCACGCGCGCGAGCGCTTCGCCGCCGAGGAGCAGCCCTACAAGGTCGAGCTGATCGACGACCTCGTCAGCGCCGCCCCCGCGGAGCGTCCCTTGGAGACGGTCTCGCTGTACACGAACGGCCCCTTCACCGACCTCTGCCGCGGACCGCACGCGCCCGGCACCGGGTCGATCGGCGCCTTCGCGCTGCAGTCCGTCGCGGGCGCCTACTGGCGCGGAGACTCAAACCGCACGATGCTCACGCGCATCTACGGCACCGCCTTCCATTCCGCGGGCGAACTGAAGGAGCACCTCGAGCGCCTCGAGCAGGCGCGCGCGCGCGACCACCGCAAGCTCGGGCGCGAGCTCGACCTGTTCGCCTTCTCCGATGTCTCCCCCGGCGCGGCCTTCTGGCTGCCCGCCGGCACGCGCCTGTGGAACAAGCTCGCGGCGCTCTCGCGCGAGATGGCCGGCGAGCGCGGCTACACCGAGGTCAAGACGCCCCTCATCTACGACGCCGAGCTGTGGAAGACCTCCGGGCACTGGGGCAAGTACCGCGAGAACATGTTCCTCGCCGTCGACTCCGAGGGTGAGGAGATGGGCGCGGTCAAGCCGATGAACTGCCCCGGCCACGCGCACCTGTTCGCGATGCGCCGCCACTCCTACCGCGACCTGCCCGTGCGCTACGCCGAGCCCGGCCTCCTGCACCGCAACGAGCCCTCCGGCGTGCTCCACGGGCTGCTGCGCGTGCGCCACTTCGCGCAGGACGACGCGCACATCTTCTGCACCGAGGAGCAGATCCAAGAGGAGGTCGCCGGCTGTCTCGAGCTGGCCTTCGCCACCTACAAGCTGTTCGACCTCGACGTGCGCCTCGAGCTCTCCACCCGCCCGAATGAGCGCATCGGCGACGACGCCATGTGGGACCGCGCCGAGGGCGCCCTGAAGACGGCGCTCGAGCAGCAGGGCTTGGAGTACGAGCTGAATCCCGGAGACGGCGCCTTCTACGGCCCGAAGATCGACATGCACATGACCGACTCGCTCGGGCGCTCCTGGCAGTTGGGAACAGTCCAGCTCGACTACTCGATGCCCGCGCGCTTCGATCTCATCTACACCGGCGCCGACAACACCGAGCACACGCCCGTGATGATCCACCGCGCGTGCTTCGGCTCCTACGAGCGCTTCATCGGGATCATGCTCGAGCACTACGCCGGCGAGCTGCCCGTGTGGCTCGCGCCCGTGCAGGCGATCGTACTGCCGGTCTCCGACCGCTTCAACGCCTACGCCGCCGAGGTCCGTGAGCAGTTGCGCGCGACCGGGGCCTATGTGGAGCTCGACGATCGCGGCGAGTCCGTCGGGCGCAAGATCCGCGACGCCGAGCTGCGCAAGATCCCCTACATGCTGATCGTCGGCGAGCGCGAGCAGACCGAGCAGGGCGTATCCGTGCGCGAGCACCGCGGCGGCGATCTCGGCGCGATGCTCCTCGCGGACTTCGCAGATCGCTTGCGCGGCGAGTTGCGATAGCTATACTCGGCCACCTTGAACAACGACGACGTCTCACCACTCCTCCGACTATCGGCGTCCCGGGCGGCACTAACGCCCACAGCATCCACTTGACCCGCGCCGAGTACAGCTAGTGGCCGTTCCCCGCAGGTTCGACCGTCGCCCGCCCGAGCGGGACACGACGAGGGTCAACGAGCGCATCCGCGTGCCCGAGGTACGCGTGATCGACGACGAGGGCGCGCAGATCGGCGTGATGAAGACGCCCGACGCGCTCGCCTTCGCCCAGGAACGCGACCTCGATCTCGTCGAGGTCGCCCCCGAGGCCCGTCCGCCCGTCTGCCGCGTGCTCGACTACTCCAAGTACAAGTACGAGCAGGCGCAGAAGCTCAAGCAGGCGCGCAAGCACCAGCAGCAGATAACCGTGCGCGAGATCAAGTTCCGGCCGAAGATCGCCCAGCACGACTACGACACCAAGAAGCACCACGTCGAGCGCTTCCTGCGCCACAAGGACAAGGTCAAGGTCACGATCATGTTCCGCGGGCGCGAGGTCACCCATCCCGAGCGCGGCACCGCGATCCTCGACCGCCTCGCCGAGGAGCTCTCCGAGCTCGGCGTCGTCGAGCAGCGCCCGATGCAGGAAGGGCGCAACATGACCATGATGATGGCCCCCTCCAAAGCCGTCCTCGCCGGACGCTTCGACGGGAGTACGCCCGATGGCGACGCGCCGGCTGAGTCCGCCGACGCGGACTCCGGTGGTAACGGCGCCGAGTCCGCCGACACGGTGATCTCTGAGGAGTCCGCCCCCACGAATGGCGCTCAGAGTGCCGCTCCCTCGCCCGAGCCCGCTGCGGCCTCCGGCGAGGACGCCGCAGCCTGAACGAGACCTCGGTCGCTGGTCGCTCCAATCGAGGCGGCGGATCGCGCGGGGCATGTCATACTGTTGCGCTCGCCATGCCCAAGATGAAGACACACTCCGGCGCGAAGAAGCGCTTCAAAGTCACCGCCTCCGGCAAGGTGCGCGGCAGGCACGCCTTCACGAGCCACATCCTCGAGAAGAAGTCGCCCAAGCACAAGCGCGCGCTCGGACGCCCGGTAATTCTCTCCGCGCACGACACTCCGCGCGTGAAGAAGCTCTTGGGGTCCGGCAAATGACCAGGGTCAAGCGTTCGCTGCACGCGCGCAAGAAGCGCCGCGCGACACTCGAGCTGACGAAGGGTTTCCGCGGGGAGGCGCACTCGAACTACAAGCGCGCCAAGGAGGCCCTGATGAAGGCGGACGCTTACGCCTACAGGGACCGCCGCAACCGCAAGCGTGACTTCCGTCGCCTGTGGATCACGCGCATCAACGCCGCCGCGCGTCAGAACGGGATGAGCTACTCGCAGTTCATGCACGGCCTCTCGCTCGCCGGTGTCGAGCTCGACCGCAAGGTGCTGGCCGACATCGCCGTGCGCGACGCCGACACGTTCCGAGCATTTGCCGAGACCGCCCGCGAGGCGTCGGCGTCGGCCGCCTGATTCACCAAACCGACATCGACACGCTCCGGGCGTCGCTCCTAACGGACGGCGCCTTTTTTGTGCTCCCATCCCGACCACAACCACTACGACCACCGCCTACAACCACAACAACCACCGCCGACCCATCCGAGAACCCCAAACGCATCTGTCCGCGATGACGATCACTTCCCCCCACAATCCACACCTCAAGGACCTACGCCGGCTTGCGCGCCGGCGCGAGCGCGAGCGTGCCGGGCGCTTCGCCGCCGAGGGCGAGGATCTGATCCTCGCCGCGCAGCGGGCCGGATGGCCTGCGCTCGAGGGCTATCGCGTACCTGGCTGCGACGTCGGCGGGGCCGCCTTCGACGAAGTCGCGCCCGATGCGCTCGCGGCCGTCTCGACGCTCGGCTCGGGCACGCGCGCGATCGGCGTTTATGAGCAACGTTGGCTCGACGCTCCCACGGGGCCGCTGTGCGTGTATCTGCACGGCGTCCGCGACCCCGGCAACGTCGGCACGGTGCTGCGCAGCGCGCTCGCCTTCGGCGCTTCCTGCGTGACCCTCGGACCCGGCTGCGCGGACCCCTACGGTCCGAAGGCCGTGCGCGCGAGCATGGGCGCGATCTTCGCCGTCGCGCTGGCGCGCATCGGCGTGCCCCACGCGGCCGAGCCTGCCGCGGCGGGCAAGCCCGCGGAGGCGGGGCAGCACGATGAGACGGTGCCACTCCACGCGGGGGGAACGCCCGACCCGGCCTTGCTGCCGGGCGAGTGCGTCGCGCTCGTCGCGGGCGCCGGCGAGCCGCTGATGCAGCTGTGCGCACGGCTCGATGAGGCGAACGACGACGGCATGCCCGCGCTCACGCTGCTCGTCGGCTCCGAGCGCGCCGGCCTGCCGGAGGATCTCGTGGAGGCTTGCGAGCACATAGCCCACATCCCGATCGCCGCCGCCGAGTCGCTCAACGCCGCGATGGCCGCGACGGTGGCGCTGTACGAGACTACGACCCGCCGCTCGACTAGGGTCCGGACCTCATGATCGAGCGCATCGAGCAACTGGACGCGCAGGCGCGCGCCGAGATCGCCGCCGCGGCCGGCAGCGAGCAACTCTCAGAGCTGCGCGTGCGCTACCTCGGGCGCAAGGCCGAGCTGCCACGGATGCTGCGCGAGGTCGCCGACCTGCCCCCCGAGCAGCGCGCGCAGGTCGGCAAGGCCGCGAACATGGCACGGCAGGAGCTCGAGCGCCTGATCGAGGCGCGCGCCGAGGAGCTGAGCGCCGGCGAGCTCGAGGAGCGCCTGCGCGAGGACGCAGTCGACGTGACGCTCCCCGGCGCCCCCGCACAACCGCTCGGGCGACTGCACGTTCTCACCTCCACGCGGCGGCGTCTGGAAGACGTCTTCCTCGGCCTCGGCTTCACGGTCATGGAGGGTCCCGAGATCGAGACCGTCCACTACAACTTCGACGCGCTCAACCACTCCCCGACGCACCCCGCGCGTGCGCGGACCGACACGTTCTACGTGCAGGGCGGGCGGGAATCGGGTGGGCGGGAGTCCGAGTGTGTCCTGCGCACGCACACCTCGCCGATGCAGATCCGTGCGATGGAGGCCCACCCGCCGCCGCTGTACGTGGTCATCCCCGGACGCGTCTACCGTCCCGACTCAGACGCCACGCACACACCCCAGTTCCACCAGATCGAGGGCCTGGCGGTCGACGAGGACATCACGCTCGCCGACCTCAAGGGCACGCTGCTCGTGTTCGCGCGCGAGATGTTCGGCGAGCAGCGCGAGGTGCGCCTGCGCCCGCACTTCTTCCCCTTCACCGAGCCCAGCGTCGAGGTCGACGTCTCCTGCTTTCACTGCGACGGTCGCGGCCACCTGCGCGACGGCTCGCGCTGCTACCTCTGCAAGGGCGAGGGCTGGCTCGAGGTGCTCGGCGCGGGCGAGGTCGACCCGAACGTCTACTCCTACATCTCCACCACCGATGCCAACGCCCCCGGCTATGACCCCGAGCGGGTGCAGGGCTTTGCCTGGGGGATGGGCATCGAGCGGATCGCCATGCTCATGCACGGCATCCCCGACCTGCGCCTCTACTACGAAAACGACATACGTTTTCTGGAGCAGTTCTAGTGCGTGTACCTGAGACATGGCTCCGCGAGTACTGCGATCCGGACCTGGACGTCGCCGGTGTCGAGGAGCGGCTGACCATGACTGGCACGAAGGTCGAGGCGATCCACCACCACGGTGTTCCCGCGACCGAGCATTTCGTCGTCGGTCGTGTGCTGAGCGCCGAGCCTCACCCCGACGCCGACCAGCTGCAGGTCTGCTCGGTCGACCTTGGCGAGGACGCGCCCGCGACGATCGTCTGCGGCGCGCCGAACGTCGCCGCCGGACGGACCGTCGCCGTCGCGAGGCCCGGCGCGCGGATGCCCGACGGGAGCAAGCTCAAGCAGGCCAAGCTCCGCGGGGTGCTCTCCGAAGGCATGATCCTGGCCGCCTCTGAGCTCGAGATCGGCGCGGGCGGCGAGGGCATCATGGTCCTCGATGACGCCCAGCTCGACGCCGAGCTCGCCCCTGGCACACCGCTGGAGGAGGTGCTCCCGATCTCCACAGATGTGATCGAGCTCGAGATCACCCCCAATCGGCCCGATTGCCTCGGCGTCTACGGCGTCGCACGCGAGCTGCACGCCGCCACCGGCGCCCCGCTCGCGCCCGAGCCCTGGCGCGATGACCCCGGCTCGCCCGGCGCCGTGGGCGGCGCACAGGTGGCCGTTGAGTGCCCCGATCTCTGTCCCCGCTTTACCGCGCGCGTGTTCGAGAACGTGACCGTCGCCGCGTCCCCGCCGTGGCTGGCGGCGCGGCTGAGCGCCGCTCGGCAGCGGCCGATCAACAACGTCGTCGACATCACCAACTACGCGATGCTCCTCACCGCCCAGCCGCTGCACGCCTTCGACCTCGACCGCGTCGCCGGCGCGCGCCTGACGGTCCGTCGCGCCGCCGACGGAGAGCAGGTGGCGACGCTCGACGGGCAGACGCGCACGCTCGATCCCGAGATGGTCGTGATCGAGGACGCCGACGGGCCCACGTCGATCGCCGGGCTGATGGGCGGTGCGCGCTCGGAGGTCCAGCCACAGACAACGCGGGTGTTGTTGGAGGTCGCCAACTGGCACGGACCGAACATCCACCGCACCTCCTGGGCGCTCGGTCTGCGCAGCGAGGCCTCCTCGCGCTTCGAGAAGGGGCTCGCGCCCGAGCAGTGCATGTGGGCGCAGGCGATCGCCACCAAGCTGATGATCGAGTGCTGCGGGGCGGCCGTGGCGCCGGGAACGATCGACATCGGCGGCGAGGGTCCGCCGCCGCCCGCGATCGACCTGCGTGCCGCACGCACCCGCGCGATTCTCGGCGTTGAGGTCTCGCGCGAGCGCCAGGCGCAGATCCTTGGCGCGCTCGACTTCCAGCTCGCCGAGACCGACGACGGTCTGCAGGCGACCCCGCCGCCCGTCAGACGCGAGGACATAACGCGCGAGATCGACCTGATCGAGGAGGTCGCCCGCATCGACGGTCTCGAGCGCCTGCCCGTAACGCTGCCCGCCCGCCGCGGGGCCGCCGGCAGCCTCACGCACGCCCAGCGCGTGCGCCGCGGCGCCGAGGACGCGCTCGTCGGCCGCGGCCTGCACGAGATCGTCGGCTGGAGCTTCACCGAGCCGGCGCTGCTCGACCGGCTGCTGCTCGATGACGACCATCCCCTGCGTAGGGTCGTGCGGATCGAGAACCCGCTCTCCGAGGACCAATCGATCATGCGCCCGACGCTGCTCGGCTCGCTGCTCGACGCCGCGCGTCACAACATCGCGCGCGGCGGGCCCGACCTTGCGATCTTCGAGTCCGGCTCGGTCTACCGCGCTGCGGGAGAAGGCCCCGATGGCGGGAGCGCGGGTGGCGAGGGCTCCGGTGACGAGGGCCGTGACGGCGCGAGCTCTACGCACGGGCACCCGGCCGACGAACACCACGCGCTCGGCGCGCTGCTCACGGGCAAGCTGGAGCCCACGTCCTGGCGCGGGCGCTCCGGCGAGGCCGACTTCTTTGCAGCCAAGGCGCTGCTGGGTTCGCTGCTCGAGCGCTTCCACGTCCACTGGTCCGTGCGCGCGGCCGCGCACTGGCCGTTCCTGCATCCCGGCCGCAGCGCCGAGGTGCTCGCGCGCTCCGCCTCTGACGGCGAACCCCTGCGGCTCGGCTTCCTCGGCGAGCTGTACCCGCGCGTGGCCGCGAGCTGGGATCTGGCGCGCACGGCGACGTTCGCGATCGACCTCGGCACCCTCGCGAACGTTGCCCCCGAGGTCGTCTCGTTCACCGCCTTCGGTCCCTTCCCGGCGCTGCGCCAGGATCTCGCGGTCGTGCTTCCCGTCGAGGTCTCCGCGCGCGAGCTGCTGCACGCCGTGCGCAAAGCCGGCACGGACACGCTCGAGAAGGCCGAGATCTTCGATGTCTACACGGGAGAGCAGGTGGGGGAGGGCAAGCGCTCGCTCGCCCTCGCTCTCTCCTTCCGCGCGCTCGACCGCACCCTTACCGACGAGGACGTCGAACCCGCGCGCGCACGGATCCTCGCCGCGCTCACAGAGCTGGGGGGTGAGTTGCGTGGCTGACGCGAACGACGACCCTGCGCAGACCTTCGCCGCAGGCTCCCCGCGAGTGCTCGTCGCCGGCGCCACCGGATTCGCCGGCGCGCTCGCCGCGCACCTGCTCTGGCGCCATCCCCGCTTCGAGCTCGTCGCTGTGACCGGGCGCTCGGAGGTCGGCCGGCGTCTTGAGGATCTCTATCCCCGCTACCGCGTGCCGCTTGAGGTCGAACAGCTCGACATCGAGCGGTTGGCGCGCGAGCGCGACGCCGGTAGGAGCCTGGACGCAGCCGTCGTCGCCTACCCGCACGCCGCCGCCGCGCCCACCGTCGGGGCGCTGCGCGAGCTCGGTGCGCGCGTCGTCGACCTCAGCGCCGACTTCAGACTGTCCACTCTCAGCACATACGAGCAGTGGTACGGCTCCCATCCCCGCCCCGACCTGCGCGGTCAGGCCGCCTACGGCTTGACCGAGCTGCACCGCGCGCAGATCTCAGGCGCGCAGATCGTCGCCAACCCCGGCTGTTATCCCACCGCATCCGTTCTCGCCCTCGCCCCGCTCGCCCGCGCCGGCCTGATCGCCGACGTCGTGATCGACGCCAAGCAGGGCATCTCCGGCGCGGGGCGCACGTTTGACGAGACCACCCACCTGTCGATGGCCGGCGAGAACATCCTCCCCTACAAGGTCGCCAGTCACCGGCACACCCCCGAGATCGAGGAGCAGCTGGGGTTGCTCGGTGCGAGCATGCCCGTCCAGTTCCAGGCGCACCTCGTGCCGCTCGACCAGGGCGAGCTCGCCAGCTGCTACGTCACGACCACCCGCACCGTCGCGCCGGACGAGCTGGCGGAGCTGTACGCGGACGCCTACGCCCACGATCCTTTCGTCGAGGTCGTCGGCGCTCCGCCCGGCACGCGCGACGTGCAGGAGACGAACTTCTGCCGCATCTTCGCCGCCGCCGACGCGCACACCGGCAAGGTCGTCGTGCTCTCGGCGATCGACAACCTCTGGAAGGGCACCTCCTCACAGGCCGTGCAGAACCTCAACCTGATGTTCTCCCTGCCAGAGACGGAAGGCCTTCTATGAGCGGAGACTCGGTATGAGCGCCGGCAACGACGTGTGGGGCGACAGGACGGCGGCGGGCCCGCCACGACCGTTCTTCGGTTCGCGCTGGACGACACCGGCGCCCGAGCACGTGCGTGAATTGGAGCCGGACGTAGGACTTCCCGCCGGGTTCAGGGCCGCGGGTGTGGCCTGCGGGATCAAGCCGTCGGGCAACCCCGATCTCGGAATCGTGATCTGCGACGCCGAGCAGCCCGTCAGCGCCGCGCGCTTCACCGCCACGGCGACCCCGGCCGCGCCGGTGCTACTCAGCCAGCAGCGCTGCCGTCTGGACGGACTGCGCGCGGTACTCGCCAACTCTGGTTGCGCGAATGCCGAGACTGGGCAACGCGGCCTGGACGACGCCGCCAAGACCCAGGGCGCCGCCGCCATCGCGCTCGGCGTCCAGCCAGATGAGGTGGTGCTGGGATCGACCGGCGGCATCAGCTGGAAGCTGCCCGTCGACGCGGTCCTCAAAGGCATCCTCGAGGCCAGCGCCAACCTGCGTCGCGAGGGCGACGGCGACTTCCAGCAGGCGATCCAGACGACCGACGCGTTCGAGAAGCGTGCTTCGCTGGAGGTCGAACTGCCCTCCGGGACGGTCCGTCTCAGCGCCCAGTGCAAGGGCGCCGGGATGATCTCGCCGAACTTCGCCACGATGCTGTGCTTCGTGCAGACCGACGCCGCCCTGCAACCCCAGACGGCCGACCTGCTGCTGGGCGTGTGTGTCAAGCGCTCGTTCGACCGCTGCTCGGTCGACGGCCAGCTCTCCACGAACGACACCGCCGTGCTGATCTGCTCCGGCGCCTCAGGCGTTCAGGTCCAGCCCGAATCCGAGGACGAGCTGCGCTTCGGCGAGGCGCTCGACGCGCTGCTGCGAGCGCTCGCAATCATGATGGTCGCCGACGGCGAGGGCGCGCGGCGGATCGCGAGGGTGGTCGTCCGCGGCGGGCACGCGGAGGGAGTCGAGACCGTTGCGCGCGGAGTCGCCAACTCGCCGCTCGTAAAAACCGCGCTGCACGGCGCCGATCCCAACTGGGGCCGTCTGAGCCAGGCGTCCGGCGCGGCGCTCGCCGGACGGGACTGGTGGCCAGTACCGCTCGTGATGGACCTATCGATCCAAGGCACGCTCGTCTGCTCGGCGAGCACCCCCACCGACTACGACCAGGACGCGCTCGCTGAGGCGGTGCAGGCCGAGGAGATCGAATACGAGATTGTCCTGCCCGGCGAGGGCGCGGAGACCGAGGTCTTCTTCTCCGATCTCGGCCACGAGTACATAACCGTTAACGCCGAGTACACCACGTGAAGGGAGCACGCGCATGCGCGATGTAGGCACGCTGCTGGAGGCGCTCCCGTACATCAGGGAGTTCCACGGCAAGACCGTCGTCATCAAGTACGGCGGCGCCGCGATGGAGGATCAGGCGCTGCGCGAGGAGTTCGCGCGCGACGTCGTGCTGCTCAAGTACGTCGGCCTGAACCCGATCGTCGTGCACGGCGGTGGGCCCGACATCACCGCCTACATGCAGCGCCTCGGCCTGCCCGTCGAGTTCGTCGGCGGGCTGCGCGTCTCCGACGAGTCGACCGTCGAGGTCGCCAAGATGGTGCTAGTCGGCAAGGTCAACACCGAGATCGTGCTGCGCATCAACCGCCACGGCCAGCCGGCGATCGGGCTCTGCGGCGACGACGGCTCGCTGTTCCGCGTCTCCCGCCGCAGCGCGCCCGGAGGCGAGGACATCGGCTTCGTCGGGCGCATCGACCACGTAGACGTCGATGTGCTCAACCACGTCGCCACGGACTACATCCCCGTGATCGCCTCCGTCGGCGCCGACCGCGACGGGAACTCCTACAACGTCAACGCCGACGAGGCCGCCGGCGCGGTCGCGGGCGCGCTCGGCGCCTACAAGGTGATCTTCCTCACCGACGTCCCCGGCTGGCTGGCCGACCCCTCCGACCCCGACTCGCTGATCGGACAGGCCTCCACCGCCGAGATCCGCTCCGCGCTCGACGGCCTGCAGGGCGGCATGCGCCCCAAGCTGCAGGCGTGCGTCGATGCGATCGGAGCCGGGGTGTCCGCCGCGCACATCCTCGACGGACGCCTTGCGCACTCGCTGCTGCTCGAGCTGTTCACCGACGCAGGGATCGGAACCAAGATCGAGGCAGCGGCGTGAACCTGTCGGAGCTCCAGGCGCTCGAGCGCGAGCACGTCGTCCCCTCCTACGCGCGCTCGCCTGTGCAGTTCGTGCGCGGCGAGGGTCCACGGCTGTGGGACGAGGAGGGCAACGAGTACCTCGACTTCCTCTGCGGCATCTCCGTCACGAACGTCGGGCACTGCCACCCGCGCGTGGTGGAGGCCGTGCGCGAGCAGGTCGGGCGTCTGATGCACGTCTCGAACCTCTTCTACACCGAGCCCGCGATGCGCTTGGCGGAACGCCTATCGCAGTCGAGCCTTCAGGGGAAGGTCTACTTCTGCAACTCCGGCGCCGAGGCCAGCGAGGCCGCGATCAAGCTCGTGCGCAAGGCTCGCCCGAGCGGCGACGTGGTGGTCGTCTACGGGGCCTTCCACGGGCGCACCTACGGCGCCCTGTCGGCCACCCCGCAGGAGGCCAAGCAGGCACCGTTCGCGCCGCTCGTCCCCGGCTTTCGTGCTGTCGAGCCCACACCTGAGGCGATCGCCGGTGCAGTCGACGCGAACACGGCCGCGGTGCTGCTCGAGCCGATCCAGGGCGAGTAGGGCGTAAACGTGTTCTCCAACGACGCGCTCGAGGCCGCTCGCGCGGCGTGCGACGAGCACGGCGCGGCGCTCGTCTTCGACGAAGTCCAGTGCGGCATGGGCCGTACCGGCACGCTCTGGGCCTACGAGCAGACCGGTGTGAGACCCGACGCGATGACCGTCGCCAAGGCGCTCGGCGGCGGCCTGCCGGTGGGTGCGCTCGTCACCGCCCCGCACCTGGCCGACGTGCTTCAGCCCGGCGATCACGGCTCCACGTTCGCCGGCGGCCCGGTCATCGCCGCCGCCGCGCTCGCCGCGCTCGAGGTCATCGACGATCCGCGACTGCTCGCGCGAGTCAACGAGCTCGGCGAGCGGTTGCGCGCCGGACTGGAATCGCTCCCGCACGTGCTCTCGGTCCGCGGGCGCGGGCTGATGCTTGCGTGCGAGCTCGACCTCTCCGCGCCCGACGTCGTGCGCCGCGCGCTGCTCGAGCAGCGCCTGATCCTCAACGCCACCGGGCCAACGACCGTGCGCCTGCTGCCGCCGCTGATCCTCGGCGAGCCCGAGATCGACATCGCGCTCGAGCGCCTGGGCGCGGCGCTGGAAAAGTCAAACAGCGGCTAGCGCGTCCGCGAGGTCATCCGCCGTGGTCTCGACCGCCTCGGGAATCGTGACAATCAGATGCCCCTCGCGTTGGAGGATGCGGCGAGGCCCCAGCATCGTCATGCCGACTATCCGACCGGTGCCGGGCGCATAACGAATTACGTGTCCCTCCGGAGTCGTCTCGCCTTCTCCGGCCTCGGCCTCACCCACACGCAGGTAGAGCACGTCGTTCTCGGCGTCGTAGTTCGCATTGTCGAACACGACCGAGCCGATCTTCAAGTTCACGCGTCCCATGTAGGAGGGTCCTTTCGGTGTCCAAATGCGGAGATTATCCGCGCTGGAACCTGTTCATAGCTTACGACAACCAACAGCCACCGACTGGGCCCGAGGTCGCTTGCGAAATAGCGCCTGCGTCTTGGATAAACAGGATCGACTTCAACGTGCTCGGCAGACGTCACAGCCCGGAGTACGTCATTGGCGAATGTTGCCAACTCGGTGTGTTCAAGCAGCACCTTCTCTCGCCAAATGCGGGTGGGTAGGACCACACGGGCGCCCTGAAGGTCGGTCGTCTCTCCGATGAGTTCATCGTCGGCCATCACGGACAGGATGGCGCCCGCTTGGGATGGCATCCATCGTCCCGTCCGGTGCTCCAGTAGCCTGCCCGAGCCATGAGCGTTTCCGAGCCCGAGCAGGGTTTCCCCCCGCGCACCGCCTCCTACGAGGCCGACCCCGAGCAGGTCGGACGCGTGCTGCTGCTGTACTCCGGCGGACTCGACACGAGCGTGATGCTCAAGTGGATTCAGGACCGTTACGACGCCGAGGTCGTGTGCCTGACCGTCAACCTCGGGCAGCCGGGGGAGGACTACGAGGTGATCCGCGAGAAGGCGCTGCAGCTCGGCGCGCTCGACTGCCACGTCGTTGACGCGCGCGAGGAGTTCGCGCACGAGTACCTGCTTCCGGCGATCAAGGCCAACGCGCTCTACGGCGGCGGCTACCCGCTGTTCACCGCGCTCGGGCGTCCGCTGATCGCCAAGCTCGCGGTGCAGTACGCGCGCACGAGCGGCTGCGACACGATTGCCCACGGCTGCACCGGCAAGGGCAACGACCAGGTACGGATCGAGGCGACCGTCGCCACGCTTGCGCCGGAGTTGCGCACGATCGCGCCGGTGCGCTCCTGGCAGATGGGCCGCGAGGAGGAGATCGCCTACGCGCGCGAGCACGGCATCCCGATCAAGGGCTCTCAATCGGAGGGAACCGAGGTTGCGCCCTACTCGATCGACGACAACCTCTGGGGGCGCTCCTCCGAGGGGCGCTGGATCGAGGATCTCGCTCACGCCCCCGAGGACGACGTCTTCCAGCTCGTCGCCCGTCCCGAGGAGGCCCCCGAGCAGGCGCAGACGGTGGCGATCGAGTTCGAGCGCGGCGTGCCCGTTGCCCTCGACGGCGAGCGCCTCGCTCCCGTGGAGCTGATCGAACGGGCGGCGGAGATCGCCGCTCGTCACGGCGTCGGCATCATCGACCACATCGAGGATCGCATCGTCGGGTTGAAGGTCCGCGACATCTACGAGGCTCCCGCGGCCGCGCTCCTGCTCACCGCACACCAGGACCTGGAGCGTCTGGTCTGCACGATCCATCAGAACCAGTTCAAGCCCCAGCTCGACCATCAGTGGGCCTACCTCGTCTACGCCGGCCTGTGGTGGGAGCCGCTGCGATCGGACCTCGACGCCTACATGGACAGCGTCAACGAGCAGGTGACCGGCACGATCGGTCTGAAGCTCTACCGCGGCAGCGTCCGTGTGATCACGCGCTCATCCCCGAACGCCGTCTACGACGCGAGCCTCGCGTCGTTCTCGCAGTCCGGCGGGCTCTTCTCCCAGGCCGCCTCACCCGGTTTCATCGAGCTGTTCTCACTGCAGTCGCGCATGGCCTGGCGCCTTCGCAACGACTCCTGAGCCCCGGTTGCAAGACTCCGGCGCCGTCTCTCGCGCGCACGCCGAAGGCGTCCGGTCGGAGACATACGCTCCGAGTCGTAAATGATCGCCGAGGGATCTTCTTCATCGTCGCAGACGCCCGTCCCCCGAGGAGGCTCCTCACAGCCCCCGAGCGAGCGCGACCTGCTCGCCGAGCGCCGCGCGCTTCGCGCCGCCGAGTCGGGCGAGAACGCCCTCCTGCGCCGGGCCGAAACCGCCGAGGCGACCGTCAAGACGCTCGAGGGCCACGTCGCGAGCCTGCAGCGTCGGCTCGAGGAAGCCGAACAGGACGGACGGCGAACGACCGAGCTCGCCCAGCGCCTGGAGAACGTGGAGGGTGCGCTCGCCGCGATACGCGAGAGCCACCGCCGGATGGCCGGAACCGTGCACGAGCTGAAGGGCGTGGCGATCAAGCTGCGGGCGGCCGTCGACGCACAGCCCGCGCAGGAGCCGCCATCTTCCCGGCCCCGCAGCGAGGAGATGGCCGAGGCGCTGGCGGCCGCGGTCGAGCGCCTGCGCGCCCGCGCGCAGGAGAGCGCGGTCGAGCAACCGGATACGACGCCCGCAGCGCCCGTCGAGATGCTTGCGCAAGCGCCCGTCGCGGCACCCGCTGAGGTACCGACGGCGGCGCCCGAGCAGCGCGCCCCGCACAAGCACAGCATGTCGCTGATCGGTCGCTGGCGGTTAAGACGCAAACAGCGGCGCGGGCGCTGAACCTCCGCCGCCGTGGCGCATAACATCGAGCCTCAGTGACCGTCCCAACCTGCGCCCACCTGCACGTCCACTCCGAGTACTCGCTGCTGGACGGGGCGTGCAAGATCGAAGCGTTGGCGGCGCGCGCCGCGGAGTTCGACCAGCCGGCGCTCGGCCTGACCGATCACGGCGTGATGAACGGCGCCGTCGAGCTGCACAAGGCCTGTGCCAAACACGGCGTCAAGCCGATCGTCGGCTGTGAGATCTATCTCGTCGACGACCACCTCGCCGCCTCCGCCGGTCCTGGCTCGCCGAAGGTGGAGCGCAACCACCTGACGCTGCTGGCAGCCAACGACGAGGGCTATCGCAATCTCGTCAAGCTCTCCTCGGCGGGCTTTCTCGAAGGGCTCAATCGCGGCAAGCCGACCGTCGACCTCGGCCAGATCGAGGGCCACTCCGCTGGCGTGATCGCGCTCACGGGCTGTCTGGCTTCGCGCTTCTGCCAGCGGCTCTTGGAGGACAGGCCTGAGGACGCCCGAGCCCACGCCGACGATCTGCGTCGCATCTTCTCTCCCGAGAACGTCTACTTCGAGGTGCAGAAGAACGGGCTCGCGCCGCAGGAGAAGTGCAACGAGGGGATCGTGCGCATCGCCTCAGAGCTCGGCGCCGGGCTGGTGGGCACCGGCGACGTTCACTACCTGCGCCGCGAGGACTACGACCATCACACCGCGCTTTTGTGCGTGCAGACCAAGAGCACGCTCGCCGCGCCGAAGATGACGTTCGACACGAACGAGTTCTACCTGCGCGACAACGCGCAGATGGCCGAGGCGTTCGCGCAGTGGCCCGAAGCGATCGCCAACACGCTCGAGATCGCCGAGCGCTGCTCCGTCGAGATCGAGCTGGGCAAGCAGCTGATCCCAAGCTATGAGACGCCCGACGGCTCCAGCGAGCACGACTACCTGCGCGCGCAAGTGTTCGAGGGCCTGCAGCGGCGCTACGGCGCGCCGCCGCCCGCGCAGGCGCTGGAGCGCATGGAGATGGAGCTCGGCGTGATCGACCGCATGGGCTTCAACGCCTACTTCCTGATCGTGTGGGACTTCGTGCGCTACGCCAAGGAGAACGGCATTGCCGTGGGACCCGGACGCGGTTCGGCGGCCGGCTCGATCGTCGCCTACTGCCTGCAGATCACCGATGTCGATCCGCTGCGCTACGACCTCCTGTTCGAGCGCTTCCTCAACCCCGAGCGCGTGTCGATGCCCGATATCGACATCGACTTCTCCGTGCGCGGGCGCGAGCGGGTGATGAAATACGTGACCGAGAAGTACGGGCGCGAGTCGGTCGCGCAGATCGTCACCTTCGGCAAGATGTTCCCGCGCGCCGCCACCCGCGACGCGGCGCGGGTGCTGGGTCTTGACTACGGCACCGGTGATCGCCTCGCGAAGCTGATCCCCGACCCGATCATGGGCCGCTCGCCGTCCTTTGAGGAATGCCTGAAGCCGGGGCAGCCGCTGCGCAAGGCCTGCGACGAGGAGCCCGTCGCGAAGCAGATAATCGACGTCGCGCAGGGCCTCGAGGGGATCGTTCGCAACAGCTCGATCCATGCCGCCGCGGTCGTGATCGCCGACCGTCCGCTGACGGACATCGTGCCGCTGCAGCTCGCCGACGCCGGTGCGGATGAGAATGGTGAGAAGGCCTACCGCACCGTCACCCAGTTCTCGATGAAGCCGATCGAGGACATCGGCCTGCTCAAGATGGACTTCCTCGGCTTGCGCAACCTCGACGTGATCGAGGACGCGCTCGACATCATCGAGCGCTCCACCGGCACGCGCCCGGACATGACGACGCTGCCGCTGGATGACGCCAAGACCTACGAGATGATGGCGCGCGGCGAATCCACGGGCGTCTTCCAGTTCGAGTCAGAGGGCATGCGCGAGGCGCTCAAGAAGGTCCGCCCGGAC
>DASXMO010000122.1:0-13136 GCA_036495605.1 Solirubrobacteraceae bacterium
AACGACATCTGCCTGCCCTACTTCCTCGCCTACTGCACCGAGGCCCAGCGCGAGCGCTGGCTTGGAGGGATCGCCTCCGGCGAGCTGATCACCGCGCTCGCCATGACCGAGCCCGGGATCGGCTCGGACCTCGCCGCGATGAGCACCCGCGCGCGCCGCGACGGCGAGCACTACGTCGTTGACGGCGCCAAGACATTCATCACCAACGGCATCAACGCGGACCTCGTGATCCTCGCCGTCAAGACAGATCCCTCCGAGCGCCACCGCGGCATCTCGCTGCTCGTGATCGAGCGCGGCACCGAGGGTTTCGAGCGCGGCCGCAACCTGGAGAAGCTCGGCCAGCACGCCCAGGACACCGCCGAGCTCTCCTTCGCCGATGCGCGCGTGCCCGTCGAGAACCTGCTCGGCGAAGCGGGCCAGGGCTTTCGCCACCTCGTCTCGAACCTCCCCCAGGAGCGCCTCTCGATCGCTGCCTCGGCCGTCTCCGCGTGCGAAGCCGCGCTCGGGTGGACGCTCGACTACGTGCGCGAGCGCCAAGCCTTCGGTCAGTCGATCGGCTCCTTCCAGAACTCGCGCTTCGAGCTCGCGCGAATGCGCTCGGAAACCGACATCGCGCGCTCCTACATCGACCGCTGCGCGCGGGCGCTGAGCGCCGGCGAGCTCACGCCCGAGGGCGCCGCCACCGCCAAGTGGTGGTGCACCGAGCTGCAGGGGCGCGTAGTCGATCGCTGCCTGCAGCTGCACGGCGGCTACGGCTACATGCTCGACTACCCCATCGCCCGCGCCTACGCCGACGCGCGCGTCACGCGCATCTACGGCGGCGCCAACGAGATAATGCTGGAGATAGTCGGTCGCTCGCTGGGTCTCTAGAAATCAGCGGTCGACGCGGCTAGAGCGTCTTCGAGAGCTCCACGAAGTAGTCCAGCGCGCGCGGGTCCGCCAGCGAGTCGACGCTCGCCGCCTCGCCCGGCGGGGTGCCCATCAGGATCTTCTTGATCGGCACCTCCAGCACCTTGCCCGAGAGCGTGCGCGGCACCTGCTCGATCTGCAGGATCTCGTTCGGGACGTGCCGCGGCGAGCAGTCCTCGCGGATGCGCCGCGCGATCCTCGCGCGCAGCTCCTCATCGAGCGTCACGCCGTCGCCGAGCACCACGAACAGGATCATCCACAGCTCCGCATCGCGCTCCGGGCGCGGCACGTCTACGACGAGCGCGTCAACCACCTCCTCCACGGCGCCCGCCGCGCGATATATCTCGCTCGTGCCCATGCGCACGCCCTGACGGTTGATCGTCGAGTCCGAGCGCCCGTAGATGACCGCCCCTCCGCGCGGCGTGATCCGCACCCAGTCGCCGTGGCGCCAGATGCCCGGGTACATCGCGAAATAGCTCTCGCGGTAGCGCTCGCCGCCATGTCCCGCGCGGTCGGGCGGATCCTCCCCCCAGAAGTACAGCGGCATCGAGGGCAGCGGCTGCGTCAGCACCAGCTCCCCCACCTCGTCCACCACGCTGTGTCCACCCTCGTCCCACGCCTCCACCGCACATCCAAGCCCGCGCGCCTGCAGTTCGCCCTCGTATACCGGCAGCAGCGGACAGCCGCCCACGAACGCCGTGCAGACGTCCGTCCCGCCGCTCGTCGAGAACAGCCAGACGTGATCGCCGACGTGCTCCTTCACCCAGCGATAGCTCTCGGGCGCCAGCGGCGAGCCGGTCGATCCGATCGCGCGCAGCGCGCGCAGGTCGAAGTCGCGCGCCGGCTCCACCCCGGCCTTCGCGCACGCACCGAGCCACCCTGCCGAGACGCCCATGCACGTGATCTGCGTCTGCTGCGCGAGCTCCCACAGCACGCCCATGTCGGGATGACCGGGACTGCCGTCGTAGAGCACGATCGCCGCATCCGTGAACAGCGCGCCGATCAGGAAGTTCCACATCATCCAGCCCGTCGTCGTGAACCAGAACATGCGATCGCCCGCACGCAAATCGAGATGCAGCAGACTCTTCTTCAACTGCTCCAGCAGGATGCCCCCGTGCCCGTGCACGATCGCCTTCGGCAGCCCCGTGGTGCCCGAGGAGTACAAAACCCACAACGGGTGATCGAAGGGCACCTGCTCGAACTGCAGCCGGGCGTCACCCACGCCCGCGCCGTCACCCTCGTTCTCGCTCACGCGATCTCGTATCGCGGCGTCTCGCCCCAGCTCCAGCAGCTCGCTCCAGCGCATCCCGCCGGGCAGACCCTCGGTGCCAGCGGCCGGTGAGAGGTAGGGCAGCAGCACCGTGTGGCGCACGCTCGGAAGCTCCGCGACGATCGCCTTCAGCGGCTCCGTGCGGTCGTAGTCGCGCCCGCCGTGACGGTAGCCGTCCACCGCCAGCATCACCGTCGGCTCGATCTGCGCGAACCGGTCGATCACGCTGCGCGCGCCGAACTCCGGTGCGGCGCTGGACCAGATCGCGCCGATCGAGGCGACCGCCAACAGCGCCACGAGCGTCTCAGGGATGTTCGGCATGTAGGCGACCACGCGATCGCCGCGCCCGACGCCCAGCTCGCGCAAACCGCCGGCCACCTCCGCGACCTGCGCTCGCAGCTGCGCCCAGGTCAGCGACTCGAGGGCGCGCAGCTCCGAGGCGTGCAGCACCGCGACCGCATCTGGGTCGCGCGAGCGCATCAGCATGTTCTCGGCGTAGTTCAGCTCGCTCCCCGCAAACCAGCGGGCCCCCGGCATCTCGCGCGAGTCGAGAACCTGCTCATAGGGGGCGGAAGCGCGCACCTCGCAGTACTCCCAGATGGCCACCCAGAAGTCCTCCACCTCCGACACCGACCACGCCCACAGCTCGCCGTAATCGCTAAACCTGCGCCCGGTGCGCTCGCCCGCCCAGCGCATGAACCGCGTCAGCTCCGTGCGCTCGCGCTCCTGCGCGCTCGGTTGCCACAGTGGCACAGCCCCCACGTCGGAAGTCATCCTACGCACCCTCCTTCACCCCTGTGTGTGTGCGTGACGGGCGTACTCCTGCCCGCCGCTCGCACACCGTGTCGTCCTCTAACAATTGATACTCGCTTTTCGCTCCTCGCGAAAGCAGGTCATTCGCGGCGCAACCGTCACGACGCGGGGCCCGCCGCCGGTATGCTCGCCCGTCGTGGCCCTCGACGACCTGCGCGATCAGTTTCCGGCACTGCGCCGGCTGGCCTATCTGAACGCCGGCACCGACGGTCCGCTGCCCGACGCCGCCGTGGCCGCCGCCGGCGAGGAGCTGGCGCGGGAGGCCGACGACGGCCGCGCGATGGCGCACTTCGAACGCCGCACCGAGCTAGGCACCGAGCTGCGCCGCGCCTACGCTCGCGCGCTCGGCTGCGCGGCGGAGGAGGTCGCGCTGACGACCTGCACCAGCGAGGGCCTCGCCCAGGTCATCGCCGGACTCGATCTCCGACCAGGCGATGAGATCCTCACGAGCGACGAGGAGCACCCCGGCCTGCTCGGTGCACTCGCGGGTGCGCGCGAGTGCAAAGGCGTGACCGTTCGCACGGCCCCTCTGGCGAAGATCGCCGAAGCGGTCGAGGAGCGTAAGACGCGTCTCGTCGCGTGCTCGCACGTCGGCTGGATGAGCGGCTCTCTCGCGCCGGCGGCACTCTCACAACTGCAGATTCCGGTGCTGCTCGACGGAGCCCAAGGCGTCGGCGCGATCCCCGTCGACGTCAACGCGCTCGGCTGTGACGCCTACGCGGGCGCTGGTCAGAAGTGGATGTGCGGTCCCGACGGCACCGGGATGCTGTACGCGAGCGCGCAGCTGCGCTCACGCCTGCGCATCGAACGGCGAGGCTATGCGAATCTGGCCGAACCGAACGCCGGCCTCGATGCTCCGCTGCACGACGATGCGCGCGCGCTCGACACGATGTCGCTGAGCGCCGAGGCGCTCGCCTGCGCGCTGGCCGCGGCGCGCGTGCTGGAGGGCGCGGGCCGGCAGGCGATGCATGCACGGACGCGCGAGCTCACCGGGCGCCTCGTCGCGATGTTGGAGCAGGGCGGCCGCGCTGTCGCGCCGCGCGGGGACACCACGCTCGTGTCCTTCGAGAGTCCCGACCCCGAGCTCGAGCGCGAGCGCCTGCGCGAGCACGGGGTGATCGTGCGTAACATTCCCGGCGCACCCTGGCTGCGAGCGTCCGTCGGGGCCTGGAACAACGAGGACGACCTCGACCGGCTGACAGGCGCGCTCGTACGATGACGCCCTCGCAATGACCTCAGCTCCTCAGACGTCCACAGTCGCGGTGGCGCCCACGCTCGACGCGGGAGCAGCCGCCGCGATCGCAGCACCCCGGCGCAGCGCGCGCGTGTTGCCCCAGCACATCGCGCTCGCCGCCGTGCTCGCGCTCTCGGCGGTGCTGAACATCAACCACCTCTCGCGCAACGGCTACGCCAACACGTTCTACTCGGCCGCCGTGCGCTCGATGCTGCACTCGTTCCACAACTTCTTCTTCGTCTCCTTCGACCCCGGCGGCATGGTCACCGTTGACAAGCCGCCGTTCGGCATGTGGGTGCAAGGTCTCAGCGCCGCGCTATTCGGATTTCACCCGCTCAGTTTGCTGCTGCCCGAGGCGATCGCCGGTGTGCTCGCAGTCGCCGCGCTCTACTGGGTGGTCACCCCCAGGTTCGGTCCCACCGCCGGCGTCATGAGTGCGCTCGCACTCGCCGTGTTCCCGTCCTTCGTAGCGGTATCGCGCGACAACAACCTCGACGCGGTCCTGATCCTGCTGATGATCCTCGCCTGCGGCCTCGGACTGCGCGCGATCGACTCCGGCAGGCTGCTCACGCTGCTCGGATGCGCGGTGCTGGTCGGGGTCGCCTTCAACACGAAGACCCTCGCCGCCTACCTCGTCGTGCCGGGCCTCGCGCTCGGCTACCTCGTGTGCGCGCCCGGATCGCTCGTGCGTCGGAGCACCCAACTGCTCGCCGCCGGCGCGGTGCTGGCGCTCGTCTCGGCCTCATGGTCGCTGGTGGTCGAACTGACCCCCGCCTCGCAGCGCCCGTTCGTCGGCGGCTCGGTCAACAACACCGAGCGCGACCTCACCTTCGGCTACAACGGCTTCGGTCGCGTCGAAGGGCAGGTCGGCGGACCGGGTCGCATCCCTGTCGTCTTCAAACACGGCTCGCTCGCGCACATCGAAAAAGAAGCGCTCCGAGCGCGGGCCGCCGCGCAGGGTCGGGGCGCCGGCGGTTCCGCCAGCAACGCCTCTTCGCCCAATCCCGCTGCAGCGCCGAGCCCCGCTGTAGGCGCCCATCCGGCGCAATCGGGGGCGCAATCGAGCCATCACGCGCGACCCGTCGTCAAGAAAGTCGCCCTCTCCAAATATCTGCGCAACGGTCGGCTTCGCTACCCGGTCGCCTTCGGCGGGCCGACCGGACCGCTGCGACTGTTCGAAGAAGGTCTCGGTGGCCAGGCCGGCTGGATGCTGCCGTTTGCGCTCGTCGGCCTGATCGCCCTCGCGTTGTGGTCGATCGGCGTGGGCTCGCGGTCTGCCGATGGCGGCGCGGTGAACGATGAAGGGGCGCCCGCGACCGCGAGCGCGCGAGATCGAGCGCCCGTCGATCGAACGCTCGCCGATGATCTCGAGGGAACCGAACGTGTCGGTGTCATCGGCGGGCGGCGAGATCGGCGGCTGGCGGGCCTGATCGTGTTGGGCGGCTGGTTTCTCGTGGAGGCTGCCGTGCTGAGCCTCTCAAAGGGGATCGTCCACCCCTACTACCTCTCCGCCCTGGGCCCCGGCACCGCCGCGATGGTCGGCGGTGGCGCGGTGGCCTTCGTCGCACCAGGAGCGCGCCGACGGGCACGTCTCGCGCTGATCCCCCTCGCGGTCGCCGGCGCGGTGGCGGCACAGCTGACGTTGCTCGGATACGACCACTACATGCACTGGTTCAGGCCCGTGCTGATTCTCGGCACGATCCTCGGCGTGGTCACGATCCTGACCGTCAAGCGCTGGAGGAGCCCGGCGATGGCGGTGATGATCGGGCTGCTGCTGCTCGCCCCCGCGGCCTATGCGGCAACCACCTGGCAGTTCGCGGTGGAGGGAACGTTCCCGGCCGCCGGTCCGCGCGCCGCAGGGGCGGTCGGACCCCTCGGCGAGAGCCCCCACGATCTGCGCGTCACCAAGGCACTGGTCGATTACGTGGATACGCGTCATCCCGGTAAGCGCTGGGATGTGCTCACAGAGGCGTCGATCACCTCTGCTCCGATGCTTCTGCTCGGCCACGATGCTGGTGCGATGGGCGGTTACAGCGGCAACGACCCCGCGCTGAACGGACCGGGCCTAGCGCGCCTGGTGGCTCGTGGCGAAGCGCGCTATGTCGCGCTCGGCGGCGCCTACGCCGAACGCGGCGGCAACGCGGGCTCGAACGCCGTGATCGAATCCTGCCGCGTGATTCCCGCCGTGGCCTGGCAGCCGCCGCCGATCAACCCCAACGCGCTGCTGCTCTACGACTGCGCCGGGCGCGAGCGCCAGCTGCGAGCGCACTGACCCGCGCGCAGGCACCGGCGGCCCAAGCGGACCCATCGAAGGCTCAGGCTGCTACAGAGAGCTCGCGGTGGAAGGCGCGCGCGAACAGCTCGCTCTCGCGGCGCGCCGCCCAGCGGGGGACCGCCGACTCGCCATCGGCGATCAAGCGCAGTTCGATCTCTCCGCCCGCGCCCTCGGCGTTGCCCGCCGCTGTCGTCTCGGTGCCGGAGGAGTCGATCAGCCTGAAGCGGGCCGCGCGCACGAGCTGATCGCGCGAGCGCTCGAGGTCCTCGGCGAGGCGCAGCAGCACCGCACAGCGATCCAAGCGCGCGATGTCCTCCTCTGTGAACAGCGCAGCCAGCGGGCCCGGGTGCGGCATGCCCTTGCGGTGATAGCGGGCGGCCTGCGCGACGATCGCCACCTCGATCGGCGAGTAGCCGGGTAGGCCTCCGTTGAGGATCAGATAACGCGAGTGCTTGTGGTGGTCGTCGTAGTCGACGGACATGCCGATGTCGTGCAGCATGCACGCGGCCCACAGCAGTTCGCGCTCGACCGGATCCCCCGCGTGCAGACCCAACCTCGCGAGCTCGTCGGACATCGCCAGCGCGAGTGTCGCGACGTGGTCGGTGTGGGCCGTATCGGGACGGTACTGCGCCGCCAGGTTCAGGACGCTCGTGCGGCGCAAGTCGGCGAACAGCGGCGGATCTCGATCGGCGAGCAGGCGCTCGAAGAACACACCCTCGCGCAGACCCGCCTCGGTGACTTCCAAGCCGTCGAACCCACCCGCGAGCAGCGCGCCCTGCACCACGATCGCGCCAGCGAGGATCAGATCGGCGCGTGCGGGCTTGATGCCCGGAACGGTGCTGCGCTGAGATGCGGGAAGCGCCGCCAGACGCTCCACGAGCTCCTCGAGGGCCTCATTGGAGACGATCGTCGCCTGCACTCCATTCGAGGGCAGGCCGCAAGCGCGCTGCACCGCGGCGGCCAGGTTGCGCACGGTGCCGCCGATGCCGACCAGGCGCGAGCCGGAGTGCGCCAGCCACTCCGCGCGCGCCAGCTCGGTCGCGACGTGTTCACGCAACTGCTCGATCTGTCTCCGTTTCGCGGGCCCGTTCGCGGGCAGAAACCGCTCGGTCATGCGCACCGCGCCCAGCCGCCAGGAGCCGAGCTCGCACGCGGCTCGATCGAGCACGCGTACCAGCTGCAGCGATCCACCGCCGAGATCCAGTACGCACCCGTCGTTCAGCGTCGTCGAGTTGACCGCGGCCAGATAGCCATAGCGAGCCTCCTCCTCGCGGCTCAGGACGCGAATCGGCAGGCTCGTATGTTCGCGCGCCTGCGTCAGGAAGTCGGTGGCATTCTCGGCATCGCGGATCGCGCTCGTCGCGAGCGCATCCACGGAGTTGCCGCCGAGTCCCGCCGCGCGGCAGAAGTGATCGAACACATCCAGCGTGGCGAGCGCGCGGCGCATCGGCTCCTCCCCCAGCCTGCCCGTCGCGGCGAGGCCCTCGCCGATACGCACCGGCTCGTAGATCTCGTCGGTTCGCCTCCACCAGCCCTTCCAGGCCATGAACACGACGAGCCGGAACGAGTTCGAGCCCAAGTCGATCACCGCCAGCCGCTCGCGCGGTGCCGTCACGATTCACGCACCCCCGTCATGCGCTCAGCGTATTCATTGCGCCGGAAGGCTCCAGGCGCATGACTCCAAGCGCATGCGAAGACCGCGCTCGCGAACGTCACGCCCCGCGAAGGCGCCGGCGCCGATGCTCAGGCGAAACGCTCGGACAGGCCCAGCTCGGACCGGGCGATGCGCATCCGCTCTGTCAGCTGCGCCTCCGCTTCGGCGTCCGCGACGATCTGCATGACGGGGATGCCGAGCCCGCCGGCGAGGCTCGTGAGCTTGCTCCAGGTCGGGTTGCGCCGACCCCGCTCAATGCCCGAGAGATAGGTCGGGTGCATATCCGATTGGTGCGCGAGCGCTTCGATGGTCAACTTGCGCGCACGCCGCAGGCGGCGGATCGCGCGACCCAGCTCGGGATTCGTCGGCGCCGGCGTGGACATTCCGGCAACTTCGCTGGTCGGCGAGTACATGACTACAGGTGATAGAGTCCGATGTAGACAAATGTCGGTCTACTTTGTGTCTTCTTTCAAACACGGTCGGCTCGATGTGCACTCAGCCGCGAAACATGCACTATCGGCTCGCCTCGTCAATCCTGGGCGGGCTCGCCGGCCAGATAGGCGGCCACGGCCAGGGCGTCGGTCCGCAACGCCGCCGTGTCAGCGCGCGTCAGGCGAGCGAACGGTCGCAGCTCGACCTCGCCCGCTCGCAGACCCCACACCGCGACCGCGCGTCCGCGCACGAGCGCGAACGGCCGGAAGATTCCGTTGCGGGTGATGATCGGCTCGTTCTCCAGCAGCACCGGCTCTCGCGATACCCACCCGTGCAGCAGCGGATCGAAAGAGCCCAGCAGGCGCGGTGGCGGCAGTTGCGGTGCGACATCGCCTCGCACGAGATCCATCAGACCGTCCTCGCGCTCGACCAACTCGGAGGCGATCGCGCGAAACCCAGCGCGTGCGTCTCGCAACGCGAGCCCCGCCCACTTCGCAAGGTCGCGCTCGCCCGCGGGACCATGCCCTGCCAGATAACGCCGCGCCAGCTCCGCCAGGGACCGGTCCCGATCGACCGGCTTGGGTTTCGGCAGCCACTCGCGGACCAGCACGAATGCGTGCTCGCGGCCGACCATCGGACCGCGCACCGCCACACCGCGCAAGCTGGCCTCCAGCAGCAGGTGCACGAGCGCCTGCCCCTCCGTTCGCACCCCCGCCGCGGCGATCCGCTCGCGCAGCTCACCGCGCGTCGACGGCCCCTCCTCGGTGAGCGTGCGCTCGATCGCCCTCACTCCACGCTCCGTCGCCTGCGCCGAGAGGCCCTCCTGCGCCAGGCGCCGAGCGCTGCTGCTCATCAAACGCGGCGCCGTCAGGGCGTGCAGCCACGGGTAGTCCTCGCCGCGCACCAGATGCAGCGTGCCCCGGTTCAACCAGGTGATCACGAGCGCCCGCTCGTTCAGCGCGCGGTCCACGTCGCCGGCCGTCAGGCCCTCGCTGCGCGCCCTGATCGCCAGGCGCGCGCCACGCGGGTCCTGAGCCTGGACCGCCAACAGCCGCTGCACCACGGCCGTGGCTTCTTTCGCCGGCGGTCCGGCCAGCAGCTGGGCGCTCAGGCGCTCGCGGAGCATTCTTGGCTCGCACAGTAACGTTCTGCAGCCCGCCTATCGACGCGAGTCATCGAGCTCCCAGGAGGACCGATGTACGTCAATCCCCACTTCGCCGAGCGCGAGCTGCCGGTTCTGCAGGACATCATCGAGGACGTGCGCTTCGGCGTCCTTGTGATCTGCTCCGAAGGTCCGCTCGCCGCGCACATCCCATTTGTCCTGCATCGCGAGGAGGGTCGCTTTGGAACGCTCGTCGCACACGTCTCCGCCCGCGACCCGCTCGCGCGTCATCTTGACGGGGATCACGAGGCCCTCGCGATCTTCAGCGCACCCCGGGCCTACGTCTCGCCGCGCTGGTGCCCGAGCGGCGGTCTGCCCACGTACAACTTCCTCGCCGTCCACGCCTACGGCCGCCCGCGCCGACTGGAAGATCCGGATGTCGTGCTCGGCCATCTCGCCGAGCTCGTCGCAGTTCACGAGCAGCGTTTCTCTCAGCCCTGGTCGCTCGCGGCCGTCGCCGACGAGTACGTCGAGGAACGACTGCCTCACATCGCCGCCTTCAGCCTCCAGGTCGACTCGCTGCAGGGCAAGCGCAAGCTCAGCCAGAACCGCACGCCCGAGGATCGTCAGGGGATCGTCGAGGGGCTGCGCGGGCGCGGCGGGGACGACGATCTGGCGATCGCCGAGGTCATGGCCGGTTATGCCTACTCCGTGGGCGACCGGTAGCGCCTGAGAGCACAAACGCTAAAGCGGAGTAGTTGATCACGAACCTGAGCACGACACCTAATGGGATCGTCTTGCGAGCAGGTGGACGCTCCTGAGCTGCGAATGACTGGCCGGAGCGCTCTGGAGAATCGCCAGGCCGGCATTCAGGTGACCGTGAGCCTTACGCATCAGCGCGCGTCCAATCGCGTTCAGCCTGATGCGAACACTCGTCGTCTTGCCGGCGGCTACCGAGAAGCTCGCCGTTCCGACCGCAGACGTGTGCGGGCGCTTCCCTTTCCCAACAGGCAGCCGGACGGACAGAGCGAGCTTCCCAGCACAGGTTTCGCCGGCGCTGCCCGCGCACCTCAGCTCGGCAAGCACAACGGCGCCACGTTGAGCGGCGGTGAGAGCCGCGGAAACGAGGGAGACCGATGTGTGGGCCGCCCGAGCCAGCCGTTCAGTTTCCTCACGCTGCCTCGCTGCCGCTTCCGCCGCGCGTTCTCTTGCATTGGATTCTTCAACGTCGCGAGCAGCCGCTATAAGACCCCATTCAGCCCCTTCAGCGTTTGGTCTCACATATGGGTTGTATCTCTGTTCCGGTTCAGACGGTTCAATTCCGCCGGGCACGGTGCCGGTGACTGTCTCCACGCCTCCGCTCCTGTGATACGCAACGCGCAGATGCACAGATGGATGTGACGAGCAGCTTTTCGAGAACCTGACTGGTATTTCGGCCCCTCCGGCAACGTTGCCGAACGAGCCCGAGAGGACGCCGTTGGCCGACACGAACGTGTACTTCTGCCCGGGCGAAAGCGTCGGGCAGCTAGTGCCTGATGTGGGAGCAACGAACACACTCACCGTTGCGCCTCCAAGCGCAACCGCGCCACCCGACGACAGCTGCCCATAGTCGCTGTCCGCGACCGTGCCGGTGCCGGTGATCTCGAATTCCACTTCGCTGCTCGCGTCGAGCGTGGCGCTCCGCGCTTCGATACCCCCGGTGGGATGGCCGCTGCCGACACCCACATCGGCATCGCTTGTCGTCAGCGCACCGACGCTACCGCTCCCAAGCATGGCGACATGACTCAGCGCCACCGCGTCGCCGTCCGATGAGTTGGCCCGTGCGTCCAGGAGACCAACGAAGCCGTTGAGAGCACCTGCCTCACCCTGGTCCGCGCCGGCGAACGTCAGTGGACCGACCTCGATGTCGTCATTCAGATACAGCGCCGCCCCGTTTTCGAGGTCGACCGCGAGGCTCTTGCCCGAGCCCGTGATCGCGCCTCCCACGAACACACCGTTTTCGCCGATCCCGCCCCTGCTGCGACCAGCCACGTTCCAAGTCTGCGACGCGCCGAGTTCGAGCGGCAGACCGACGAAGTCCCCCGCGGGGCCACTGCTCCCCGAGGCGGGCGACGCCACCAGCCCTTCACTTCCGAGCGTGATCCCATCGCCTTCCAGTTCGTATTCATCGCCGTCATCGACACGCATCGATTCGACCGCAACATCGCCCACGTCGTTCTTGCTCACATAACAGGTATCGCCCGGCGCAGCAGCAGTGCAGGCCGGGTTCGACAGTCGCGGGAATTCGAGCCTGAACGGTTCAGACAAAGACGGCGGAGCACCCGTCCAATTCGCGTCTGACGACCAATTCGGGGAGCTGGTAGCGCCGCCGCCGGACCATGTAAGAGACCACGCCGCTGGTGGGGCAACCGCCACACTTAAGAACACCATGAACGAGCACAGCACATACGCGTTTCGCGTACATATCTTCTCCCAGTGGTGCAAGACCATATCTCTGAACGACAATTCTTTCCCTCTAGATCCAGACACCTTTGGGATGACGATAATTGTCTGCTCACCGTTCTACATATACGTGTTTCTGACTTTCTTCGGGTTTTGCCGAGCCGATGCTTGCGGCCAGTGCTGCACCTGTCGATCATGGTGCTACACTTTAGTTGTGCCGACCACCCGACCCCGCTACACCGTCACTGACACCGGCAACCTCCGAGAGCAACTCAATCAGGCGCAGCGCCGGTGGCCCGATATCCACGAGCGCAGACAGTTGCTGCTTCGCCTCGTAGCAGCGGGACAGGAGTCGATCGAGCGGGAGTCGATCGAGCGAGGCGCCGCGGTCAGGGAGACGGCCGGCTCACTCACCGGCATCTACCAGCCCGGGGAGCTTGCACGGTTGCGCGAAGACTGGCCAGCGTGAGTGCCCTCGCAGGCTCGGAACCTGAGAAGACTGGAGCGGAGCCTGAAAAACCGGGTGCGAGCCCTGAGACCGTGCAAGCGCCTGCCGGGGTGGTCGTCCTCGACGCGAGCGTGCTGATCGGCCACCTCGACAACAACGATCCGCACCACGCCAGGGCGGTGAGCCTGCTCGAGGCCACCGACGGGCAGAGGCTGGGCGCGAGCGCGATCACGCTCGCAGAGACGCTGGTCGCCCCGGCGCGGGCAGACCGGCTTGCCGATGCGCAAGCAGCGCTGAGCCGCCTTGACGTGCAGGAGCTCGCACTCGGCGATGAGGCTTCATCACGCCTCGCGCGACTGAGGGCAGACCTCGGCGTCAAGCTCCCCGACTGCTGCGTGCTGCTGGCCGCACAGGAGCACGCGGGCGCGGTCGCGAGCTTCGACACGAGCGTGATCAAGGCGGCACGTAAACTCGGGCTGCATACCCTCGAATGAGGGAACGATGCATCGTTCCCTTGCCACGGCCGACTACCCGGATACTGTCCTTGCGGCGCCCTT
>DASXMO010000123.1:0-2266 GCA_036495605.1 Solirubrobacteraceae bacterium
GGGCATCGAGCTGCGCGTTGATGACCGATCCTTCGTGCAGAGACGCAATCTGCGTGGACGCCCGACTGTGCAGGGCCGTCTTGCCTATCGCGGCCCCAATCCGCAGCGAGGTACGCCGCCAAAGCTCAAGCTAGACATCACCAGCGACGAGGTACTCGTCGAGTCGCCCGTCCTGCGCTCGATCGTTCACTCCTACGGCGACAGTCCGCTGCCGACCAGCGGAATACGTTGCTACTCGCTCACGGAGCTCGCGGCGGAGAAGACACGCGCACTGGCCGAGCGGTGCAGGCCACGCGACCTCTACGACGTCGTACACATGCACCGCCACCCAGACCTCCTCGGTCTTGCCCCACGGGTCCTACGCGCACTCGCACAGAAGTGCGCGCACGCCGGCATCGCCGTCCCCGATGCAGACACCATTCGCACATCGCAATACGCGAATGAGATCGAGCAGGAGTGGGAGAACATGCTCGGCCACCAGCTCCCGCGACCGCTACCGCCATTTGCCGAGTTCTGGAACTCACTTGATCCGATCTTCGTGTGGCTCAACGGGAAAGGGCGAAGTTCTACGCTCCCGCGTGCCGAACTGGGAAGAAACCTCGACTCAGACTGGATGCCACCACGCGCGATCACCTCATGGCGCCGAGGGATCCCCCTGGAGACCATCCGCTACGCGGGCGCAAACCGCCTCAAGGCTGAGATCGACTATCGCGCAGAGCAGGGACGCTCCGGACCTCGCGTGGTCGAGCCGTATTCATTGCGCCGCACCCAAGACGGCAACCTCATCCTGTTCGTCGTCAACGACCATGGCGAGCTACGCAGCTACCGCGTCGACCGAATCGCAGGCGTACGACCAACGACCACACCATTCACACCAAGATACGCCGTTGAGTTCTAGCGCGAAGAGCAGTTAGTTGGGTTTGAACGTGAGATCCAAACGTCGATCGCGAAGTTGACCGTGCGGACCCGCGGCCTGATACACGTCGATGATCTCCGGCAGCGGGTCGCCGATGACCGGATCCGCGCGGTAAGAGATCAGCGCTTGACGGGGCGGGCCTCTCCGGCATGGCCACCAGGTCAGCCTCGCTCGTAAGCACTACTCTTGCTTCGCGTAAACAGAACCAAGCGCAGTGTCAGGCTGGCTCGCAGGCTCGCTCCTCGTCCGTTGCACAAGCGTGGCGTTGGGGCTGTCTGGCGCTCGCTCTCGCGCAGAGACAGAAGTCAGCCGGGGTAGTGGCCAGCGGGGGCACTGACCGATGCGCGCTTATCGCAGCAATGACATGAAGCGAACGAGGTCGTGCCTCTTGTTGGCGGGTAGGCGCTTGAATGACGGCATCGGCGCGCGGGATGAGACCAGCGCCTTTTCGATTTCATGGGGGGAAAGCCGTGCGCCGATGTGAGTGAGGTTCTGGCCCGGTCCCGGGTTGCCGATCTGGCCGATTTTGTGGCAGGCTAGGCAGCCTGACTCGGCGAAGACCGTGCGGCCTGTTTTGAACTCGTGTTCCTCGCGTCGACCAGCTTGCTGTACTGCCGTTGGGATCGGGATGGATTCTTCCGGGGTGGAGCCGACAGGTTCTCCGATAGTGAAGAGCAGGTCTTTGACGTCGGGGTGGCAGTGGCCGGGAGGGTTCAGCTGACAGTCAGGGACCGCTGTGAGCCTCACCTTGGAGGACACGAGCCATCGTCCGGCGATTTCTTCGAGGCTGAGCCGGAACGTGCCCAGCTGATGAATCACGACAGTGGCCCTCCCGTGGCGTTTGGTCGTCTCCTCCGCGGTCAGCGAGAAGGTGCCCGTTGTGTGGTGCCCACTGACCTTCAGGTGGCCAGCGTTCGCCCGTAGGGAGAGCACGAGGTCACGGGGCACACGCGAGGGAGCGGTAGCAGCGAAGATTTGCTGCACGGCCTGTTCGCAGCTTGTTCCCGGCGGAGCGTCTGGCACAACCATGGCCGCGACCTGGGGCGTGAGGTCCGAGCAGAGCGCAGGTGCGTTGCGGAGCAGCTCGTCGCGGTAGGACGCGACCGCGGCGTTCGTGATCGCTGCATCCGGACCGCTGGGCGCACCCGCGAGTCCGAGCAGCCCCAACCCGGCGAGCGGAACTGCCAACAATCGAGCACGCAGCATGGTCCGAGGAAGCGTATTACTTCGTGCACGGCACCGTGCTCGCCTCCAACAACAACGAGCGCCAGTGTCCGGCTCACCCGGGCATTGGTTCTTTTAGCCTGACGACACCGCAGCCAGAGTTAGCCCTGACGAACGACAAGACGA
>DASXMO010000124.1:0-2405 GCA_036495605.1 Solirubrobacteraceae bacterium
GGGGCGTCGCCGGCGAGTTGCGCTGCGCGCGCGCGACGGCCTCTTCGACGACGATGTCCAGTCGCACGTCCTCGGCGTCGGTGCGCTGCTGCTCGCCGCGGGCGAGATCGATGAGATCGTTCATCAGCAACGTCAGCTCGCCGATCTGCTCGACCACGTCGTCGAGCAGGCGCGCGCGCTCGGGGCCTTCCATGTCGGGGGCGTGCTGGAGGATCTCGATGTTGGTGCGCAGGCTCGTGATCGGCGTGCGCAGCTCGTGCGAGGCGTCGGCGACGAGTTGGCGCTGGGCGTGCACTGAGGCGTCGAGGGCGGCCATCGAGACCTCGAGCGCGTCGAGCATCGCGTTGAAGCTGACCGCCAGGCGTCCGACCTCGTCATCGCCCGTCGGCGAGATGCGTCCGGAGAGGTCCTGGGTCTCGGCGACGTGCTCGGCCGCGCGGGTCAGACGCCTGACGGGCTGCACGGCGGCGCGGGCCACGAGTTGTCCGAGCAGCGCCGCGAGCAGGATCCCGCCGAGTGAGAACAGCAGCAGGATCAGGCGCAGGTGGCCGAGCAGTTCGTCGACTTCGTCGAGCGGCTGGGCGAACTGCACGACCCTGCCGGGGGCGAGGTGCTCGGCGAGGATACGCAGCGACAGGCCGTGGACGGTGGCGTCGCGGAAGAAGGCCTTGCCCTTGCCCGCGGCGAGCGCGCGCGTGCGCGCGTCGACGGGGAGCGTGACGTTCTTGGCGCCGGAGCGGAACAGGACCTTGCCGCGGGCGTCCACGAGCTGCTGGTAGCCGCGCACCTGATTGGGTCGGGGCGAGACGTTGCCGAGCGCCTCGCCGGGCTGCTGGGGGCCGCTTTCGAACAGCTGTTGAGGCGAGACGCCGTTGCGGCCGGCGAGCGCGTCGAGCAGGCGGTCGTCGTGGCGGCGCACCGGGTGGCGCTCGATCAGGCGCAGGTTGTCCGAGCGTCCGCGCAGCTGCGAGTCGATCTGACCGTGCAGCTCGTTGGAGGTGAGCACATACACGAGCGCCGAGGCGAGCAGCACGGCGACGGCGACAGCGGCCGCGGAGGCGAAGGTGATGCGCCGGCGAAAGCTCATCGTGGGGATGCCCGACCGGTATCGAACGCCCGGCCGGTGTCGGCGTGGCGGAGCGCGTGCTCGGATGCGCGCGATCGAGGTGTCATGGCGCACGCAGCACGTAGCCGACGCCGCGGACCGTCTGCAGCAGGCGCGGCTCGCCCTCGGACTCGGTCTTGCGGCGCAGGTAGCCCATGTAGACGCCGAGTGAGTTGGAGGTCGCGCCGAAGTCATACCCCCAGACGTGTTCGAAGATCGCCGAGCGCGTGAGCACCTGCCGGGGATGGCGCAGGAACATTTCGAGGAGCAGGAACTCCGTACGGGTGAGCGCCATCAGGCGCTCACCTCGCCAGGCTTCGTGGGCGAGACGGTCCAGGCGCAGGTCCTCGAAGGCGAGCGTGCGCTCCTGCTCGTCGTCGTCCTCGTCGCCGGCGCGGCGCAGCAGCGCACGCACGCGCGCGAGCAGCTCGCGCAGGGCGAAGGGCTTGACGAGGTAGTCGTCGGCGCCGGCGTCCAGGCCGGCGACGCGATCGTCGATCTCTTCTCGCGCGGTGAGCATCAGCACGGGCGTGCGGTCGCCGCCATCGCGCAGGCGCCGGCAGACTTCGAGGCCGTCGACGTGGGGCATGGCGACGTCGAGGATCACCGCCTCGTACGGGTCCGAGCCGAGGCGTTCGAGCGCCTGGCGCCCGTCCATCGCCTGGACGACGGTGTAGTGCTCTAGCGTGAGGGCGCGTGAGAGCGCGCTCTGTACCGCGGGCTCGTCATCGACGACGAGGATGCGAGCGGATGGCTCGGCCATGAGGTGATTAAAGCGGAGAGGATGAGCGAGATCGCCGATCGTGATCGCAACGAAGAGGAAGTTTCAGCGAAGGAGGTCGGCGATTCGGCGGCCGTGATGGCCGCGCATTCGCGCAAGCTGCGCAACAGCCTGATCGGACTGGCGGTCTTCTTCGCCCTGGTCACGGCGCTGCTCTTGTCGGTGCCGGGGCTGCGCGCGGCCGCCGATCGCATCGGCGATGCGCGCCCCGGATGGGTCGCGGCGGGGATCGGACTGGAGCTGGCCTCGTGCGCGGGATATGTGGTGCTGTTCGGGCTCGTGTTCGGGATGCTCGGCCGGCGTCTTTACTCGCGCCTGTCGCTGTCGGAGCTGGCGGTCAACTCGGTCGTGTCGGTCAGCGGCCTGGCGGGCATCGCCCTTGGGGCGTGGGTACTGCGCAGCAAGGGCGTGTCGGTGCAGCGGATCGCGAAGCGCTCGGTGCTGATCTTCGTGCTGACGAGCGCGGTCAACGTCGGTGCGACGGCGCTGATCGGCGTGCCGATGTGGCTGGGACTGCTG
>DASXMO010000125.1:0-3323 GCA_036495605.1 Solirubrobacteraceae bacterium
AACAGCGCAGGCTGTACGACATCCACGCACTGGAGCGACGGCGCCCCCTCGACCCTGCGCAGAACGTCCTCGAGAGACCAGTCGACGTAGCGCGACAGTGCCTCGCCGCATGCCCGCATCGAGTCAGCGAACACGGACGCAGACTCGAGCAGCCCGAGCGCCATGCCGTCCCACTGTGAGCCCTGGCCAGGGAACACGAACACGGTCTTGCCGCCGTGCGCCCTCCCGGTGACGACACCGGCCGCCTGTTCGCCACGCGCCAGGCCCGCGAGCCCCTCCAACAGCCGCTCGCGATCACGCCCCAGCACGACGGCCCGTGACTCGAACGTAGACCGCGATGTCACGAGCGAGTACCCGATGTCACCGACGTCGAGCTCGGGCCGGCCCTCAACGTGGGCGAGCAGCCTCTGCGCCTGTTCGCGCAGCGCGGGCTCGCTTCGTGCGCTCACCACCCACGAAAGCATCCCGGTCTCAGGGGCGCGGTCGCTCTCGTGGCTCGGCTGCGGCGACTCGGCGACCACCACGTGACAATTCGTGCCGCCCATGCCGAACGAGCTCACGCCCGCCAGGAGTGGCTGGTCCGGCGCGGGCCACGAGTCGAGGCTCTGCTGGACACGCAGGCGCAGCTCGTGGAGCGGAATCTCCGGAGGTGCCTCGCGGAAGTTGAGGCTCGCGGGGATCTCGCGATGCTCGATGCAGAGGATCGTCTTTATCAGCCCGACGATCCCAGCGGCACCCTCCAGGTGGCCGACGTTGGTCTTGGCCGATCCGACTACGAGCGGTCCGCCACTGCGACCGGTGCCTAGCACCGCACCGAGCGCTGAGGCCTCGACCCGATCTCCGAGCCTAGTGCCGGTGCCGTGGAGCTCTACGTACTGCACCTCCGAGCGCTCGAGGCCGGCGCGCTCGTACGCCAGCCGCAGGACCTCTTCCTGGGCATGGCAATCAGGGGCAGTGAGACCGTCGCCGCCACCGTCATTGTTCACTCCGCTGCCGCGGATCACGCAGTAGATTGGGTCGCCGTCTGCGACGGCGTCCTCAAGGCGCTTCAGTGCGACGACGCCACCGCCCTCGCCACGGACGTAGCCGTTCGCGCGCACGTCGAACGTAAAGCAACGCCCGTCCAACGACAACGCCCCGAGTTTGTACGCACTGATCGCGCTGTCCGGGCTGATGTTCAGGTTCACGCCGCCCGCGATCGCCAGGGTGGACTCACTTCTGCGCAGGCTCTCGCACGCCAGGTGAACGGCCACAAGCGCCGACGACTGCGCTGTGTCGATGGTCATGCTTGGACCGCGCAACCCCAGGGTGTAGGAGACGCGATTGGCGATGATGCCGCGGTTGGTCCCTGTGAGGGTGTGGCGGGTGAAGACTCCGCGCCGGCGCAGAAGCTCACCGTAGTCACCCGAGATCGCGCCCACGAAGGTCCCGGTCCGGCTGCCACTGAGCTCCTCTGGGACGATCCCGGCGTCCTCCAGCGCCTCCCAGGCCAGTTCAAGCATGAGACGCTGCTGGGGGTCCATGACCGCGGCCTCCCTCGGTGAGACACCGAAGAACTCGGCGTCGAACTCGTCGATCCGGTCGACGAATCCGCCACGGAGCAGTCCGGGCATGGACTCGTCCACGCCCGCCGACACCCAGCGGTCTGGCGGGATGTCCGTGATCGCGTCGCGCCCGTCGCGCAGCAGCTGCCAGAACGCGTCCGGACTCGGCGCGCCCGGCAGGCGACAGGCCAGGCCCACGACTGCTATCGCCAAGTCCTCACTCATCGCGTATCCACAACCTGCTCATGCTGGACCGCTTCCTTTCTTCCCAAGGACCAGGCCGATTTCGACCGGCCCGCCCAGCGGTTGGTGTCGATCCCTTGTACCTGCTCGCGCGCACTCGACCAAAACGAGGACGCCTACACCCGGTTGTCTCCAGGAAGGACGTAGCGGTTAAAGACAAGGTCCCTGAGCACGTCATCGCCGCCCTCGATGATCGAGACGTGCCTAATGTCCCGAACGAGCTTGTCGATGAGCATCTCGCGCGTGTAGCCGAGTCCACCGAACATCTCCGAGCCGGCGCTCGCTACCTGCCAGCCGGTCCGCCCGCAGAACGTCTTCGCCGTGAGCGCGGACTTCAGCGTCCCCCTGCGGAGGAACTGCTCGGCGGCGTCATCGCGGCGCGTGATCGTGTCGAACTCGCGCGCTGCCCCGAGACAAACGTGTCGCATGGCATCAATGTCCATCTCCATCTGACCGAGCTTCGCGGCGAACACCGCGTTGTTCACGAGCGGCTTGTCGCCGACGCGCTTGCGCCTGGCGTACTCCATGCAGATGTCGCGGACCCGCCTGGCGATGCCCAGTGCCGTACTCGCGATCAGGATCCGGCTCGCGTTGAGCGCGATCTCGAGGATCCGCAGACCCGGGCCGGCAAGCACGTCCTGAGCGGATGCGCGGCAGCGCTCGAACATCACTTGGTAGGTGCCCGACGAGCGTACTCCGATCATCTCCCAGCGCTTGACGACCCGAACTCCGGGATTCTCACGCGGGACGACCACGGCTAGGTGCTCACCCGGGTTTGCGACCGACCTCGCGAAGACGACGAGGAAGTTCGCGAAGCCCGCATTCGTGGAGAAGAACTTCTCCCCGTTGATGACGACACCGTCGCCGTCGCGCGCTGCGATTGTCGCGATCTTGGTCAGCTCGCTCCCCGCCGCGCGCTCACTCGCGAGCGTCGCGCAGTAGTGGCCGTTCGCGGTCATGGGCGCGAGGTAGCGCTCCCTGAGCTCCTCGTTGCCATAGAGCGATAGCCCGACGGTGCCCAGAACCGAGATGAACAGCGTGAATGCCACACCAGCGTCGCCGTACGCCAGCTCCGACACTAGATCGACGCTTGCCTCGAGCCCAAGGCCCATCCCGCCGTAGCGCTCGGGGAGCCACCAGTTGCCGAGTCCGAGGCGGTGAAAGACCTCGCAGACCGGCACCGGAGCCTCCGGGAACGAGTCGAAGTGCGATTGCTGTGGGAGCAGCTCCTCGCGCGCAAACTCGCGAACCCGTGCGAGGATGTCCTCGAGCCCGTTGGCTGCCGGCCGCTCGGCTACTTGCAGCTGGTCGATCATCTGTGCGCACCCTCCTAGTTGAGAACAAACACGGACCGTACGGGCTCAACCGTGTGCACCGGAAACCACGGCGTGGTGCTCCCGACGTCGGGAGATGTCCGACGCACGATGGCCCCACAGCCATGCCCACGATGCCGTGCTCCACGGCCCAGCACCCCGTAGCGCAGTCAGGCACGACGAGCTTCTCGAACCTCCGCATGAGCCTGGCGAGCGCCAAGTC
>DASXMO010000126.1:0-33105 GCA_036495605.1 Solirubrobacteraceae bacterium
CAGCCCGGGTCTCTTGCAGCGCCGGCAGCAGGACTGCCGCCGAACCGGACGCCAGCACGACCGCGTAGACCGCCGCGTGGCCCGTGCCCGCGATCGCCGCCGCCGCGAAGCCCGCCGGGACCGCCAATACGCCCGCGATCGCCGCCAGCACGGCTCCGCCGCGCAGCGAGGCCACCAGTCGCGGATCTCGCAGCGGCAGGTGCATCCCCACCGTCAGCATCAGCATCGCGAACCCCACCTCGCCGAGGAACGCGATCGTCGGTTCGCCGGGGTCGACGATTTGAAGACCGGTCTTGCCGACGATCACCCCGGCGGCGATCTCGCCGATCACCACCGGCACGAAGCGCCGCTGTGAAAGTCCCAGCAGCGGTCCGCCGAGACCGGCGAGCACGATTGCCAGCAAGATGCCGAAGCTCGGGCTCACGTTTTGGACCCTATGCCCTCGGTCCGACCGCCGTGGGTCAGGCGCTCGGCCGGCGCTGGGGAGAGTGATCCGATTCGCCCGCTGGCGCGAACACACTCACATATTGGCCAACACGAGCAGGACCAGTTGCCGGCGAGCGCGCGAGGGATGATCGTGTAGGGCGCGATGAAACCCTACGAGGACACCTGGTTGATGCCCGACTTCTCGGGGCCGCGCTATTCGCAGTCCCTGGCGCGGGGCCTTGCGATCATGGAGTGCTTCGAGGCCGAGCGCTCGGTGCTGGGCATCGCGGAGATCGCGAAGGAGCTCGGTATGAGCCGCTCCACGACGCACCGTTACCTGGCGACGCTCGTGGCCCTCGGCTACATGGAACAGGACAAGAGTCGCAAGTACCGTCTGTCGCTGCGTGTGACCGATCTCGGCATGGCGGCACTGCATTCGACGGGGCTGCAAGAGCACGCGCGCTCGATCCTCGAAGAATTGCGTCAGGGGTCGGGCTTCACCACGAGCCTCGCGATGCTCGATGGCCCGGAGATCGTCTATGTCGATCGCCTGGTCAGCTACCGGCGCGGACAGGAGGACGCCGACGTCGCGATGGGGGTGGGGTCGAGGCTGCCGGCATACTGCACGGCGCTGGGCAAGGTTCTGCTGGCCCAGCTGCCCGCAGGGGACCGTCAAGAGCTGCTGCGCGGCGCTCCGGCGCTCGAGCGCCAAGGACCGAACGCGATCACCGGCAAGGGCGTGCTGCGCGCCGAGCTCGAGATGGTGCTGGAGGAGGGATTTGCGACCGAGGATGAGGAGCTCGCCGCCGGACGCATCGCGATCGCCGCGTCCGTGTGCGACGCGACGGGGACCCCCATCGCGGCGATCGATCTCGCGGCGGACACGTCGGTGATCTCGCTGCAGCGGCTCGTCTCAGCCCTTCATCCCCATCTGATCGCGGCCGCCGATCGCATTTCCGCGCGTCTGGGCTACCGCCGCGATGACGGGCCGGGCCCGGGTCGCTGACGCTCGCGGGCGCTGCCGAGAGACGCGATCGCACGCAACTGGGATCATCCTGGTATGTCCAAGACGCGCGAGCTCACGGTCAAGCAGTACGACAAGGAGATCCTGCGCCTGCAGACCGAGTTGGTGTACATGCAGGAGTGGATCGTCGCCACGGGCAAACGGCTGGTGGTGCTGTTCGAGGGACGCGACACCGCGGGCAAGGACGGGGTGATCAAGCGTGTGACCGCTTACCTGAACCCGCGTACCTGCCGGATCGTGGCGCTGCCCAAGCCGAGCGAGCGTGAGCGCACGCAGTGGTATTTCCAGCGCTACGTCGAGCACCTGCCGGCGGCGGGGGAGATCGTTCTGTTCGACCGCAGCTGGTACAACCGCGCGGGCGTGGAGCGCGTGATGGGGTTCTGTGACGATGACGAGTACGAAGAGTTCCTGCGCTTCTGCCCGGCCTTCGAGCAGGCTTTGATCAACGACGGGATCGTGCTCGTGAAGTACTGGCTGTCGGTCAGCGACGCCGAGCAGGAGCGGCGTTTCAAGAAGCGCCTCTCCGTCCCGCGCAAGCGCTGGAAGTTCAGCCCGATCGACCTGCAGGCGCGTGCGCGGTGGGTCGACTACGCCGAGGCCAAGGACCGCATGTTCGCCTACACCGATACCCAGGAGAGCCCCTGGTATGTGGTGGAGGCCGACGACAAGCGCACCGCGCGGCTGAACCTCATCGGCCACCTTCTCTCGCTCGTGCCCTATGAGCACCTGGACGAGGGCGGCTCACCGAAGCTGCCGCCGCGCCAGAAGCGCGACTACGTGCGCCCGCCGATCCGCACCGAGCACCTGGTACCGGCGCGCTACGTAGTGCGCTCGGGCTAAGGGTGCGGGGTCGCAACGAGGTGTCCTGCGCGCCGCGCCCGCGCTGGGCGCGTGGCTACGCAGCGCGCTCGGGCTGAGCGGCCCCGGCTGCGACCCGCGCAGGCAGGCGGGCGCTGATCACGGTGCCCTGCTCGCCGGAGATCACGCTGAGTGCGCCGCCGGCGAGGGTGACCCGCTCCTGCATGCCCGCCAGGCCGAAGCCGTGGCTGGTGGTTGCGGGGTCAAAGCCGGCGCCGTCGTCGCGGACTTCGATCAAGAGCTCGCCGTCCGCTTCGGTGATCGCCACTCGCACCCGCTCGGCGCGCGCGTGCTTGGCGACGTTCGTGAGCGCCTCCTGCAGGAGGCGGTAGACGGTGGTCTCGAGATCGCCGTCGAGGCGGCCGTCACGTGTGGAGGGGCCAGGCAGGAGGAGCTCGCGGTCGATATCAAAGCCGCTCTGCTCGCGGTGGCGGTCGAGCAGTGCCTCGATCGCGGTTCGCAGCCCGAGCTCGTCAAGCGCGGCGGGGCGCAGCTCGGTGATGATCGCGCGCAGGTTGCCGATCTCCTGCTCGAGGTGCTCGACCGCTTCGCGCATCGCCTCCTGGGTGCGCTCGGGATCGTTGCGGCGCAGCGCCGAGGACAGCAGCACGTGCAGGCCGCCCAACCCCTGCAACGTCTCGTCGTGCAGCTCCCGCGCCCAGTGTCTACGCTCGGCATCGGCCGCCGCCAGCGAGCTGCGCAGGCGGTCGGCCTGCACGGTCTGCGCCATCGCCACGGCGGTCGCGGCGCTCGCGGCGAACGTGCGCAGCATCTGCTCGTCGTCCTCGCCGAACTCGTCTCCGTCGGCGCCGCGGTCGAACGCGGCCAGCACGCCCAGCGCCTCTCCGCGGTAGACCATCGGCACGAGCAGCGCGGTGTGTGCGTCGGCCACCCCGAACTCGTTGGGGGCGCTCCCCAGCCTCGCGTCGACGTCGGTGATCCGTTCGGGGCGGCGATGCTCCAGAACCTGCCCTGAGGTCGACTCGGCGATCGGCAGGCGCACCCCTTGCATTTCACGGATATGGCCCGCGCTCGCCCGCACGACCAGCTCCTGTCCGTTGCGGAGCATGATCACGAGGCTCCTGGCCTCCACGAGCCCCCGGCCGCGCTCGACGATCAGCTCCAGCACGTGCTCGAGTGAGAGCTCATCGCCGATCGCGACCGCCACGTCGCGGGTCGCCTCGAGGCTCCTGAACGCCTTCTCGAGCTCCCGGCGGCGACCGGTGAGCTCGTGCGCCTTACGGCGCACACGATCCAGCAGGTGACGAATCCACGGTTCTTCGGAATCCGTCCTCATGCACTACCGAGCTTAGGGCCTATCTCCGTCGTTATGTTCCGTCACGGCGGGTGTTCGGCGGGTATTTCGGCCGAGGTTCCGTTCTCGCCGCTACGCTTGCATGCGATGGCTGAGTGCGCGCATCTCGACCACGTACACCTGACTCGTCTTCCCGAGTCGGTCGATGGTTGCGAGGACTGCCTGAAGATTGGCGGCAAGTGGCTGCACCTGCGCATCTGTCTGGAGTGCGGGCACGTGGGCTGTTGCGATGACTCGCCCAACCGCCACGCCAGCGCCCATGCGCAGGACACCCAGCACCCGATCATCCGCTCGATCGAGCCCGGCGAGGACTGGTCGTGGTGCTACATCGACCAGCTGGCGATGCGCATCGAGGGGATCGAGGGTGTGACTCGCATACCGCCCTCGCCGCTGCTCAGCTGAATGGCATCAGCCGCCGCCGGCGCCACGAGCTCTGAGTCCACCGCCGCCGGGCGCACGGCTTGGGCGCGCAATCTCGGCGCGCCGGTGCGCGACTTCCTGACCACCGAGACCGGCGGCGCCGTGGTGTTGGTCGCGGCCGCGGCGGCGGCGCTCGTATGGGCGAACTCGCCCTGGCGGCACTCCTACGAGTCATTCTGGGATACGAGGCTGGCGCTGAGCTTGGGCGGGCACACGCTGTCGGCGAGCCTGCGCCAGTGGGTCAACGAAGGGTTGATGGCGCTGTTCTTCCTCGTCGTCGGTCTGGAGGCCAAGCGCGAGCTCGACCTCGGCGAGCTGCGCGAGCGCAACCGCATCGCGATCCCGGTCGTGGCGGCGCTCGGTGGGATGGCTCTATGCGTGGGGATCTACCTCGCGATCAACGCGGGCGGCTCGGGTGCCGGTGGGTGGGGGACGGCGATGTCGACCGATACGGCGCTTGCCCTGGGCGCGCTCGCGCTCGTGGCGCCGAGCGGCGCGACGCGCCTGCGGGTGTTCCTGCTGACGCTCGCGGTGGTCGACGATCTGGGCGCGCTGATCGTGATTGCGCTCGCCTACAGCACCCACGTTTCTGCATTGGCACTGGCGATCGCGCTGGCGCTGTTCGCGGTGCTCGTGCTGCTGCGCTTCGCTGGGCGCTGGCGCGAGCCCGCGGCGGTGATCGTCGGGGTCGGGGTGTGGCTGGCGATGTTCGAGTCGGGGATCGATCCGGTCGTCGCGGGCCTGGCGATCGGTCTGGTGACTAGCGCCTACCCGCCGGCGCGTGGCGATCTCGAGCGCGCGACGGAGCTGACGCGATCCTTTCGCGAGCAGCCGACGCCTGAGCTGGCCTATCTCGCCCAGCGGGGGCTGGCGTCGACGATCTCGCCCAACGAGCGGCTGCAGTACCGGCTGCATCCGTGGACGAGCTTCGTCGTGGTGCCGCTGTTCGCGCTGGCAAACGCGGGGATTCACGTGGACGCTCACGTGCTCTCGGACGCGCTCGGTTCGCCGGTGACGATCGGGATCGTGCTCGCCTACGTGCTGGGCAAGCCGCTTGGCATCCTCGGCGCGTCGTGGCTCGCCACGCGCCCGGCGCTGGGTGGCGGCAGGACCAAGCTGGTGGTGACGTGGCCCGGCCTCGCCGGCACCGGCGCGGTCGCGGGGATCGGCTTCACGGTGTCGCTGCTGATCGCCGATCGCGCCTTCGCCGGTGAAGCGCTGGCGCAGGCCAAGCTCGGCGTGCTGGCCGCGGCGATCATCTCCCCGCTCGTTGCCTGGATCGTGTTTCGGCTGATCGCGCGCGTCCCCGCGGCGGTGCGCGCCCGTCAGCTGGGGCGTACGGCGGAGCAGCTGATCGACCTCGCCGAGGACGTCGATCCCGCGCGCGATCACATCCGCGGTGCGCCCGACGCGCCGGTGACGCTCGTTGAGTACGGCGACTTCGAGTGCCCCTACTGCGGACGCGCCGAGCCTATGATCCGCGAGCTGCTGGCTGAGTGGGGCGATGACCTGCGCTATGTCTTCCGTCACCTGCCGCTCAGCGACGTGCACCCGTGGGCGCAGCTCGCCGCGGAGGCGTCGGAGGCCGCGGGCGCGCAGGGGGCGTTCTGGGAGATGTACGACATCCTGCTGGCCCACCAGGGCGAGCTGACGCCCGGCAGCGTGCGCCGCTACGCGCAGGAGCTGGGACTCGACGGCGAGCGACTGATCGAGGAGCTGCGCCGGCGTACACACGCCGCGAGGGTCGGCGAGGACGTGGCGAGTGCCGACGCGAGCGGCGTGTCGGGGACGCCCTCGTTCTTCATCAACGGACGCCGCCACGTGGGCGTCTACGACGTGGCGACGCTCAGCGCGGCGGTGCGGATGGCGCGGGTTCGCTCATCAGCGCCAGCGGCAACGTGAGGCCCGCGGAGCGGCGTACGGTCGCGATGCGCCGTCCGGGCTGCACGGCGTCCCTGGCGCTGCCGAGGAGGGGCTCGAGCTCGCGCACGGTCCGCTCGAGGTTGGAGACGACGACCGCCAGACCCCAGAACCGTGCGGGGGCGTCGGGCCCCCCGACGCGCTCGATCGACTCCTCGGGCACCTGGATCAGCTCGAGGATCTCGGCGCCCAGTCGAAAGAACGCCTGTCGCGGAGCGCCGGCGGGCGTCGGCTGCTCGCGTATCCGCCGCAGGTCGAGCCCGGCGTGGCGCAGACGCTCGACGCTGCGGTCGAGGTTCGGGGACATCGCGACCACGTGGTCGATCGTGAGCACCCCGTTGGCATGCGTCGGCGCGGGGTCGCGCGGGGGGCTTTTGGAAAGGGTGGTCGTGAGCCCGTCGAGCTCGGTGCTTGCGAGATCGCGCAGCGACCATCCCACGATGCCCCGCTTGGAGCTGTCGGCAAGGAAGCGAAGTCGCACCTGGCCGAGCTCGCAGCACCCATCTGTCACGGCGAACCCGAGCGCCGCCCACGCGGCGCCGTCGTCGGCCAGCAGCAACTCGTCGATCGTCGGCGCGGGCATGGTCATCGGTGATTATCGATGACGGCGCGCCCATCGGCGCGTGCACGCCTGCCTGGCGCGCCGCGGGGCAGGCGCGGACAGGCAGGCGCGCGGCGGGGCAGGCGCTAGCCTGTCCGGCGTGACGGCAGAGAATCCGTTGCGCCTGCTGGAGAGCTGGCTGGCGCAAGCGAAAGCCGAGGGGGTTCCCGCGCCCGAGTCGGTGGCATTTGTAACCGTGGGGGAGAGCGGGCGCCCGTCCGCGCGGACGGTGCTGATGAAGCGGATCGAGCCCGACGCGCTCGTGTTCACCTCCGCGCTGTGGACGCGCAAAGCGCGCGAGCTCAGCTCCAATCCGCAGGTCTCGCTGCTGTTCTACTGGCCGACGGTCGGGCGCCAGGTGCACGTCGCCGGGCGGGCGCTGCTCGCCGGGCGCGAGCTCGCCGTGGAGCTGTTCTCAGAGCGCGATATCGCCCATCGCGTGCAGACGCTCGTCTCGCGTCAGGGCGAGCCGATCGAGGATCTGCAGCCACTGCGCGATCGTCACGCGCACCTGCTGGACGTGCTGGAGGCGCCGCCGGAGTGCCCGCCGGATTGGGGAGCAATCCGCGTGCTCCCCGAGGCCGTCGAGTTCTGGAGCCAGGCGCCCGATCGCATGCACGAGCGGCTGCTGTACGAGCGCGCCGGCGAGGGGGACTGGAGCGAGTCGCTGCTCTCGCCGTGAGGCGCTCATGAGCGTGAGCCGGTGCGGGTCACGCCTGCGGCGCGCGCCGTTTCGCGCGGGAGCGCCAGAAGCTCCACGAGCGAGTGCGCGTGACGTTCGATTGCACCCCAGTCATGGTCGGACGCGCTGATCTCATCGACGATCCGCTCGGCGAGATCGGCGGCCCGCGCGGCCAGCTGCTCTTGGCTGCTCATGGACGGCTCCTGTAGACGGACACACGTTCGCCCTCACGGTAGGCCGCCGAGCGCCACAGCCGCCCCCGATCGTCGGCTTGTTCGTCCCAACGCACAGAGAGGTCACACTCTCGTCACACCTGCGGGAGTGCTCGACGTGACGGGGCGTGTAAGCGTCTACTGGGGGGTGAGCCGTACCGGCAGCGTCTTGAGCTGGTTGAGGAAGACCGACTCGACGATCGTCGGGCTGTCCGCGAGTTCCATCGCGGGGAAACGCGCGAGGGTCTCCTCGAACAGCACGCGCAGCTCAAGGCGCGCGAGCGCGGTGCCCAGGCAGAAGTGGCGTCCGCCGGCGCCGAAGGCCTGGTGCTCGGTGGTGCGGCGAACGTCGAAGCGGTCGGGCTCGTCGTGGCAGGTCTCGTCGCGGTTGGAGGAGACGTACCACATCACTACCTTCTCGCCCTCTTTGATCTGGCGTCCGTTCAGCTCGGTGTCGCAGGTGGCGGTGCGGCGGAAGTGGGCGAAGGCGGGGAACATCCGCAGCGACTCCTCGACCGTGCCCGGGATCAGCTCGGGGTCGCCAAGCACGAGCTCGCGTTGGTCGGGGTTTTCGATCAGCGCGCGCATGCCACTGCAGTAGGTGGCCTTCGTGGAGTCGTTGCCGGCGGCGACGAGCAGGAAGAAGCCCATCACGATCTCGTGCTCCTCGAGGCGCTCGCCGTCGACCTCGGCGTGCACGAGCACGCTCGTGAGGTCGTCGGTGGGACGCTCGCGGCGCTCGGCGATGAGCGCGCCGCAGCGCTGGAAGATCTCGGCTACCCCGGCTTCGACTCCCGCCTGGGGGCTCTCGTGGGGGTTCAGGTCGGGATCGCCGGCGCCGAGCATCATGTTCATCAGGCGCGCCCACACCTCGTCCTCCTCGGGCGGGATGCCCATGAAGCTGCCGATCACGCGCGAGACGACCGGCTGGGCCACGTCGGCGACGAGATCGCACGTCTCTTTGCCCTGCAGCCCGTCGAGCGCCTCGACGACGATCGAGCGCACGGCGTCTTCGTGGGCGGCGATCCGCTTGGGCGTGAAGCCGGCCTGGAAGAGGGCCTTGATGCGGTCGTGCTTGGGCGGGTCCATGCCGATGAACATCGCGCGCGAGAGCTCGATCGGCAGACCGATGTTGGCGGCCGTCACGCCCCCCAGTTCGGAGGAGTAGGTCTGCCAGTCGCGGCTGACCGTGCGGACGTCCTCGGCGGTCGTCACCGACCAGTAGCCGGGCTCCTCGGGAAATTCGGTGATGGTCTCGGTCCAGTGCACCGGGCATTCGCTGCGCATGCGCGCGAACAGCTCGTTGGGCACGCCGTCTTCCCAGATCTCGCGCTCGGTGAGGAGCACGTCCTCCAAGTCGCTGCTGTCAACCGTCGCCATCGGGGCCTCCAAGCTCGCTGTCCAAGGGGTCTGACGATGTTACCGGGGCCGTGGCGGTTTGGATTGCGGATGTGGGGGGAAGGGAGGAGGAGATGGACACGGTTACGCTCGGCAGGACCGGACTGCAAGCGACCTCGGTCGCGTTCGGCACATGGCAGCTCGGCGGCGACTGGGGCGATTACGACGAACGTCAGGCGATCGAAGCGATTCGGCGCGCTCGCGTGCTGGGCGTGAATGTCTTCGACAGCGCGCAGGCGTACGGGTTCGGCGTGGCCGAGCGGTTGCTGGGGGAAGCGCTGCACGACGAGCTGCGCGCCCACCGCGAGGAGATCGTGCTCGCCACGAAGGGCGGGCTGCGGATGGACGCCGAGCGGGGTCTGGTGCGCGACTGCAGTCCCGCGTGGTTGCGTCAGGGGGTCGAGGGGAGCCTGAGCAACCTCGGCGTGGAGTGGATCGACCTCTATCAGGTGCATTGGCCCGATCCGAACACACCGTTCGCGCAGACGGGCGAGGTGCTGGACGAACTGCGCGAAGAGGGCAAGATCGCGCATGTCGGCGTATCGAACTTCAGCGCCGAGCAGATGGCCGAGCTGGGGCGCTACTGCTCGGTCGAGTCGGTGCAGCCGCCGTATCACCTGTTCCGCCGCGAGATCGAGCGCGACGTGCTGCCCTACGCGCGCGAGCACGACATCGGCGTGCTCGCGTATGGGCCGCTCGCGCACGGTCTGCTGACGGGTGCGATGGACGCGGACACGACGTTCGCCGAGGACGATTGGCGCAGCGGCAGCGATCTGTTCGTCGGCGAGTCCTTCGCGCGCAACCTGCAGACGGTCGCGGAGCTCGAGTCCCTCGCGCGCGATCGCGGGTGCAGTGTCAGCCGCCTGGCGATCGCCTGGACGCTCGCCAATCCGGCCGTGGACGTCGCGATCGTGGGGGCCCGCAGCCCGGCGCACATCGAGGACAGTCTGGGCGCAGTGGAGCTTGCGCTGAGTGAGGAGGAGATGCGCGAGATCGAGGAGATCATGGCCGGGTCGGTGCCGGTCGCCGGTCCCACTCCGGAGGGCGTGTGAGGTCGGCTCAGTAGCCGCCCATGCGCCCGCCGCGGGGGCCGGAGATGGTGCGGCGCAGGCGCTGGACGCGGCGCAGCTCCTGGACGTCCTCGTCGGTGCAGGAGGGCGCGATCGGGTCGGTGTTGGCGCCGAGCAGCTCGGGCTGCAGGCGGTTGCGCACGAGCTCGCCGGCGACCTGGTCGACGCGCTGGGCGCTGGCTCCGGGCCGTGAGCTGACGATGCGTCGCATGCGAGTGCCCTCGAACAGCAGCCCGACGCCGTCGTCCAGGGACCAGCCGCCGGGCAGCTCGCCCGCGCGCACGGCCGCGAGCCACACGGGCAGGCGCTCGGGCTCGCCGTCGGCGTGGACGGTGAGCGATCCCTGCAGCAGTCCGAGTCCCGCAAGCGGCTCGGGTCGGCCGCTGGAGCGGGTGATGCCGCCTTCAAACCAGCACATCGCGCCGGCGGAGATGCCGGCGAGGACGATGCCCTGCTGCCAGGCGCGGATCAGCAGGCGGTCGAGGTCGTGGGCGCGCCAGATCGCGAGCAGGTTGCGCATCGAGCCGCCGCCGACGTAGAGCACGTCCTGGGAGAGGACGATCTCCTGCAGCGGACGGCGCAGCTCGTGCAGGCGAAACAGCGAGAGGTGCTCGGCGACGCAGTGACGGTCGGCGAAGCGGGCGTGGAAGGCGGCGATCTGAGCGGTGGTGTCGCCGGAGGCGGTGGGCAGGAAGAGGATGCGCGGCTCGCGCGTGATCGCCGACGCGCGAGCGGGGGCGAGCGAGAGGACGAAGTCATCGAGCAGCGGGTTGGCGGGCTCCATCGTGAAGCCGCCGCCGCCCATGGCGAAGATGCGGCGCCGCTCGGGGGCGCGTGTGGCGTTCTCACGCGGCCGCACGGATCGACCCGACGGCGAGGTGGGTGACCTCGAGCGGGACCTCGACGACCGACTCGTGGGCGGGCTCGACGCGATAGGCGCTGGCCGTGGGTTGCGAGCTGACGGCGCGCTCGAGCAGGGTGCCGCGGAAGTGCAGGGCGACGCCGTCGTCGGCGGCGAAGCCGGGGCGCATGCCGGCGGCGACGAAGCGGTGGTACTCGGCGCGGCGCGCGGGCTCGGCGTCGTAGTGGACGCAGTTGGAGTAGGGCAGGAGGCCGAGGCCGCGCACGCGTCGGGGCGCGCCGTGGAAGGCGGAGAGCGATTCGGCGAACCAGCAGAGCGAGCCCGCGGAGGGGCCGCACAGCACGATGCCCCGCCGCCAGGCGCGGCGCAGGACGGAGTCGAGGCCGTGCGCGCGCCAGGCGCCGAGCATCGAGACGACGTTGCCGCCGCCGACGTAGATGAGGTCCTGGGCGAGCAGGTGGGTGGCGAGATCGTCCTCGACGCCGCCGACTCCCTGGTCGCGGCGAAAGAGCGAGACGTGCGAGGCGTCGCAGTGGGCGGAGAAGCGGCGGTAGAAGCGCACGACGTAGTGGTCGGCGTCGCCGGAGGCGGTCGGCAGGAAGCAGACCCGCGGACGGGTGGAGGAGGTGAGCGAGAGGATGTAGTCGTCGAGCAGCGAGGAGTCTTTCTCCATCGAGAAGCCGCCGCCGCCGAGGGCGACGATCTGGGGTGTGCGCCGGGGGGCTCGTCGGGAGGGTCGCATGATCGCTCGCTCGCAGTGTCGGTCCGCGGTGTCGGTCGGGTGGGTGGGCCTATCCCATGCTGGGGGGAGCTTCGCGCATGCGAGTCCCGGGTCGGTATGGACCTGAGTCGGAGATTCGCGGTCGGCGCGATGGACATGCGCACATACGGGGCTTGAGCGAACAATTAGGTTGTTAACACGCTGCTCCTACGGGGCGCGCAGATGCTGACGGGCATGAGCGCACAAGAGCAGTCTTATTTTGGGGAAACCCGTGAGCCGCGTCCCTCTACAGCCCTGCCGGCGCCGGTTACCGCAGCAGTCGGCTCCGCGAGGGTGCAGCTGGCGACGTTGCTGAGCCTGACGGCGGTGCTGAACCTGTGGGCGTTGAGCCGCAACGGGTGGGCGAATACCTACTACAGCGCGGCAGTGCGCTCGATGAGCTCGAGCTGGCACGACTTTTTGTTCGGCGCGATGGATCGGGCGGGGGTGATGACGGTCGACAAGCCGCCGCTGGCGCTGTGGGTGCAGGCGCTGTCGGTGCGCGTGTTCGGCTACCACCCGCTGAGCATGCTGGTGCCGCAGGCGCTGATCGGGGTGGCGAGCGTGGCGTTCGTGTATGACCTGGTGGGACGGCGGTTCGGAGGCCTCGGCGGGTTCGTGGCGGGTCTGGCGCTGGCGCTGACTCCGATCACGGTGGGGATCTCGCGCCACAACAATCCCGATGCGCTGCTGGTGCTGTGCTGCGTGGCCGCCGTGTGGTGCGCGGTGCGCGCGCTCGAGGGTGGGCGCGTGCGCTGGCTGGTGCTCGCGGGGATTTGCGTGGGGCTGGGGTTTGAGACGAAGATGGCGGTTGCGCTGATGGTCGTGCCGGGGATCGCGGCGGCGTGGCTGTGGATCGCTCCGCACGGACGGCTGCGCGCGCTCGGCGAGTTGGGGCTGGGCGGGCTGGCGATGGTGCTGGTCGGTGGCGCGTGGCCGGCGCTCGTGGAACTGACGCCCGCGGCCGATCGCCCGTGGGTGTCGGGGACGAGCGACAACATGGTGTGGCAGCTGATCAGTGAATACAACGGCGCTGGGCGCCTGGATGGGCAGACCGGAGGGCCGGCGGGGATGGGCGGCAACATGTTCGGTGGCACGCCGGGCCCGCTGCGGTTGCTGAACTCGGCGCTCGGCGGGCAGGCGGGCTGGCTATTGGGCTTCGCGCTGGTGAGCGCTGTCGCGATCCTGCTCGCGAGCCGGCTGCGGCGCGGTGATGCGCGCAGCGGCTGGCTGATCGCGGTCGGCGGCTCGTTCCTGGTGGTCGCGCTGGTGTTCAGTGAGGCGAAGGGCATCTTCCATCCCTATTACGTCTCGCTGCTGGCGCCGTTCGCGGCGGCGCTGACGGGCGCGGGCGTGGCGCAGCTGCGCGGCGGTGGACGCCAGGCGCGCGTGCTGGCGCCGGCGGCGATCGTCGTGGGTGCGGTGTGCGAGGTCGTGGTGGTTCATCGCTATCCCGGTCAGCTGCGGTGGCTCGTGCCTGTCTTGATCTTCGTGGGCGCGGGCGCTGCCCTCGCGTTGGCCTTGGCCCACGATCGTGCGATCCGGACGGCGGCGCTCGGCTGCGGCGTGGCCGCGCTGTTGATTGCTCCGGGCGTATGGGCGGTGGACACGCTGGGGTATGCGACCAACGGGACCTTCCCCGCAGGTGGGCCCCAGTCGGTTCTGACCGCGGGTGGTGGTCCCGGCGGCGGCTTTGGCGGGCGTGTGCCGGGCGCCGGCGGCGCGGGTGGCGTGCCCCTGTTCGGCCCTGCGGGTAGCGCGGGCGGCGAAGGTCCTCCGCAGCCATCCGCTGCGGGCCCGGGAGCGGGAGCACCCCCTGCCGGGCTCTCCGGAACGAGCGCTCCTCCCACTGGCGCTCCCTCAACCGGCGCTCCCCCCGCGGCGCCCTCCGCTGCGGGTGCGACGTCGGGCGCCGGTAGAGGATTCGGCGGTGGCGCAGGCGGCGCGATGGGCGCGCCGATGGGCAACAGTCGGACGATCGCGGCGGCGATCGCTTACGCCAAGGTGCACGGCGGCGGCACGGTGGCGGTCTCGAGTCAGTCGAGCGCGGCCTCTGAGATCGTCGATGGGGATGCCGAGGTTGCGGGCATCGGCGGCTTCTCGGGGCGCGAGAGCGACGTGAGCGTGGCGTGGCTGGCGGGCGAGGTGAGCCGCGGGCAGATCCGCTGGGTGCTGGTCGAAGGCAGCGGTTCGAACGCTCCGCGGCTGCCCGGCGACACGCGTCAGGGCTCGCGTAAGGCGATGACGGCGGTGACGAAGGCGTGCACGAAAGTGACGCTCTCCTCGGGCGCGAGCGGCGGCGAAGGAAGCGCGGCCGGCGGGCAGAGCGGTGAGAGCTCGCTGTATGACTGCAGGGGGCAGGCGGCGGCGCTGGCGCGGGGAGCGTAAGAATCCCGCCGGTGAGAGTGCTGGTGGTAGACGACGATCGCGCTGTGCGCGAGGCGCTGCGCCGCGCGTTGACGCTCGCGGGATACGAGACGCAGGAGGCCGCGGACGGCGAGCAGGCGCTCGAGCAGGTCGTGCAGGCGGTTCCCGACGCTGTCGTGCTGGACGTGGGGCTGCCGGGGATCGACGGGCTGGAGGTGTGCCGGCGGCTGCGGCGGCTGGGCAATCGCGTGCCGATCCTGATGTTGACCGCGCGAGACGCGGTCTCCGATCGCATCGACGGTCTGGATGCGGGCGCGGATGACTACATGGTCAAGCCGTTCGACGTGGGCGAGCTGAAGGCGCGGATTCGCGCGCTGCTGCGGCGTACGGGGCCCGAGGCTGGGGATCCCGATTCGCTCTCCTTCGCGGAGGTGCGGCTTGACCGCAACCGGCACGGGGCGGAGGTGAGCGGCGAGTTCGTGGAGTTGACGCGGACCGAGTATCAGCTGCTGGAGCTGCTGATGCTGAACCCGAAGCGGGTGCTGGCGCACGACCTCATCTATGACCGCGTGTGGGGGTATGACTTCGGGCCGGCGTCGAATGCGCTGCGCGTGTACGTGGGGTATCTGCGTCGCAAGCTGGAGGGGGCGGGCGCGCGGCAGCTGATCCATACGGTGCGGGGGGTGGGGTATGTGCTGCGGGAGCCGTAGCGGGTCGTCGAGGCCTTGTGGGGGCACGTCGATGAGTCGCGTCTGGAGCTGTCGCCGCCGGCCCATGGGCGGTGATCGTTGCGTGTCCTGTGATCGGTCTTGCGCTGGCGTGCGAATTACCGAGCTGTGAGCCTGCGCACACGCATAGCCGCCGTGGCGGGGGTCTCTGTTGCGCTGGCGGTGCTGGCGGTGGCGGTGGGGTTGTATGTCGCGGTCAGCGGTGATCTGCGCGGTGAAGTCGACAAGGGTTTGCGCGAGCGTGCTCGTCCGTTCGCCCAAGCGCCGCCCGGTGGTGGCGCCGCCGGCGAAGCGGCTCAGGGCGGCGCGGAAGGACCAGGGCCGCCGCCGCCGCTGTTCGGCGGCGAACCGCCCCCGGCGGGGGCCGCGGGCGGCGGCGAGGGAGAACTCGGCCCGGAGGGGTTGCCGAGCAGCGTGCAGCCGGCGCCCTTCGGCGGGGCCTCGGGATACGTGCAGTTCGTGGGCACGGGCGGCGCGGTGCGCGTGCCGGGCGGGCAGGGACCCTCGCCTGTCGAGATTCCCACGACGGCGCGCGATCGCGTGATTGCGCGGACGGGTCGCGGCAGCTCGCTGACGGATCGGACGGTGCGCGGGACGAAGCTGCGGGTGCTGACGCAGGGGATTGGCAGGCGTGGTGCGGTGATGGTGGCGCGGCCGCTGGGTGAGGTGGACAGCGAGCTGAGTCGGCTGGTGTTGATCCTGGCGATCGTGGGGGCGGTGGGGATCGCGCTGGCGGTGGCGTTGGGCGCGCTCGTCGCGCGGGTGGCGCTGGCGCCGGTGCGGCGCTTTACGAGGCGCACGGAGGTGTTGACTGAGGAGGGTGTGCTGCGCGGTTCGAGCCTCGATCTGTCGCGGCGGCTGGAGGTGGAGGGCTCGGATGAGCTGGGGCGGCTGGCGGAGAGCTTCAACCGCACGCTCGACGCGCTTGAGCGCTCGGTTCAGTCTCAGCGCCGGCTGGTCGCCGACGCGGGGCACGAGCTGCGCACGCCGATCGCGAGCCTGCGGGCGAACATTCAGGTGCTGGGCGAAGCGCAGCGATTGCCGGAGGCCGAGCAGGAGAGTCTGCGCGGGGACATCGTGGGCGAGCTCGACGAGCTGACGGCGCTGGTGGCCGACGTGGTGGAGTTGGCTCGTGGGACGTCCTCGGAAGGGCGGGAACCGGATGAGGTGCGCTTGGATGCGATCGCGGCGGCGGCGATCGAGAAGGCCGCAAGGCGCGGGGGAGTGCGTTTCGAGCAGAGCTTGGAGCCGACGGTGGTGACCGGGCAGGCGGAGCGGATCGAGCGAGCCGTGGGCAACCTGCTGGAGAACGCCCGCAAGTGGAGTCCGGAGGAGGGAACGGTTGAGGTGGCGTTGCGCGACGGCGTGCTGAGCGTGCGCGATCACGGGCCGGGCTTCGAGGAGCAGGATCTGCCGCACGTCTTCGACCGCTTCTACCGCGCGGACCGGGCGCGGGGACTGCCGGGCTCGGGCCTGGGGCTGGCGATCGTGCGCCAAGCCGCGGAAGCGTGCGGAGGTTACGCTGAGGCCGGCAACGCGCCCGGAGGCGGGGCACTGCTACAGGTTAGTTTCGGTCCGCGGGCCGGCTTCTCGGCGAACGGGGGGTAGCGGTAATCGCTAGTCGGCAGCTGGTGCTTGCCATGACGGGTGGATTGCCGCAGGGTCAGAGTGTGCTCGTGCGGTGAGATCAAGCTGCGGGGTTGATCAATCGAGGTCGAACGCGGCCTGGATCGCCCTGCTGAGTGTCCGCTCCTGACGGTCCAGCAGCACGCCGATTTGTGCTCCCAAAGCGCCGGCGGGAATCGTGGTGATGTTGTCGCAGCTGACGACCGAGGGTCCCGCGAGGCCATTGGCCGTGTCAACCTGGACCTCGGTCGAAAGTCCGCGGATGGTCGTTGTGATCGGCGCGACCGTTACCGTCGCAAGATGGGGTCGTACCAACTCGCGTGTGAGGATAAGGACGGGGCGGCCCTTGTCGAGCTGCGCGACGTGGATCGGGCGCATCAGGCCAGCGCGGAAGACAGTGCGGCGGCGTGCTCGGCCAGCCCGGCAAGCTCTGGATCGGCGCCGGTGCGGGCGAGGATGTCGGCGTCGCGTTCGGCGATTGCACGGCGATGCGCGCGTTCGAGCGCCAGGGTCACAATCGCCGCCCGGCTGCGTCCGGCACCCGAACCGACCTGCTCGTCCACGAAGTCGACCAGCTCATCCGGGAGACGTACCGCAATCTGCTTGCTCATACCATTACGGTAGCACTTTGGGAGCAGTACTCCAGTGGCACACTGCCGCTCCGTAGTCTGCCGCAGCACCCAACGGGCGGGTACTGACGCATGGACGCGACGAGACCGTGTAACGTGGGGTTTGCAATGGAAGCTGCACGGGTCAGCAGGGCTTGGTTCTACGTTGGCGAAGGAGGGTTCGATTCGCCCAATGAAGATTCTCGTAGGAGCGCAACTTTCGAGTGCATGAAGGGTCAAGGGCCGGGTACAGGAACCCCGGCAAGCAATGGGAGGTAGCCGCATGAAGTCCAACGTCCGTGTCTCGCTCGTCGCGCTGATCGTGAGCGCATCCGTCGCCTTCGTCGCAGCGCCAGCAGCGCAGGCCGCGTTTGGCATCAAAGAAGTCTTTGCGGCGAACTGCAAAGTCTCGACTTGCGGCGAATTCCCTGAATTCGGAGGCACCCCTCTCAAAAATTCAGAACTCTTTACGCAGGCTGCTGGGCACCCTGCGGCGGGGATCACCGCCTTCAAGGTCAATACGGAAGGCACCTTTCCTAACGAGGCACCAGAAGGTGTCGCGACGGGCGGCATCGTAACGCACGTCCGCACTGATGTCGGTGTCGGTGTTAGCACCAACCCTGAGGCCGTAGCGAAGTGCTCGTTCGAAGAATTCGACAACACAGAAGTGGCACCGGGCTTCTTCCTGGAACCTAAATGCAAAGCAGCGTCCGAAATCGGCGTCAACAAAGTTGTCGTATGGGCCGGCCCGGAACCATCTCCCAAAGGCGGCGACGTCCCCATAGTTGGCAAGGTTTATAATCTCGAACAACCGACAGGGCTCGCCTCGGACTTTGGTGCGGCGCTCAAACTTCCGCTAGAACTCACGGAAGTTCTTTTCAAAGGGACTCAGCTCGAAAAAGTCCAGCTCTATTCCCATACATTGATCGAAGGCAGCGTTGAATGGGGCGCACAGGCACAGGGAACTGAACAGGCCGACTACCACGACTACTACGAAATTACTGTGTCGCCGACTTTGCCTCTTATCAGCTCGCGACTGACGCTTAACGGCGAAGCTGGCACGACCGGTAAAGGTGGGTTCATCACGAATCCCAGCAGTTGCTCAGGGACCGGCCCGCAGACGACGACGACGGTCAGTCTTACGCCAAAAGTTGGGGAAACAGCCAAAAAGGGCTATGCGGGCCCCCTTGGCACCGAAGGCTGCAAAGGCGAAGGCGGTCTCCTGGTGCCTCCTTTTGAACCGGCCTTTAAACTTACGCCAAGCACAACTCAGCTGGATCAGCCCGATGGAATCACCACCGAACTGGAACTGCCTCATAGCTCCGATCCCAAAGGTATCGATACCTCTCAGTTGGAAACGGCAACGATCAAGCTTCCCGAAGGTATGACGCTGAATCCGTCGGCGGCAGGTGAAGTCACGGAAGCGTGCACTGTCGCCGAGGCGAGGATCAAGAGCCCGACCTTCGGTGTCACTTGTCCCGCAAAATCGACCATCGGTACGGTGAGTCTCGAAGTTCCGACCTTGCCGCCTGGATCGTTGACGGGGAATGTCTATCTCGGTGGCCCGTTGCCCCCCGAAGCTGAAAACGGCCCGATCGTAAAACCGCCTTACACGATCTACGTGAATGCGCAATCTACGCGGTACGGAGTAGATGTGCGACTACAAGGCTCGGTTGTGCCCAACGAAACGACCGGTCAGCTGACTGCGACGTTCTCGAAAAATCCCCAGCAGCCGTTCAGCAACATCAAACTAAAATTCAATAGCGGGGCGCTTGCTCCGATCGCGAACCCTCTCGTGTGCGGATCAGCGAAGGCAGAAACCAGTCTCGCTCCATACATCGGCTCGTTTGCGACGAAAGGACCGTCGAGTTCGTTTGCGGTGGATGGCAACGGTGCCGGCGGCGGGTGCGCTTCGCCACTGCCGTTCTCGCTGAGCCAGAGCACGGTGAACCAACCGCCGGGCAACGCGGGTGCCAAGACTTCGTACACGCTGAACGTCGAGCGCGGCGAAGGCCAACAGTACTTGTCGCAGATCAAGACGACCTTGCCTGAGGGCTTGGTCGGCCTGATCCCGTCTGTGCCGCTGTGCGGCGAACCACAGGCGAGCAAAGGCGAATGTTCGCCAGCCAGTCAGATCGGCGTGGTTGGTGTAAAGGCCGGCTCGGGCGCTCCATACGGCTTCTCCGGGCAGATCTATCTGACCGGTCCCTATGGCGGTGCACCGTACGGTCTTGCGATCGAGACGTCCGCCAAGGCTGGTCCGTTCGACCTTGGCAGTGGTCCATGTAACTGCGTTCTCAGTCGCGGCACGCTGAATGTCGATCCGTACACCGCGCGGGTGACCGCGACGACGAACCTGCCGACGATCGTCAAAGGAGTGCCTTTGCGGTTGCGGCAGGTCACGGTCAACATGAACCGCCAGGGCTTCCTGATCAACCCGACCAACTGCGGGGTGTTGGCGACCGAAACCACGCTTACATCGACGTTCGGCGCCGAACAGAAACTGTCCACACCGTTCCAGGTGGGCAACTGCAAAGCGCTTGCGTTCAAGCCGAAGTTTGGCTCGGCGACGAGCGCTAAGACCTCGAAAGCGAACGGGGCTAGCCTCGAAACGACGATCAACATGCCGACGGGTGACGCGAATATCAAATCGGTGCTCGTGCAGCTGCCCAAGCAGTTGCCCTCACGCTTGACGACGTTGCAGAAAGCGTGTCCGGAAAAGACGTTTGCGAACAACTACAACGAATGTCCGCCCGGCTCGTTTGTCGGTGGCGCCAGCGCGAACACGCCGACCCTGCCAGGGAAACTGTCCGGGCCGGCGATTCTGGTCTCCCACGGTGGGCAGGCCTTCCCCGACCTCGACCTGGTGATGAACGCCAACGGCGTGCGTGTGATCCTGGTCGGCAACACGAACATCAAAAACGGGATCACGACGACCAACTTCGCGACCCCGCCCGACGTTCCCGTGTCGAGCATCACCGTGAACCTGCCGGTGGGCCCGCACTCCGCGTTGACGGCGAACGGGAACCTGTGTGCGAACAAGCTCGTGATGCCCACGACGATGGTGGGGCAGAACGGGACGACGTTCAAACAGAGCACCACGATCAAGGTCAACAACTGTCCGGTGCGGATCGTCGGGAAGAAGGTGATCGGCGACACCGCCTACCTGAGCGTCCAGACCTACTCGGCCGGACGAATCAGCGGCAAAGGCGCGGACCTCGCGACGGTCTTCCGCAGCCTCAAGGGAGCCGTGAAATCGGCCTCCCTGAAGGTCTCGCTCTCGAACGCCGGCAGGCACCGCGGGCGCCCGTTCAGCACGAAGGTGCGCGTCGGGTTCGTGCCCAAGAAGAAGGGCGCTCCCTCCTCGGTCGCGTATACGACCGTCCGCTTCGGGTAGCGCCTAAACGACATATAAGTCTCACTCACCGGGGGCCACAAATTGCGGCCCCCGGTTTCCTATGGACACGCGATGCCGCCACCCCTTGGCTCGGTGTGGACACCGCGATGACTAGAAGCGCGACGAGCGGGGTATACGACCTCTACTTCTACTGGGTGCATAGGGGAGGTGGAGATGTCGTCCAAGCACATAGCTCGTGTCGCACTGCCGATGGCGCTCGCAAGCGCCGCTCTGTTCACGGCCATGCTGGCGCCGGCCGCGCAGGCGGGGTTCGGCGTGACGGAAAAGAATTTCGAAGCGGGCACCTGCAAAGTTTCCTCTTGCACTTATGAAGGCGTCGAAGCCGAACCCGCGGAAGCCTTTACCCAGGCTGCCGGTCACCCGCCGTGGGGGATAACGGGCTTGGAACTGAACCACACCGGCAGCGGCGGCAGCCGGGTCCCCGAAGGCGAACTGAAGCGGCTGCGCGTGGATGTGCCGCCGGGTCTGGCCGCCGATCCACAGGCCCTGCCTGAATGTTCGATGGCTGAATTCGAAGCCAACTCCTGTCCGGCCGACACGAAAGTGGGCAAAACCGAACTTGAAGCCCACGTTCTGCTCACGGTCATCAACATTCCCGGCACCGTCTACAACCTGCAAAAACGTCCCGGACTACCCTTGCTGTTCGGCATCAATACAGGCCTCGAACCGCTCGTCGACGTTCATATTTTCCTCGAGGGCCACGTCAGCGATGCCCACGAAGCAGTGCTGGCGGCACGAGGAGTCCCGTCTGGGGACTATCACGAGTATTTCGAAATCGACAACATCCCCAAGGAAGGCGAAATGCTGGGGGTGAAAGTGCCGATCGCGGTGGTCAAGTCGAAGCTGCTGTTCGAAGGCAGGGCGGGAGAGGGGAACTTCCTGACGCTGCCGAGCATCTGCTCGGGAACGACCACCTCCTACCTGGAAGTCGAATCCTACAACAAGGAAGTCTCCTCGACCGCCACCCATCCGCCAGTGGGGATCGAAGGCTGCGGCAAGGTTCCGTTCGCGCCGACTGCCGAAGTCACGGCCAAGGCGAGCGTCTCGGATCAGCCCGACGGTGCGACCACGCTGGTCAAGGTCTCACAGAAAGTGCACGAAGAAGAAATCAACACCGCCGACATCAAAGACGCGCATGTGAGCTTCCCCGAAGGCATGACGCTCAATCCCTCCGCGGCGCACGGCCTCGAAGCCTGCACGCCCGCCCAGATCGCGATCGGCAGCGCGGAACCGGCTAACTGCCCAGCCGGCTCGAAGATCGGGACGGTTACCATCGAAACCGATCTCCCGCCCGGCACGCTCGCCGGCAGTGCCTATCTGGGGAATCCTGGCGCGGGTCCGATCACCGAACCCCCTTTCACCATCTACCTCGATGCCGAGAGCGTCTATGGAGTCTCGGTGAAGCTGCAGGGGCTCGTGGAAGCGAATCGCAGCACAGGCAGACTGGAAGCGTCGTTCAAGGATAATCCCCAGCTGCCGTTCAGCGAACTGGCGCTAACGCTAAACGACGGTGAGCGCGCGCCCCTGGCCAATCCCCTTATCTGTGGAAACGCTTCGGTTGAAGCCCTGTTCACTCCATACACAGGACTCGCCACTGCGACGAGTTCCACGCCCTTCACCACGACCGGATGTGCCGCCTCGCTCCCGTTCTCGCTCGCGCAGAGCACGCACGACTCATCGTCCAATGCAGGTGCCTACACCTCATACACGTTCAACCTGAACCGCGAAGACGGCCAGCAGTACCTGTCGCGGCTGACGAGCGTCCTGCCGGCGGGCCTGCTCGGTGCGATCCCCTCGGTGCCGCTGTGCGGTGAACCCCAGGCCCAGGAGGGGAGGTGCCCCGCGAGCAGCAAGATCGGCGAAGCGAAGGTCAACGTCGGCGCCGGCTCCGAACCGTACGAATTCGCTGGGCAGGTCTATCTGACCGGCCCTTACAACGGCGCTCCCTATGGGCTGTCGATCCCTGTTCCCGCGGCGGCAGGGCCGTTCGATCTCGGCAGCGGCGCGTGCGACTGTGTCGTGACTCGGGTGGCGATCGGGGTCGATCAGTACACCGGCAGGGTGATCGCGACCAGCGCGCTGCCGACGATCGTCAAGGGCGTGCCGCTGCGGCTGAGGAGCCTCAGCGTCGCCGTCACGCGCCCGAACTTCCTCTTCAACCCCACCAACTGCGGGCCGCTCAGCACCGATTCGGCTCTGACGTCCACGTTCAACGGCTCCGAGAACGTATCGAGTCCGTTTCAGGTGACGGGCTGCGGCGCGCTCGCGTTCAAACCTTCGCTGAAGGCGACGACTAGCGCGAAGACATCGAAACTCAGCGGTGCGAGTCTGCGTGTGGACCTCACCCAACCGGGCCATGAGGCGAACATCAAATCCGTGTTCGCGCAGCTGCCGCCACAGTTGCCGGCGCGTCTGACGACGTTGCAGAAAGCCTGTCCAGCCGCCACGTTCGCTGTCAGCCCGACCGCCTGTCGTCCACTTGGAGCAGAAGTGGGTAACGCCACGGTGGTCACCCCCGTGCTGCCGAACCCGCTGAAAGGCTCGGCCTACCTGGTCTCACACGGCGGTGCCGCCTTCCCGGATCTTGATCTGGTCCTCGAAGGCGACAACCTGCGGGTGATAGTCGTCGGAAACACGGACATCAAAAAAGGGATAACCACATCGACCTTCGCCGCGGTCCCCGACGTGCCCGTGTCGAGCTTCGATCTGAACCTCCCTCTCGGGCGCAACTCTGCGCTCAGCGCCAACGGCAACCTGTGCGCGGTCAAACTGTTCATGCCCACGATCATCACCGCGCAGAGCGGCGCGCAGATCAAGCAGAAGACGAGGATCTCCGCGCCCGGATGCGGTGTGAAGATCATCAGTCGCCGCGTACGCGGCCACAAACTGTTCGTGAAGATCAGAACGCTTTCCGCCGGACGCGTCAGCCTCGGAGGCAAGTATCTCAAGACGGTCCGCCGGCGCCTGCGCAAGGCCTCGACGTTCACACTCGTGACCTCCCTCTCCGCGGCTGGGCGGCGGCGCGCGCTCGGTCGGCGCCGGGGGCTGGCGGTGCGGGCACGTGTGGTGTTCACGCCCGCCCAGCGCGGTGCACCGGGGTCCGTTGCGAGGACCTCGGCGAGGCTCCGTTAGGGCCTCCGATGTAGATCCGGCCAGGTGAGTTGCGACCCTTTGTCGGCGGAACCGCTACATTCAAGGTGTGGGCGGTACGGGTACGGATACCTTCGAGCAGCCTGCGCGACCGGATTCGTCGCGCGCCGATCCGATGCTTGCGGGCGTGCGGCGACTGACCTTGCTCGCCGACGGCGCCGGCGACGGCGAGCACATCTTCAGAGGCCTCGCGCGAGAGCTGCTGCTGGCGCCTGGAGCCGAGGAGGTGCACGTCCACCACCTGCGCAGGCCTCCGGCCGAGGAGGAGTCGGTGGTCGTGTACCTGTTCGAAGGCGACGGGCGTCTCAGTTATCTGGCGCCTCGCTCCGAGCGTCCCGCGGGCATCAGCTGGGTTGCCAACACCGCGCGTAGCTTCCTCGCGGCCGAGCACCGCGAGCTGCAGGCCTCGTTGCCGCGGCTGGTGGCCACCGGCGACGCTCACTGCGCGCTGCTGCTGCCCGTCGCGGTTCGCGGTGAGGTTGAGGCGGTTGTGGTGCTAGTGCGTCGCGAGCTCGACGAGGCCTACGACGAGCACGCGATCGAGCTGGCCACTACGCTTGCCGACCAGGCCGCCACCGCGCTTGCGCTCGTGCGCGCCCGCGCCGAGGCTGGAACCGACGCCGTCACCGGCTGCATGAACCATCGCGGGATGCGCCGGCGCCTGCACGAGGAGATCGGGCGCGCGCTGCGCACCGGCGCTCCGCTCTCGGCGATGCTGATCGACCTCGACAACTTCAAGCTCGTCAACGACCGCCACGGCCATCAGGCCGGCGACACGGTCCTGCGCGAGGTCGGACAGGCGCTCGTCGGGGAGTTCCGCGCGTTCGATCGTGTCGCCCGCTACGGCGGCGACGAGTTCGTGGTGATCCTGCCCAACGCCGACCTGGACGCCACCGCCGCGGCGGCCTCGCGTGCGCTGGTGCGCCTGCAGAGCCTTCCCTCACGCGAGATCGACCCCAGTGTCGGCGCCTCGATCGGCGTCGCCCAGTGGAGCTCGCCGATGGACGCGGACGCGCTCCTGCAGGCCTGCGATGCCGCCCTGCTGCGCTCAAAGCGCCAGGGCAAGGGCCGCGTCACGCGCGCCTCGGTGCGTTGAATTTCACGTAAATCTCCCGTCCACTGATCCGCTCGGCGGCCAGCTGCGAATAGCAGTGCAGTGAAATACTCCGGCGTCGCCGCAGGCCCGCTGGAGGTGAGGGCCGGAGCGTCAATTGTGATCCGCGTTCCTGAGTCGGGGATTGACAGCAGCCGAGCTTGTCGGCGCCATCTGAGTGCAGCGCCGCACATACGTGGCGGGCCCGTCGCGGTTCCCTCCCCAGGGAACGAGTGCGACGACCCCGGAGCGATCCGGGGTCGTCGTCGTTGTGTGCTGGCGCTGGAATTAACCGATTCGGGCTTGCGAGCCAGCGGCGTCGATCACGACGGTGAACCCGTTGCCGACCTTGTCGTCGGGGTCCTGGCGATCGATCACCCGCAGGCCGCACGTCTCGCACAGCTCGAGGAAGCTCTCGCACGTCCACACGCTCCAGTGCCGATCGACCTCGGAGGTGAAGCCGCTGCGGTGGCGCTCGATCAGCTCGGTCGCGGGGGTGAGCGGATTGTCGATATCGAATGTGCGCTCGCGATGCGGCGCGATCACCACCACATAGCGACGCGCGACGCGAATCCACTCATACAGCGCCTTGATCGGGTCGGGAAAGTGCTCGATCACGTGTGAGGAGAACACGAAGTCATAGGAGTCGTCCGCGAAAGGCAGCTCATCGCCGGGGGCCACGACATCGACCTTCACCGCGTGCATGACGAGTCGGCGCTCCTCGCGCTTGTACACGGTGTCGTTACCGCCGAAACGATCCACGTTGATCGCGTCGAGGTAGAAGCGGTTGTGGCTGCTCGCGCCGATCTCGATGCCGCGCAGGCCCGCCAGGTAGCCGGAGACGAACTTCGAGCGCTGGCGGCGAATCAACCGCCAGGAGACGGTCGCGCGAAGCATTCCTTCCAGGATCGCGCTCTTGACACGCGGCGGCAGCAGCCCCGCCACGCGGGTTTTGACCGTGGTCATCGGTCGGGGATGATAGTCGCCGACCATCCGCGGGGCCGTAGGCGATCGCGGCTCAGGGCCGGCGGGAGCCGGTAGCTCCGCGCAGTGTCTGCGAGACTGGTTTGGGGTATCCCCGTAAGAGCGACCTTGGAGACATATGTCGGAGAACAGCTTTGGTGCGCGCGCCACCCTCGAGGTCGGCGGCCGCGCCTATGAGATCTATCGCCTCGATGCGCTGCAGGCGCGGTTTGACGTCGCGCGGCTGCCGTTCTCGCTGAAGATCCTGCTCGAGAACCTGCTGCGTACCGAGGGCAACGGCTCGGTCGTCGCGGCCGACATCGAGGCGCTTGCCTCGTGGGACGCGAAGGCACAGCCGAGCAAGGAGATCGCCTTCACGCCCGCGCGCGTGCTGATGCAGGACTTCACGGGCGTGCCCGCCGTGGTGGACCTCGCGGCGATGCGCGATGCGATCGCGCGGATGGGCGGCGATGCGACGAAGATCAACCCGCTCGTGCCGGCGGAGCTCGTGATCGACCACTCCGTGCAGGTCGACGCGTTCGGCACGCGCGATGCCTTTCGTGTGAACGCCGAGCGCGAGTTCGAGCGAAACCAGGAGCGCTACTCGTTCCTGCGCTGGGGCCAGGGGGCCTTCGATGACTTCTCCGTGGTCCCGCCCGACACGGGCATCGTGCATCAGGTCAACCTCGAGTACCTCGCGCGCGTCGTCTTCCCGAACGAACGATCGGGTTCCCTCCCAACCCAGGCGTATCCCGACACGCTCGTGGGCACCGACTCGCACACGACGATGGTCAACGGGCTGGGCGTGCTCGGCTGGGGCGTGGGCGGGATCGAGGCCGAGGCGGCGATGCTCGGTCAGCCGATGTCGATGCTGATTCCGCAGGTCCTCGGCTTTCGCCTGTACGGGGAGCTTCCCGAGGGCGCCACCGCGACCGACCTCGTGCTGACAGTCACCGAGATGCTGCGCGAGCGCGGGGTGGTGGGCAAGTTCGTGGAGTTCTACGGCGCCGGGCTCGCGGGCCTGCCGCTGGCCGACCGCGCGACGATCGGCAACATGTCGCCCGAGTTCGGCTCCACCTGCGCGATCTTCCCGATCGACTCGGAGACGATCACCTATCTCGAGCTTTCCGGCCGCCCGTCAGAGCAGATCGCGCTCGTCGAGGCCTACGCGAGGGAGCAGGGCCTGTGGCACGACGAGCAATCCGAGAAACCGACCTTCTCCGATGAGATCGAGCTCGACCTCGCGAGCGTCGAGCCGAGCCTCGCCGGGCCCAAGCGCCCGCAAGATCGCGTCGCGCTGAGCCAATCGCAGGCGATCTTCCAGGAGGCGCTACGCGATTACGTGCCCAGCGACGGCGATCAGGCCGACGCTCAGGACGAGGCGGTCGCCGAGTCCTACCCTGCGTCCGATCCGCCCGCCAACGAGCCCGGTCACGTGCCGTCGAGGCTGGGGGTCTCCCAGCCGCAGCTGCCCGAGGGCGGCACCTCCGCGGCGCTCCCGCACAACGGCACGGCCACGAGCGTGACCGTGGACGGCGAGACCTTCGAGCTGGATCACGGCCACGTGGTGATCGCGGCGATAACCAGTTGCACGAACACCTCCAACCCGTCCGTGATGGTCGGCGCGGGGATCCTCGCGCGCAACGCCCTCGCGCGCGGTCTGCAGAGTAAGCCCTGGGTCAAGACCTCGCTGGCGCCGGGCTCGAAGGTCGTCACCGAATACCTCGACCGCGCCGGACTGACCGAGCCGCTGGAGCAGCTCGGCTTCAACCTCGTCGGCTACGGCTGCACGACCTGCATCGGCAACTCGGGGCCGCTCGAGCAGGAGATCTCGGCGGCCGTCGAGGAGGCCGATCTGGCGGTCGTGTCGGTGCTCTCGGGCAACCGCAACTTCGAGGGCCGCATCAACCCCGACGTGAAGATGAACTACCTCGCCTCACCGCCGCTGTGCGTCGCGTATGCACTGGCGGGCACGATGGACATCGACCTGATCCACGATCCGCTCGGCCAAGACGGGCAGGGCCAGGATGTCTACCTGCACGACATCTGGCCCTCCGAGCAGGAGATCGCAAAGACGGTCGCCGAGGCCGTGCAGGCGGATATGTTCCGCAAGAGCTACGGCGAGGTGTTCGCCGGCGACGAGCGCTGGAACTCGCTCGATGTACCCGAGGGCGAGCGCTTTGAGTGGGACGAGCGGTCCACCTACGTGCGCCTGCCCCCCTACTTCGAGGGGATGCCCGCCGAGCCGCAGCCCGTCGAGGAGTTGGCGGGCGCACGCGTGCTCGCGAAGCTCGGCGACAGCGTCACCACCGATCACATCTCTCCGGCCGGCGCGATCAAGCGCGACGGGCCCGCCGGCGCCTACCTGCAGGAGCAGGGCGTGGCGCCGCGCGAGTTCAACTCCTATGGCTCGCGCCGCGGCAACCACGAGGTGATGATGCGCGGCACGTTCGCGAACATCCGCCTGCGCAACCAGTTGGCGCCGGGCACCGAGGGTGGCGTCACGCGCCATCTGCGAGCGCCCGCGGACGCGGGGCAGCCGCTGGTCGCTGAGGAGACCTCGATCTATGACGCGGCGATGCGCTACGCACAGGAAGACGTCCCGCTGCTGGTGCTCGCCGGCGAGGAGTACGGCTCGGGCTCCTCGCGCGACTGGGCCGCGAAGGGCACGAAGCTGCTCGGCGTGCGCGCGGTGATCGCGCAGAGCTTCGAGCGTATCCATCGCTCGAACCTCGTCGGCATGGGCGTGCTGCCTTTGCAGTTCCCCGACGGCGAGAGCGCGGGGTCGCTCGGGTTGAGCGGCGAGGAGGTCTTCTCGATCGAGGGCATCGCGACCGCACTTGCGGCGATCGAGAAGGACGAGGGCGCCCAGACGGTGGCGGTCAGGGCCGAGCGCGACGGAGAGGACGCGATCTCGTTGCAGGCGCGCGTGCGCATCGATACGCCTCGCGAGGCTGAGTACTATCGTCACGGCGGCATCTTGCGGTTCGTTCTGCGACAGTTGCTCGCGGCATGAGCGGCGCAGCGAAAAACGACACCGACAGCACGAACGGCGCCCCGAGACTGCTGCTCGACCTGCTCCGCGCGCGCGGCCCCTCGGGCTATGAGAGCGACCCGGCCGCGGTCTGGTGCGAGGCGGCGGGTGCGTTTGCGGAGGTGAGCAGCGACGTGCTCGGCACGCCGCTCGCGCGGGTCTCCGCGAAGCACGGCTCGGGCGAGCCGCCGCGCCGGATGCTCGTGATGGGCCACATCGATGAGATCGGGTTGATCGTCACGCACATCGACGACGAGGGTTATCTGTGGTTCGCGCCCGTCGGCGGCTGGGATGCACAGATCCTCGTCGGCCAGCGCGTCGCCCTGTCAACGCGCGAGGGCGTGGTGCGGGGCGTCGTCGGCAAGAAGCCGATCCACCTGCTGCGCGAGGAGGATCGCAAGAAGGTCGCAGAGATTCGCGAGCTGCACATCGACATCGGCGCCTCAAACGGCGAGCAGGCGCGCGAGTACGTGCGCATCGGCGACGTTGCTGTGATCGACGCCGATCCGGTCGGCCTGCTCGGCGGGCGGCTGGTCTCGCGCGCGCTCGACAACCGCATCGGCTCGTTCGTCGCGCTGGAGGCCGCGCGGCTCGTGTCCGAGGCAGGCGGCGCCGCCTGGGAGGTCAACGCCGTGGCGGTCGCCCAGGAGGAGATCACCTTCGGCGGCTCGCGCACCTCCACGTTCGCGATTGCGCCCGACGCGGCGATCGTGATCGACGTCACCCACGCCACCGACGCGCCGGGCATCGAGATCAAGGAGCTCGGCAAGCATCCCCTGGGCTCCGGTCCCGTGGTCACCCGCGGCTCGACCATCCACCCGCGGCTGTTCGAGCTGCTCTATGAGACGGCCACCGAGGAGCAGATCCCGTTCACCGTCGAGGCCTCCGCGCGCGCTACCGGCACCGACGCCGACGCCGTCCACCTCTCCCGCGCGGGGGTGCCGACGGCGCTCGTGTCGATTCCGCTGCGCTACATGCACTCGCCCGTCGAGCTCGTGCAGCTCGACGACGTGCACGCCGCCGCCCGCCTGATCGCCGCCGCGGTACTGCGGATGGACGGCGATCAGGCTTTCACACGCTAAGCGTGGATCGGGCGGCTACTCCCCTAGGCGCTGGTCAATTCGGTGAACTCCGCCGCCTCATAGGCCGTGCCGGGCGTTCCGCCCAGTGCGAGCAGGCGCAGACCCTCGGGGCCGGAGTAGATCTTGCGCTTGGTGGCGGGACCCACGCGTACGAGCACGTCGGGGTTCAGCGGGATGCGCTCGCCTTCGACGTCGATCTCGCCGGAGCCGCGCATGACCGAGTAGACCTCCTCCTGGCCATCACCCTCGTGGTCGTGTTCGGGGTAGTCGGTGTAGTTCGGGGGCAGGTCCACCACCTGCATGCCAAACGACGCCACGCCGAGCTCTGCGCGGGCCTTCTTTAGACCGCCGCCGAACGCGCCCTCCATCTCGTCGATCTGCTTGCTCGTGTAGTCAGCCATCGCCAGTCTCCTTGATCCCGAGTTTGATGAGTCCCGTCGCGAAACGGAGCTTACTCGGATCGTGCCGTCGGGATCGAGCGCGACCAACACCGGGTCGAGCGCGGCTATAGACATTTTTACCGCGGGCACACCCCGGACTCAAGGTCCGCTTAGCCTCGCACGAGCCGCTTGTAGGTGATGCGGTGCGGCCTGTCGGCGGCCGCACCCAGCACCTCGCGGCGGTGCTCCTCGTAGGCCTCGAAGTTGCCCTCGAACCACCTCACCTGCGAGTCGCCTTCGAAGGCGAGCACGTGCGTGGCGATGCGGTCGAGGAACCAGCGATCGTGCGAGATCACCACCGCGCAGCCCGGGAATTCGAGCAGCGCGTTCTCGAGCGCGCGCAGCGTGTCCACGTCGAGGTCGTTCGTGGGCTCGTCCAGCAGCAGCAGGTTGCCGCCGCTGCGCAGCAGCTTCGCGAGGTGCACGCGATTGCGCTCGCCGCCGGAGAGGCTGCCGATCTTCGCCTGCTGGCCCGAGCCCTTGAAGTTGAAGCCCGCGGTGTATTGGCGCGAGTTGACCTCGCGCTCGCCGACCTTGATGTGCTCGTAGCCTTCTGAGATCTCCTCCCACACGCTCTTCGCCGGGTCGAGCGCGTCGCGCGACTGATCGACGTAGGCTAGCTGCACCGACTCGCCCAGCTCAAGCGTGCCCCCGTCGGGAGACTCCTCGCCGGTGATCATCCGGAACAGCGTCGTCTTACCCGCGCCGTTGGCGCCGATCACGCCGATGATGCCGGCGCGCGGCAGGTCGAATGTGAGGTCCTCGATCAGGAGCTTCTCGCCGAAGCCCTTGCGCAGGTCGTTCGCGCGCAGAACCTGCTCGCCCAGGCGCGGGCCCGGCGGGATGTGGATCTGGACGTCCTCCAACTTCACGTTGCGCTCCTCGGCGATCAGCTCCTCGTAGCGCGCCAGGCGCGCCTTCGACTTGGTGCGTTTGCCCTTCGGGTTCGTGCGCACCCATTCGAGCTCCGCCGCGATCGTGCGTTCGCGCCCCTTTTCCGCGCGCTCTTCCTGAGTCATGCGCGTCTGCTTCTGCTCGAGCCAGCTCGAGTAGTTGCCCTCGTAGGGGATGCCCTTGCCGCGGTCGAGCTCGAGGATCCAGCCGGCGACGTTGTCGAGGAAGTAGCGATCGTGCGTGACCGCGACGATCGCGCCCTTGTACTCGGACAGGTGCTGCTCGAGCCACGCCACCGACTCGGCGTCGAGGTGGTTCGTGGGCTCGTCCAGCAGCAGCAGGTTGGGCGCGGAGAGCAGCAGCCGGCACAGCGCCACGCGCCGGCGCTCGCCGCCGGAGAGCGTGCTCACATCGGCGTCCGGCGGAGGCAGGCGCAGCGCGTCCATCGCGTATTCGAGCTGCGTGTCGAGGTTCCACGCGTCTGCCGCTTCGATCTGCGCCTGCACGCGACCGAACTCCTCGGCGGTCTCATCCGAATAGTTGGCCGCCAGCTCGTTGAAGCGATCGAGCAGCGCCTTCGTCTCGGCGACGCCGTCCTCGACGTTGCCCTTGACGTCCTTCGACTCATCCAGATGGGGCTCCTGCTCGAGCATCCCCACGCTCGCGCCCGGCGCGAGCTGCGCCTCTCCGCGGTACTCCTGATCGACTCCGGCCATGATCCGCAGGAGCGTCGACTTGCCCGCGCCGTTGTAGCCGAGCACGCCGATCTTCGCACCCGGATAGAAGGCCAGGGTGATGTCGTCGAGCACCGTCTTGTTCGGCGGGTGCAGCTTCGAGAGCCGGTGCATCGTGAAGATGTACTGCGAGGACATTCGCTCGCAGGATAGGGCGTGGAACCCCGCTAACGTTTCGTGGTCATGCCCACGACCGTCCTCGACGTCGAGCAGCACCTGCTCCTGCTGGAGCTAGAGCCGCCGTTCGACAAGCGCGACGTGCAGCTCGCGCGCCGGCGCATGGCCAAGCGCTGGCACCCAGACATCGCGCCGGCCGGGCGCCAGTACGAGCACGAGCGCCACCTGAAGGCGATCAACGAGGCCGCCGATCAGCTCGAGCGCCTGGCGGAGGGTTCGCGCGGCGGGAAGGTCTCGGCGAACGCCGTCAAAGTCAGCGCCGCCGCCGCCCGCCGCGAGCGCGAAGAGGCCGGCCGGCGCGCGTATGAGGCCGAGCAGCGCGCCCGCGCCGCAGCGAAGGACCGCGCCGAAAACGACCCCTTCGGCAGCCGCGTCCCCGACCACTCGGTCGTGCACCGCTACGCGCGCTGTGAGTCCTACCCGGAGTGGGGCGTGGGCACGGTCGCGGGGATCTACTTCACCAACCCCGAGCACCCCGGCGAAGAGGTCCAGCAGTGGGCGCGCGTGAAGTTCAGCCACGGCATCCGCACGCTGCCCGCGGGCAGCATGAAGTTCGTCGACTTCTCCAAACCCGACCCCGCCTCCGAGCGCGTCGAGCGCTTCCTGATCGCCGCCCAGCGCGCGATGGCCGACGGCGAGTTCGAGCTGGCCGCGCAGCGGTTGATCTACGCGCGCGACGCCGAACCGCGCAATGTGGCCGTGCTGCGGTTGATGACGCTCGCGTTCTGGCAGGCCGGCAACCTCGAGGCGGCCGCCCGCGCGGTGCGCGACTGGGCCCGCGCCGATGGCGATCGTCCCGCCGCGCATCGCTTCGCCGCGCGCATCTACGAGGACATGGGCGCGATCGACCTCGCTGAGGAGGCCGCCAGCCGAGCCGCCAAGCGAGGCCCGGCCGACGCGGGCGCATGGGAGCGACTCGGCCGCCTGCGCCTGCGCCTGGCCGACCGCGAGGGCGCGTTGCAGGCCTTCCGGCGCGCGATCGAGCTCGGAGCGGGGAGTGCCGTGCGGGAGCTGATCGAGCAGGCCCTGGCGTTAGAGCCCCGCGCGACGGCCTCGGCCGCATGAGGTGCAGGCGACTGGCGTCTGGGTTCCGCCGCGTCAGAATCCACGGGCGCGGCTGGACGGCGGGCATGCTTTGAAAAAAGCTGATGCTGTCCCGGGCGGCGTATACGCCGCCCGGCGATCCCGTACATGTACGGGATCGTGACGAGCCGCATGCGGCTCGTCATACCGTTGGCGCATG
>DASXMO010000127.1:0-4973 GCA_036495605.1 Solirubrobacteraceae bacterium
CACGACATACGTGCCCGCCGGAAAACGACCCTCGGTGACAACGATCGGGGCGGTCGCGACCGAGACTTCGATGTGCTGCGCCTGCAGCCGCTCGATCATCTGCGCGACCCGCAGCGGGTCGCCCTGATCGCGCGGGATCAAGAAGCCGTACGGCGGCTCGTTGAGGCCCGCCTGCCAGCTGTGCCGGCCCTTTTCGTAGAAGTCGTGCAGGAAATCGCGCGGCCGTCCCGCGACCTCATCGAGCGCGATGAGAAGACCGGTCTCCTCATAGTTCAGCGTGTCGCGCATCGACCAGCGAAACGGGCCTTTCGGCCCGGGCAGCGGTCGCCACCATTCCCGCGTCGTATCGTCAGGAGACAACGTCTGCACAAGCGTCTCGGCCGTGCCGTTGCCGAAAGCCTCATAACCTCTACCGGTCGCGTTGTGGTTCATCGCGATCGAGTCGAGGTAGAGGTGCGAGAACGCCTCGCCGAAATTCCAGGTCGCGACTCCCGGCATACCGAACCCGCTCATCCGCTCGACCTCGTCGAAGCCGAGCGCGAGGAACTCGCCGTAGGTCAGCGGGTCGATGTGCGGGTTGTATGGCCCGGTTCCGTTCCAGGCCATCAGCAGCGGCTCGCTTTCGTGCAGGTCGTGGATCACCACCGGGTGATACTCGAAGAACACTTTCGCGACCGCTTTGAACGGCGATTGTGTCAGCTGATGCGCGTCGCGGTTGATGTCGACGTAGACGTACTTCGCCCAGTAGGGGGGCGCCTGGCGGGGAAGCGTTGCCAGATCGGTCTTGCCCTTCAGGTATTCATAGAACCATTCGACCTGCTTGTCGCGGCCGTCCGGATTCGATACCGGGTTGATGAGTACGACCGTATTCGCGCGGATGCGGCGGATCATCGGCGTCTCCGAGACCGCGAGCCGATAGGCAAGCTCGAGCACCGCCTCGGTGGAGGCGGTCTCGTCCGAATGGAGCGCTGCGTTGATGTAATAAAACGGTCGCGAGCTCGCGATCAGTCGTTCGGCCTCGACCGCATCGACTTTGCGCGGATCGGCGAGCGCCGCGTTCTCGGCCTTCAGGCGATCGAGGCCGCCAATGCCGGCCCGGTCCGCGATGGCAATCAGGATGATATCGCGCCCCTCCTCCGAGCGGCCTAGCGTGAACACGCGCACGCGCGGCGAGGCGGCGGCGAGCGCTCGCGCATAGGTGTAGGCCTGCTCGGAGTCGAGCAGCTCGCCGGGCGCGCCCATGATGCGGTGAAAGAACTTCCGCGGCGACGGCACGTTCTCGGACCGCGGTACATAATCGACAAGCGGGGAGGTAAAGCGCGCGTCGGTCGTTGCCGCAGCGATCGCTGCGGTCGAGCCGAGGTCGGCGGTGTCCGGCGCGTGTGGATCGGGCACGGTCTGCGCGTGCGCGATCGCACCCACAGAGGCCGCGAGCAACACCAGTTTCGACAGCCATCTGAACATGGGCGTACCCCTTCAGGACCCGGTCTTCAGGTACTTCGCCATCCAATCGAGATAGCGCGCGAAGCGATCGACGAGAAAGCTCGGTCGGCTCAGCACGTGATATTCGCCCGGATAGACGATGAGCTCCGTCGGCACGCCTAGCGTGCGCAAAGCCTCGTACATCTGCTCCCCACCGGCCAGGGGAACGTTGAAGTCCTTGTCGCCGCCGAGGAAGAGTGTCGGTGTGCGGATCCGGTCGGCATGGAAGAACGGATAGGAAACCCCGAGCCATCGCGATGTCGTCCGCCAGGGCGGCCCCATCTCGGCGTTATATTCCAAAACGTACTGGTCGACGCCGTACATCGCGGTCTGGTTACCGCTGCCGGCACCGCTGATCGCGGCTTTGAAACGCGTCGTCGAAGCGATGAGATAGTCGGTGAGCAGTCCCCCGTAGCTCCAACCGCCAACGCCCAGCCGCCGCGGATCGGCCCAGCCCTGCGCGACCGCATAGTCGGCGCCCGCTTCGAGGTCCTGCACCTCCTTGTCTCCCCAGTCGGCAAAAATGCTGCGCGCGAACTTCACGCCGCGGCCGCTGCTGCCGCGGTAGTTGATGGCGAGCACGACGAAGCCGTGCGTCGCGAACAACTGCCGCTCCAGCTGGGGCCCATAGCCCTCGAGCTCGAGGGAGTGATCGTCCTGGCCGTTAGGTCCGCCGTGGATCCAGACTATCGTCGGGTAGGGTCGGCCGGCCACGTAGCCCGGCGGTTTCACCACCTGCCCATGGATCTCCGTGCCGTCCCTGCTACGGAAGGCAATATCATCCACCGTACCGAGTGTCAGCTCGGCGAACAGCGCGCGGTTCTGCGCGGAGAGCGGCGGCAGCTTCCCCGACTCGAGCGCATAAACTTCGACGGGTGAGCGATCGCTCGAGGCGAGCACGGCGGTATGTCCGGCGGCCGCGGCAAGCTCAGTGACGACGACGCGGTTGGCGAGCCGCGTGATCTCGCCGCCCTCGAGGGGTACCTTGGCCGCATACTGGTGGCCGTCGTCCTCGACCGCGAACTCGATCGCCCGGCCGTCGGTGGTGATGGTGGGCGAGACAGCGGCGCGGTCGAGAGCGCCGCTGAGGGTGTGCATGCGTCCCGAGGGCACCTCCGCTACTGCCAGCGCGTCCAAAATGTAGGCGGTGTACTTCGGCACTGCGCCAAGCAGAAAGACGAGTCGCGTGCCGTCGGGAGTCCACTCGAGATGCTGCTGATTGGGCGACCAAGTGGTGAGTAGTCGCCGCGGCTTCGCGCCCGGAGTCGCGGCCACGAGCTCGATCTGGTCGACGCCGAGTTGCTGCGGCGTGTCGCGCCTATGGCTGACGTAGGCGATCTGCCCTCCATCCGGAGAGAAAGCGGGCAGCGAGTCCGAGCTCGCCGGATCCGCCGCAAGAGCCTGGCAGGCCCCGTTCCCGACCGCGAGGAGGTAGAGGTGAGTGCGCGAGCCGTCGGTGAGATACCCTTCCGTGTCCTGCTTGAAGAGCAACGAGTCGATGACCAGAGGTTTTGGCGGATGGGCCTCGCCCTCCTCGCCGGCGCCCTCCGCGGCGCGCACTACCAGCACCATCCGGGCACCATCGCGCGACCAGGCGTAATCGGTGATCTCGCCTGGAACATGAGTCAGCTGACGCGGTTCGCCCCCGCGGCGATCGAGGAGCCAGAGCTGCGTCGAGCTGTCTCCAGGACGCGCCGAGAGGAAGCTGAGATAGCGTCCGTCGGGACTGAAGCGCGGCACGCTCACGCTCTGACCGCGCGTGAGCTGCAGGCTCTCTTTCCCGTTCCAGGCGGCGAGCCACAGAGCCCCGCGGCGCTCGTCCGAGGCCTTGTCATAGCGGGTCACGATATAGGCGACCGCAGTGCCATCGGGCGCGATTACGAGATCCGAGACCGCCTTGAAGCGGTACCAGTCCTCGGGCTCGAGGGCACGGCCGGCGTGCGCCGCCGGAAGAGTCCCCAAGACGGTGAAAACGGCGAGAGCGAGAATCGGCAGCGGGCGTCGGTGGTGCATCGGGCTTCGCTCCAGGTCCGCAGTCGGGCCAAACGGTCGGGAGTGTAGCGTGAGCACGAGTGGACGTAGCAGACTACGCATCGAGAGCGAACGACATCATGGCACCCACCAACGCACGAGCCGCCTTCCGGGAGCGCCTCCGCCGCGCGCAGGCCATGCTGCGCGTCGGGCAGGCAGCCTCCGCGGAGAAGGGGCTGCGGGCGCTTCAGGCCGAGTTTCCGGGTGAGGTCGATTGTCTCTGGCTGCTCGGTGCGGCGCTGCTCGATCAGTCCCGGATCGAGGAGAGCGTCGCATTGCTCGAGCGCGCGCTGCAGAGCGCTCCCGGTTTCGCCGAAGCGCGGGTCGATCTCGCCCGCGCCTTGCGTCGGGCGGGACGCACTGCGCTGGCGCGCGAGGAAGTGCGGCGCGTGCTGGAGGAGCTCCCGCACCATCATCGCGCCTGGCTCGCCTACGGCGACGTATTGGTCGATCTGGGTCAGTACGACGATGCGCGCACCGCCTTCGAGCGCGCGCGGCTCACCGATCCGGAGCGGGCGCGCATCGAGGCAGCTACCGCGGCACTTGTCGAGGGCGACCATCGGAGATCCGAGGAGTTGTTTCGTGAGGTCCTGACACGCGACCCGAGCCATGCGGCCGCGCTATGCGGGGTGGCGGCGCTGTCGCTGGCGGCCGATGTGCCGCGCGACGCCGAGCGGCTGCTGCGTCACGCTCTGCGGCAGTCTGAGCACCTGCCGCTCGCCTACCGGGGACTCGCCCCGACACTCTCAGGTCTGGGGCGCCTCATCGAGGCCGAGGCCGCCACACGTTACCTCGCACGCGTCGAGCCCCGGAGCCCACAGACCTGGGTGACCGCCGCCGGCGTTGCGATCCGGCTCATGCGGCAGACGGAGGCGATCGAGGCCTACGAGCGCGCGCTGCAGCTGCGGCCGCAGGAGGCGGGCTTGCGGATGTCGATCGGTCATCTGCAGAAGACACTCGGGCGACGCGCAGAGAGTGAGGCTTCGTACAAAGCGGCACTCATGATGGACCCCGGGCGGGCGGAGGCGTACTGGAGCCTGGCGGATCTCAAGAACTACGCTTTCAGCGACGAGGAGGTCTCGGCCATGCGCCGGCTGATCGCCTCCGAGCCGCGCAGCCCTTCGAACGAAGCGCAGCTTCATTTCGCGCTCGGCAAGGCTTTCGAGCAGCGCCAGCAATACGAGGAGGCGTTTGCCTACTACGCCCGCGGCGCGAAGCTGCGCCGCCGCGAGGCGCCGTTCGACATCGCGCAGTTCGAGCACCGCTGTGCGCGCATCCGCGCGTCTTTCAGCGCGGCGTTCTTCGCCGCACATCGCGGCGGCGGTGACCGGAGCCCCGCGCCGATCTTCATCGTCGGCCTGCCGCGGTCAGGCTCGACGCTGGTGGAGCAGATCCTCGCGAGTCACTCCGCGGTCGAGGGCACGATGGAGCTGCTCAACGTGCTCAACATCGTCCGTGAG
>DASXMO010000128.1:0-20119 GCA_036495605.1 Solirubrobacteraceae bacterium
CTGCAGGCGGCGATGCAGGGCTACGAGGTGAAGACCCTCGAGGACGTGCTCGAGAGCGCCGACATCTTCATCACGACGACCGGCAACAAGGACATCATCACCGCCGCGCAGATGCAGCGGATGAAGCATCAGGCGATCGTCGGCAACATCGGGCACTTCGACAACGAGATCGACATCGCCGGCCTGGGGAGCATCCCGGGGATCGAGCGCGTGAACATCAAGCCGCAGGTCGACAAGTGGGTCTTCTCGGACGGTCATGCGATCATCATGCTCTCCGAGGGGCGCCTGCTGAACCTCGGCAACGCGACGGGACATCCGTCGTTCGTGATGAGCAACTCGTTCTCCAACCAGACGATCGCCCAGATCGAGCTGTTCACAAAGAACTATGAGTACGAGAAGCGCGTGTACGTGCTGCCCAAGCACCTCGACGAGAAGGTCGCCCGGCTGCACCTCGACGCCCTCGGCGTGAAGCTCACGAAGCTGAGCGACGAGCAGGCCGCCTACATCGGCGTGCCCGTCGAGGGCCCGTACAAGCCCGACCACTACCGTTACTAGGCCGGCGAGTCGGACGCGGGCTGCTCGATGAAGGCAATGGTGCTGGCAGCCGGGCTGGGTACCCGGCTGCGCCCGCTGACGTATGAGATCACCAAGCCGATGGTGCCCGTCCTCGACCGGCCCGTGATGGCTCACATCCTCGACCTGCTCGATCGGCACGGGTTCGAGGAGACGGTTGCGAACCTGCACTACTTCCCTGACTCGATCCGCGAGCACTTCGGTGAGCGCCTGAGCTACCGCTACGAGGAGGAGCTCTTGGGGACGGCCGGGGGGGTGCGCGCGTGCGCGGACTTCTTCGGAGACGACTCGTTCCTGGTGATCTCGGGCGATGCGCTCACCGACATCGACCTCACGGCGCTGGCGGCGCGCCATCGCGAGGCCGGGGGCGTGGCCACGCTGGCGGTCAAGAAGGTGCCCGACACGCGTGAGTACGGGGTCGTGCTGCACGATCGTGAGGGCCGGATCACGGGCTTTCAGGAGAAGCCCCACCCCGACGAAGCGCTCTCGGACCTCGGCAACTGCGGCATCTACGTGTTCTCGCCTGAGATCTTCGACTACTTCCCCGAGCGCCCGTTCGTGGACTGGGCACAGGACGTGTTCCCGACGCTGCTGCAGAACGACATCCCATTCCACATCCACGAGGTGCGCGAGTACTGGAACGACGTCGGCTCGCTGGGGGAGCTGCGTCAGGGCACGTTCGATGCGCTGCGCGGGGAGCTGCGCCTGGAGGTCGAGGGCGAGGAGGTCGCTCCCGGTGTCGTCGTCTCGGGTGGACGAGCGTTGCCCGCGGACGTCGAGGTCGAGGGGCCCGTGTGGATCGGCAGCGACGTTACGATCGGCGCGGGCGCGCGCCTGATGGGCCCGGTGGTGCTCGGCGACGGCGCCACGGTCGGCGAGCGCGCGCAGTTGCGCGAGACGATCGTGTTTCCCGGGACACACGTAGCGCCCGAGTCAATCCTGATCGGTGCGATCTCGGGTCACGCGGGGATCCTTCGGAGCCTACGCCGCCAATGAAAAGGGGGCCCGCCGAAACGGGCCCCCCGAGTAAGACAGGTCTAGCTCGCTGGGAGCTGTCCTCCGACTGCTACCAGTGTAGCCGACGTATGAGGGTGATTGCTACGCCCCCGCCGGGACTCGAACCCGGAACCTGTCCTTAGTCGGAAGACATGCTCTATCCATTGAGCTACGAGGGCAACCCTCCCCTCGCGGGGAGTCGCACGACCATACTCAGCGCTTCGGGGCCGCTCCGGCGATCACGCCGCCTCGTAGCGCTCGCGCCGAAGCTGCTCGCGCTCTGACTCGGAGAGCATGCGCACGAACAGCAGGACGAGCGCGATGCCCATCACCAACGACTGCTCGACGGCCATGACGATCCCGGCGATCGACTGGTCGTCGAGCGCGGAGATGCCCCAGACGCGGGCGTGGTGGACGTAGTAGGGGTAGAGCGCGACGGGCGCGAATGCGAGGCCCATGCCGAGCGCTCCGACGAACAGCTTGGTGCTGCCCATGTAGGCGACGGGGCCCATGCCGCCGAGGCGCATGCGCGCGCGGATCGGCGAGAGCAGGTGCCACCAGTACAGCCCGCCGGCGATCAGGAAGGTGGTGTGCTCAAGCACGTGCACGGTTGGGTGGGTGACCGCGAAGTCGTAGGCCGCGGGCACGTGCCAGGTCCAGATCACCCCGACGTAGAGCAGCACCGCGAAGGCGGGATGCGCGAGCGGGCCGGCGCGGTGCTCGACATCGCGCACGGTCCGCGTGACGGGACGCAGGATCACCTTCGTGAAGCCGAGGATCGCGAGGATCGGCACGATGTCCAGCAGCAGCATGTGCTGGGCCATGTGCATGAAGAACAGCTGGTCGGCCAGCGCGTCGACGGGAGAGATCAGCGCAATCATGGCCACCAGCAGCGAGCCGACGAAGCAGCACAGCCGCCACACGGGGGCGTCGACGCCGGGTCGAGGAGAGCTCGCGCGTACGCGCTGCCAGCGGGTGAGGTAGGCGCCGCCCACGAGCGCGACGCCGATCAGCACGCCGGGCTGAAGCGACCAGGACAGGTTGGGGTTGGCGACTGTGGAGAGGATCGCGCTCGATTCTCCCACGAGGACCGCGTTTGATCTTCCCTCGCTGCGGATAAACCGATGGACAACTGCTGCCCGGGGGCGTAGGATCGGAGACAGACCTTCTTCTCACCCATACGCGAAGGGAGCCTGTGATGCAGATAGACATCAAGGGTCGCAACGTTCCGGTCACCGACGACCTGCGCGCGCGCTTGGAGCGGCGCTGTCGCAAGGTCTCTCGCCAGGTCTCGGAGTTCGCTCGCTTGGAGGTGGAGATCTACGAAGAGCGCAACCCCTCGATCGCCGACCGCCAGGTTGCCGAGGCGACGCTCTATCTGAAGGGAGTGACGCTGCGCGCGCGCGACTCCTCCCGCGAGATGGACCACTCCTTGAAGCTCGTGTCCCTGGAGCTCGCGCGTCAGGTCAAGCGCCATCGCGACAAGCGCCGACACCGCCGCGAGGCGCGTTCGAGCGCTCCCGGGACTGTGCCTCAGCAGCTAACCTGAGGGAGTGTCCCCATCGCTGCTCGATCGCGCGCTGAACGCGGGCGAGGCTAAGAAGTTCAAGTCCTACCAGAAGCGCGTCGCGCTGATCAGCGCGTTCGAGCCCGAGCTCGAACATGACTCCGACGCAGAGCTGCGCGAGCGCATGGACGCGCTGCGCGAGCGCGCCGCCGAGGGCGAGTCGCTGGACGAGCTGCTGCCCGAGTGCTTCGCGCTCGTGCGCGAGACGGGCAAGCGGACGATGGGAATGCGCCACTTCGACGTGCAGCTGATCGGCGCGATGGTGCTCCACGACGGGTGCATCGCCGAGATGAAGACCGGCGAGGGCAAGACGCTTACGGCGACGCTCGCGGTCGTGCTCAACTCGCTGGCCGTGCACGACCCCGACCCCGAGGATCCCGACGCTCCGCCACAGCGCAAGGGCGTGCACCTGGTCACGGTCAACGACTACCTCGCACGCCGCGACGCGGAATGGATGAGCCCGCTGTACGAGGCGCTCGGCGTCTCGGTGGGGGTGCTGCAGAACCAGCAGCCGTACGAGGAGAAGCAGGCCGCGTACGCCTGCGACGTGGTCTACGGGACCAACTCCGAGCTCGGCTTCGACTACCTGCGCGACAACATGGCCAAGGATCTCGCCGAGAAGGTCCAGCGCGGGCACGCCTTCGCGGTCGTGGACGAGGTCGACAACATCCTGATCGACGAGGCGCGCACGCCGCTGATCATCTCCGGCGCGCCCGAACAGGCCGCCGACCTGTACGTGAAGTTCGCGCGCCTCGCGCCGCGGCTGACCGCCGGCAAGACGCCCGAAGGCATGGACCCGCGCATGAAGAAGCAGTTCATGGCCGACTTCGACTACGAGACCGAGGAGAAGCAGAAAACGGTCTCGATCACCGAGCAGGGCGTCGCGAAGGCCGAGCGCTTTCTCGGCATCGACCATCTCTACCGAGCCGAGAACGGCCACCTCGTCAACCATCTGATCCAGTCGCTGCGCGCCGAGTCGCTGTACAAGCGCGACGTCGACTACGCGGTGATCGACGGCGAGGTGAAGATCATCGACGAGTTCACCGGGCGCATCCTCGACGGTAGGCGCTGGTCGGAGGGACTGCACCAGGCGGTCGAGGCCAAGGAGGGGGTGTCGGTCCAGGAGGAGAACCAGACGCTCGCGACGATCACCTACCAGAACTACTTCCGCCTGTACGAGAAGCTGTCCGGCATGACCGGCACGGCGCTGACGGAGGCGACGGAGTTCATGAAGATCTACGAGCTGCCGGTCGTGCAGATCCCGACGAACATGCCGATGGTCAGGGCCGATCGCAACGATCAGGTCTACAAGACCAAGGACGGGAAGTGGAACGCGGTCGTCAAAGAGATCGCCGCGCGTAACGAGAACGGGCAGCCGGTGCTCGTGGGCACGATCTCGGTCGAGGTCTCAGAGCTCCTGTCCGAACGCCTGAAGAAGCGCGGGATCGCCCATTCGGTGCTGAACGCCAAGCCCGAGCACGCCGCGCGCGAGGCCGAGACGGTCGCCGAGGCCGGCCAGCCGGGAGCGGTCACGATCGCGACGAACATGGCGGGCCGCGGCGTCGACATCAAGCTCGGCGGCAACCCCGAGCACCTCGCTCGCCTGCAGCTTGCCCGCGAGGGCATCGAGCCCGACGCCGAAGGCTATGACGAGCGCCTGCAGGCGCTGCTGCCGGAGATCGAGCCGCGTGTGCAGGCCGACTGCGAGCGGGTGATGGCCGCCGGCGGGCTGTTCATCTGCGGCACCGAGCGCCACGAGTCGCGGCGCATCGACAATCAGCTGCGCGGGCGTGCCGGCCGCCAGGGCGACCCCGGCGAGTCGCGCTTCTTCTTGTCCGCGGAGGACGACCTCGTGCGCCTGTTCGCGGGCGATCGCATCTATCGCATCCTCGACAAACTCGGCGGGATCGACGAGGAGGGCAACGAGGAACCGATCGAGGCCGGGATGCTCTCCAAGCAGATCGAGAAAGCCCAGAAGAAGGTCGAGGAGCAGAACTTCCTGATCCGCAAACGCGTGCTCGAGTACGACGACGTGATGAACGAGCAGCGCCGGGTCATCTACGCCTACCGCAACGAGGTGCTCGAAGGCAAGCCGATCGGCGAGGAGGCCCGTCAGGAAGTGGCGGCCGTGCTCGATCGTACGATCGCCCAGTACACGCCCGGCGACTTCATGGAGGACTGGGACCTCGACGGCCTGTTCACGGCGCTCGGGCAGTTCTTCCCGCTCGACCTCTCCGAGCAGAATCTCGACCCCGAGACCGCCGACCGCGACTCGCTCATCGAGAGCGTCACCGAGTTCGCCCTGGCCCGCTACAACGCACGCGAGGCCGAGCTCGGCGAGGAGTTGATGGGCGCGCTGGAGCGCTTCCTGCTGCTGCAGATCATCGACGAGCGCTGGCGCGAGCACCTGTTCGACATGGACTACCTGCGCGAGGGCATTCACTTGCGCGGCTTCGCCCAGATCGATCCGCTGGTCGCGTACAAGAACGAAGCCTTCGAGCTGTTCGGCGACCTGCTCAACAGCGTCTGGACCGACTACACGCGCATGATCTTCAACGTGCAGGTCAACGTCGAGGGCGAAAACGGCGGCGGCGGTGGCGGGCCGGCGCAGCCAGCGTTCGCCGCCGCGGGCAACGCCACGCGCGCAGGCCGTGTCTCCTACTCAGGTGGGCAGTCGGCCGCCGGAGCGGGAGCGCTCGCGGCCGCGGCGGCCGCCGCGGGAGCCCAGTCGGGCGGCGCGCAGGCCGTCGGCGCCTACGCCGAGAACGGCGGCGCTGTCGAGCAGGAACTGGCTCCCGTGGTCGAGCAGCGTGTGGTCGACGACGAGCATCAGGTCGGCCGCAACGATCCCTGCTGGTGCGGTTCGGGGAAGAAGTTCAAGAAGTGCCACGGCGCGTAGGGGAGGCCGTCGGCATTGATAGCGTGGGGCCCATGACGACGAACGCTCCAGCCGAGACCACCCCGCAGCGCCTGTCCGCGATTCGTGAGCAGTTGAAGCTCCTCGCGGATTATCTTTGACCCGGCTGCGTTAGCCGAGCGCGTTACGGCGCTCGAAGGGGAGATGGGAGCGCAGGGATTCTGGGATGACTCCGAGCGAGCGGCGTCGGTGTCCTCCGAGCATGCGCGCACGTCGCGGCGTCTGGAGACGTTCACGACGCTGGAGTCCGACGTCGAGGATCTCGACGGTCTCGTCGAGATGGCCGCTGAGGATGCCTCATTGCAACCGGAAATCGACGAGCAGTTCGCCGCCGTCGAGTCGCGGCTGGCGACCCTGGAGGAGCAGCGCCTGTTCTCGGGGCGCTACGACGCAGGCGATGCGCTCGTCAGCGTCAACGCGGGCGCGGGCGGCACGGATGCGCAGGACTGGGCTGAGATGGTGCTGCGGATGCTCATGCGCTGGGCCGAATCCCGCGGTTTCGCGGTCGAGCTGCTGGAGGCGAGCGCGGGGGAGGAAGCGGGCATCAAGTCCGCGACCTTCCGCGCCGCGGGGGAGAACGCCTACGGCCTGTTCTCGGCCGAGCGCGGAGTGCACCGGCTTGTGCGCCTGTCGCCGTTTGATTCCGCGCACCGCCGCCAGACGAGCTTCGCGGGGGTCGAGGTCGCGCCGGTCGTTCCAGAGGCTTCGGGCGAGGTGGAGATCGACGAGGACGATCTGCAGGTCGATACCTACAGGGCCTCCGGCGCGGGTGGACAGCACGTCAACAAGACCGACTCGGCCGTGCGCATTACGCATCGACCGACGGGCATCGTGGTGCAGTGCCAGAACGAGCGCTCGCAGTCTTCGAACCGGGCTACTGCGATGGCGATGCTGCGCGCGAAGATCCTCGAGAAGCAGGAGCGCGAACGGGCCGAGGAGATCGCGCGCGAGAAGGGCGACGCGCAGGACGTCAACTTCGGCTCGCAGATCCGCTCTTATGTGATGCACCCGTACTCGCTGGTGAAGGATCACCGCACGAATCACGAGATGGGCGATGTGCAGCGGGTTCTTGACGGAGACCTGGACGGGTTTGTGCGGGCGTACCTGCTGACGGCCGCGAGGCGACCGTGAGCGCTTCGCGGATGCGGCGTCCTTACAGATTGAAGGTCACGGGACCTTCAATCGGCCAGCACGCGTACGTAGTACGCCACGCTCCCTGCGTCCTTGCCGATCGGAGATCGACGGGATCTCCGATCGGCCGGCACGACTCACGGCCGCCTCGATGGCGAGGTGCTTCGCCGGGAGGAAGAAAGTGACCTCTTTGCCGGAGAAGGAGCGCGAGCGCCAATGGGGCTCGGGTGGGTCACCGCCGATGCCCTCGCGCGAGGAACTGGAGGCGCTGGTCGAGCGGGTGCTGGCGGAAGACATCGGCTCGGGCGACGTGACGACCGACTCGATCGTTGCGCCGGACGCGCGTGCGTGCGGACTTATCACGCAGAAGGCCGACGGGACTGTCTATGGTCTCGAGATCGCCGAGCTCGTCTTCCGGGCTTGCGACCCGCAGGTGCGTTGCGAGCGTCTAGTTCGCGAGGGTTATTGGCGCGCGGAAGGGGGTCCGGTACTGCAGGTCGAGGGGCTGGCCCGTGCGCTGCTCACGGCCGAGCGCACGGCACTGAACTTCCTCGGTCATCTCTCTGGCGTGGCGACGTTCGCCGCGCGGGCTGCGAGCGCGACGAGCGGCACCGGCGCGAAGGTGCTCGACACGCGCAAGACGACCCCCGGACTGCGTGCGCTGGAGAAGGCGGCGGTGGCGGCCGGGGGTGGGCGCAACCATCGGTTCGGGTTGTATGACGCGGTCTTGATCAAGGACAACCACATTGCCGCCGCGGGCGGGATCGCGCGGGCGATCGAACGCGCGCGCGCGGCGCACCCGGAGCTGGCGGACACGCTCGAGGTCGAGGTTCGCGACCTGGCGGAGATCGACGAGGCGATCGCGGCCGGCGCGCCGCGGCTGTTGCTTGACAACATGGACGTCTACGAACTGCGCGCGGCCGTCACGCGCGTGGCCGGCCGCGCGGCGATGGAGGCCAGCGGCAACGTCACGCTGGACACGCTGCGGGAACGCGCGGAGACGGGGGTAGACTGGATCTCGATGGGCGCGCTGACACACTCGCCGCGCGCGCTGGACCTGTCGATGTCCCTGGAGGTGCTGCCGTAATGAACTCGCTCCCGATGGCCCCGACGCTGCCGATGATCCCCGAGCCGGCCCCCGAACCGGTGCTGGGAGCCGATGAGATTGCCGCGCTCTCCGAGGAGGTCCGCGGGCTGGCGGCGGAGCGCAACGCGACGATCCTCGCGCACAACTACCAGGTCCCGGAGGTCCAGGACGTTGCGGATTACGTCGGAGACTCGCTTGGGCTCTCCCGCCGCGCGGCCGCGGGCGAGGCCGAGGTGATCGCGTTCTGCGGCGTGCACTTCATGGCCGAGACGGCCTCGATCCTGTGTCCGGAGAAGACGGTGCTGATCCCCGATCTCGACGCCGGCTGCTCGCTGGCGGCCTCGATCGACGCCGAGCAGTTGTCGGCCTGGCGGGCCGAACACCCCGAGGGCGTGGTGGTGATGTACGTGAACACGACCGCCGAGGTGAAGGCGCTGACCGACTACTGCTGCACGTCGGCGAACGCCGTCGACGTGGTGCGCCACATCTACGAGACGCGCGGTTCCGACACCGAGGTGCTGTTCGGGCCGGACATGTGGCTGGGGGCGTTCGTGGAGAAGCAGCTGGGCAGTCCGATGCACGTTTGGGATGGCGAGTGCCACGTACACGCGGGCATTCGCCCGTCGGACATCGACGCGACACGCGCGGCGCATCCGGGGGCCGACTTCCTGATCCACCCCGAGTGCGGCTGCTCGACGAGCGTGATGGAGTACGTCGCCGCGGGCGACATCTCGAGCGAGGGCGTGCACATGCTCTCGACGGGTGGGATGCTCAAGTACGCGCAGGAGCTGGAGCGCGTGGCGGGCGGAGCCACCGAGCGCGCGCAGGCTCCCACGGGCGAGCGGGCGGCGCCCGTGAGCAAGCGGGCAGTTGCGGGAGACGTGGGCGGCGTCGCGGGTGGTTCGCACGAGCACACCAGCGAGGCGCCACGTGACGGGCGCCGCGAGGCCGTGGTGGCGACCGAGACGGGGATGCTCTATCCGCTGGAAATGGCGGCGCCCGACGTGAACTTCATCCCGGCCAACCCGCGTGCGTCGTGCGTGTACATGAAGATGATCACGCTGCCCAAGCTGCGCGATGCGCTGCGAGATATGAAGTACGAGGTGCGCGTCCCCGAGGAGATCGCCGAACGGGCTCGGGTGCCTATTGATCGGATGGTCGCCCTAGGTTAGGCGGTTGGTGGCCCACAACGCCCACCGCCAAATCGCCGCTTACATGTAGTGCCGGCCGGAGGCCGGCGACCAACTTCGTAAAGATATGTTCCGCCACGGGCATATCTCCGGCAAGCCCACAGGACGGGTGTTGCCATGCGAGTTAGCGGCGTAGCTTGACTACCGCTCGCCCTCAGCTGACACCGGCGGCCTCGTCTGCCGTTACAAAGAATCGCTGTCGTGACCGGTGGCGGGAAGGCTGTACGAAGCCACCGGCTCCCGGGTCTCCCCAAAAGAAGTCCTCTCAGAACTCCTCGGCGGAGTGCGGACCGACGCAGGCCACGGCGAGATTGTCGGCGACGCCCGCGGCCACGGTGCGAACCTCGTCGTAGGTGACGGCGTCAAGCGCGGTGATGGCGGCGTCGGGGTCGATGTCCTCGCCGAAGACGATCGAGCGGCTGGCTCCGTAGCGGGCGACGGCGCCGGTGTTCTCGAACGCGAGCACGAGCCTCCCGGCGGCGTAGGCGCGGGCGCGGGCGACCTCGTCCTCGGTGGGACCGTCGTCGCGGAGCTCGTCGACGATCTCGCGCATGCGGGTGTAGGCCTCGATGCACTTGGCGGACTCGAGGCCAGAACCGAGCTGCAGCACGGGGACGTCGGCGAAGGCGTGGTCGAGGGCGTAGACGGAGTAGCAGAGGCCGCGCTTCTCGCGGATCTCCTCGAACAGCCTGGAGCCCATCGAGCCGCCGAGGAGGGTGGAGTAGATCGACAGCGCGGCGCGTTCGCGCAGGTTCGAGACGGAGATCTGCGGACGGTAGATCATGCGCAGGTGCGACTGGTTGGTGTCGCGCTCCTCCACGAGCGTCTGCGGCGCGAATTGCGGGGCGGGGAGGTATGGCTCGGGCGCGGACAGCTTGGGGAAGCGCCCGAAGCGCTCGATCAGCTCGGCCTCGTCGGGCAGGCTGTCGAGGTTGCCGGCAAGGAACGCGCCGCCGCGCGCGCCCGACCAGCGGCGTTCGCGGAAGGCGACTATGGCCTCGCGGGTGAACGTGCGTAGGTTCTCCTCGGGGCCGAGCACGGTGCGTCCGAGCGGGTGATCGCCGAAGGCGGCGCGGTCGATGAGGTACTCGGCGACGGTCGAGGGCTGGTCGTAGGAGCGGTTGATCTCCTGGATCACGACGCCGCGCTCCCGGTCCAGCTCATCGGCGTCCAGGCGAGGGCGCCCGACGAAGTCTGAGAGCAGGTCGATCGCCTGCGGCGCGGACTCGGCGCGGACTGTTATGTGGAAGGCGACGAGATCGTGGCTGGTGTAGGCGTTGAGCACGCCTCCGAGGCGCTCGGCGGTCTCGTTGACGGCGCGGTAGCTGTCGTAGAGCTCGCCGCCCTTGAACACGAGGTGCTCGAGGAAGTGGGCCATGCCGTTCTCCTCCGGGCGCTCGGTGCGCGCGCCGGCGTCGAAGGCGACGAGGATGGTCAGGGCGCGGGTGCCCGGGATGGCGATGCTGTGGACGGGGAGGTCGTTGGCGGGGACGGTTGTCGTTTTGATGGTGGCCATGGGGGCAGCCTAGCCTGAGAGGGGCGCGATCCCCGGCGCCGGCGCCGGAAAGGTGGTGCAAATCCCGTTGCATGCAGGCTAAACGCTAGGCAGGCGAGCGAAGCCCGGCTACCCTCCCGGGCCATGTCACCGACGAAGACACCGCGGAGGACGCCGACGAAGACGATCGCGGGCGGGCGCTTGAAGGTCACGCTGCCGGCGCGCGAGCCGCGGGCTCCGGGGCGGACCGCGACGCCGCGATCGACCCCGAAGCGGGCTGCGGGCAAGGTGCGCGACGAGCGCGATCTGGTGGTGGAGTTGCGGGGCGTGTCGAAGCTCTACGGTGCGGGCGACACGGGCCTCGAGCGGGCGACGTTCGCGGTGCGCCGTCAGGAGATGGTGTTCCTGGTGGGGCCGACGGGCTCGGGCAAGTCGACGATCATGCGGCTGCTGATCAAGGAGCTCGACCCGAGCGAGGGCGCGGTGCGCGTCGCGGGGCGGGATCTGTCGGAGATCGCGCGCAAGAAGATCCCTTACTACCGGCGCAACGTGGGGGTCGTGTTCCAGGACTTCAAGCTGCTGCCGAACAGGACGGTGTACGAAAACATCGCCTACGCGCTGCAGGTGACGGGGGCTTCGCGCAAGCAGATTCGCACGACGCTGCCGGACATTCTGCGCTTGACGGGACTTTCGACGAAGCTGCACAGCTACCCGCATCAGCTCTCGGGCGGCGAGCAGCAGCGCGTGGCGGTGGCGCGCGCGTTCGCGGGGCATCCGCCGCTGCTGCTGGCGGACGAGCCCACGGGCAACCTCGATCCGGAGACTTCGATCGGGATCATGCAGCTGCTGTACCGGATCAACCGCGCGGGCACGACGGTGATCGTGGCGACGCACGACCGCGAGATGGTCGATCGCATGCGCCGTCGCGTGATCGAGCTGCGCCGCGGGCGGATCGTGCGCGACGAGGCGACGGGGCTGTATGCGCGCGAAGAGAACACGAACGAGCTCGGCGACAGGCTGCGCGCGGAAAGCGCGACGGTCGATGCGGCGCGCAGCGTGCTGGGTCCCAGACAACCGATGCAGCGCAAGCCGGCCGCGCGCTCCTGAGACTTGCGATGAGGCCAGGGTTCTTTTTGAAAGAGAGCGTTCGCTCGATAAGGCGAAACGCGGTGCCGAGCTTCGCGGCGTTCGCGTCGGTGCTCGTGACGACGCTGGTGCTGGGCGTGTTCATCCCGGTGGTGCAGGCGACGAACGGCGCGGCGAACGACGTGCGCGGGCGGGTGCTGGTCGACGTGGATATGAACACGACGGCGACGCCCGCGGAAGAGGCGCGGGTGCGCGCGGAGATATTGAAGGCGCCGGATGTGAAGGGCGTGCAGTTCGTGTCCAAGCAGGCGGGCTATGAACAGGAGCGCAAGCTCAACCCGCAGGCGTTCGCGCTGATCGGCTACAACCCGCTGCCGGATATCTTCCGGGTGACGCCGTCGAACCCGAGCGATGCGGGCACGGTGCGCGCGGAGCTCGATCAGTCGAGCCCGCTGGGTACGCGCCTGGTGAGCGATCCGGCGATCGCGGCGGTGCAGAACCGCCAGGCGGAGACGAACAAGATCCTCTCGGCGACGCGCGTGATCAAGCTGACGATGGCGCTGCTGGCGGCGCTGCTGGTGCTGGCGTCGGTGCTCTTGATCTCGAACACGATCCGCCTGTCGCTGTTCTCGCGCAGGCGCGAGGTCGAGGTGATGAAGCTGGTGGGCGCGACCGACTGGTTCATCCGCTGGCCGTTCGTGATCGAGGGGCTGTTCCTGGGGGCGCTCGGGGGTGTGGCGGCGATCGGGCTGCTGGCGCTGGCGAAGGTCACGCTGGTGGACCCGCTGGCGAACACGGTGAAGCTGATCTCCCAGCCGGACATGATCGCCTTCCCGCTGCTGATCGCGATCCTGATGGCCTGCGCGATCGGCGTATCGGCCGCGGGCTCAGGTCTGTCGTTGCGCCGCTTCCTCAGAGTCTGATCTGTGGGACGGGGCGATCCCGTCGGCGACTATGACCGTCTCAGCATCCTGGTGGCTCGACTAGGGTTGGAGGCCATGTCTTCCCGCCGGCGCTCGACGTATGTCCTGATCGCGATGCTGCCGGTGCTGCTGGTGGTGGGCGTGTGGTGGGGCGGGCATCCGGAAGACCTGCCGGCGTTTGCGCGGACGAGTCTGGTGGCACACGCGGATACGCGGGTGGTGGATGAAGCGATCGAACGGATCTCGAGCGATTACTACCGTCCGGTGCCGGAGAGCTCGCTGGCGAATGCCTCGGTGGCGGGCGCTGTGGCGAGCCTGCACGATCGCTTCTCGCACTATTTGAGCCCGAAGGAATTTCACGACTTCGACGAACCGCCGAGCTTCACGGGGATCGGGGTGGAAGTGCAGTCGTCCAAGCGGGGCCTCCAGATCGGGCGCGTGTTCAACTCCTCGCCGGCTTCGCGGGCGGAGTTGAAGGCGGGGGAAACGATTGTGGCGGTGAACGGCCGTGTGATCGCAGGGATGAACTCGGATCGGGCGCGGGCGCTGATCGTGGGACCGCCGGGGACGGATGTGACGCTGTCGATAGAGGCGGCGCACGGAGGGCAGGGCGCGCGAACGGTGAGGTTGACGCGGGCGACGATCTCGGAGCCGGTGGTGGCGTCGGCGACGCAGACGGTGCATGGGATCAAGCTGGGGGTGGTGGCGCTGTCGACGTTCAGTCCGGGTTCGCATGCGGAAGTGCGGGAAGCGGTCGAAAAAGTTCGCCGTGAAGGCGCGAAGGGGATCGTGCTCGACCTGCGTGACAACGGTGGGGGGCTGGTGGAGGAAGCGCAGCTGATCGCGAGCATCTTCATCGAGCACGGCGCGATCGTGACGACGCGTGCGCGCTCGCTGCCGACGGAGACGTTGAGCGCGGTGGGGCACGCGATTCCGAGGTCGATCCCGATGGTGGTATTGGTCGACGCGAACACGGCTTCGGCGTCGGAGATCGTGACGGCGGCGCTGCAGGATCACGGGCGCGCGACGGTGGTGGGCACGCATACGTTCGGCAAGGGGGTCTTTCAGGAGGAGATGCCGCTCTCGAATGGGGGCGCGCTGGACATCACGGTCGGCGAGTACTTCACGCCGAACGGGCGCAATCTCGGCGGCGGCGGCATCAAACAGGGCGCGGGCGTGAGCCCGGAAGTGGCGGTGGCGCACGGGGTGGACACGCCGCATGGGTTGGAAGTGGCGCTGAATACCTTGGCGACGAAGGTCAAGTGACCGACTTAGTACGGGTCGTAGCGGTGGTCGAGAAGCGGGGGAAGTTTTGGGCGGCGGAGCCGCACTTCCCCTCGATGCGCTCCGGCGGGGACGGGCGGCGGTCCGGTGGTGGGCGTCGCATCGTGCTGGGCTCAAATCGCGTTGAGGGTCGCGGCGGCGGAACGGTGAGCGCGGGCGATCTGGTGCTCGTGGAGTTGGGAGGAGGAGGAGGAGGAGGAGGAGGAGGCCGTGGTGGCGGCGGTCATAGCGGCGGCGGCGGTCGCGGTGCTCGTGGCGGCGCGGGGAGGGCGCGGGTCGTGCGCCGGATCGGGCGGGCGGATGTCGCGCGGGATGCGATCGAGGCGCTGATGCTCGAGCGGGGCCTCGCGCGTGAGTTCGGGTCGCGGGTGAACGAGGCGGCCGATCGCGCCCGTGATGAGGGGCTGGCGACGGCGATGCGCGAGGTGGGCGAGGGGCGTAGGCGCGATCTGCGCGAGCTGGCGACGTTGACGATCGACCCGGCGAGCGCGCGGGATTTCGACGACGCGATCTCGACCGGGCGGCCGGAGGGGGAGGACGGTGTGGTGCGCGTGTGGGTGCACATAGCGGATGTGAGCGCGTATGTGCCGGAGGGTTCGGTGCTCGATCGTGAGGCGCGCGAGCGGGGCACGAGCGTGTATGCGCCGGGCGCGGTGGAGCCGATGCTGCCGCGGGCGCTGTCAAATGACGCGTGCTCGCTTGTGCCGGGAGTGGAGCGTGCGGCGGTGACGGTCGAGCTCGATTTGCGCGGGGCGCAGGTGGTGCGCGCGTCGTTCTACCGATCGCTGATCCGCTCGGATGCGCGGTTGAACTACGAGCAGGTCGATCGCGTGTTCGCGGGGGTGGAGCGCGCGGAGGACCCGTGGGGGCCGGTGTTGGCACTCGCGCGCGAGGCGAGCGCGACGTTGGGCGGGGCGCGCGAGCGAGAGGGTGGGCTGGTGATCGACTCGGAGGAGCCGGAGGTGGTGTTCGACGAGGAGGGCAATGTGCGCGAGATCTGCGTGCGGGCGCAGACGGAGTCGCACAGGTTGATCGAGCATTTGATGATCGCGGCGAATGAGGCGGTGGCGCGGCGCCTGTCGGAGCGGGGTGTGCCGTGCTTGTACCGCGTGCACGAGCGCCCGGAGCCGGTGCGGGTGCTGCGGCTGGTGGAGCAGCTGGCCTCCCTGGGGGTGAGCACGCCGGCGATCCCGGACACGATCGCGCCTTCGCAGGCGGCGGAGCTGATGGGGGAGTTGAGCCAGAGGGTGGAGCGCCATGTGCACCGTGCGCTGGAGCGTGCGGATGGCACGCGGACAGGTCCGTGGGGTGGGCGGATCGCGTTGAGCTCGCTGGTGCTGCGATCGCTGCGGCAGGCGTGGTACTCGCCGAAGAACATCGGTCATGCGGGACTGCACTCGGCCTGCTACTGCCATTTCACCTCGCCGATCAGGCGCTATCCCGATTTGGTGTGCCACCGCGCGCTGGTGTCGACGTTCGACGGGCAGGAGTCGGCACCGCGGGCGGGTGAGCTGGTGGAGCTCGGCGAGTGGGCTTCCGAACGCGAGCGTGAGGCGATGAAGATCGAGCGTGGCGGAGATGATCTGGCGCGGTGCTTTGCGCTGGAGCAGGCGCTGTATGAGGATGGTTGGGATCGGGTGTTTACGGGGGAGGTCACGGGGTTGATTGCGGCGGGAGCGTTCGTCGCGTTCGGCGGTGCGGGATTGGCTGGAGGCGCGGCTGGAGGTGCGGCGGCTGGGGGCGACCGGCGTGAGGGCGGCGCGAACGTGGACGCTGCGCAGGAGGGCGGAGCGGATGCGCTGCCAGGTCCGCTGTATGAGGGGATGCTGCCGGTGCGGCGCATGCGCACGGGGGAGGAGGGGCGCGACTGGTGGGAGCTGAACGAGCAGGAGACGATCCTGCGCGGCGAGCGTTCGGGGGCGACGCTGAGGCTGGGGGACCCGATCGAGGTGCGGGTGGCGAGGGTGGACACGGTCCGCGGCCGTGTGGACCTGGTCCCGGCCGGCTAGGCTCGAACGCGCGATGGCGAAAAGCAAGAAAGGCAAGCGCAAGATCGGCGCTGGCGACGTGGCGTCGAACCGGTACGCCTCATACCGTTATGAGCTGATCGAACGGATCGAGTGCGGGATCGTGCTCGAGGGCACGGAGGTCAAGGCGCTGCGCTCGTCGGGTGCGCAGTTGAAGGACGGCTACGCGGCGATCAAGGGCGGCGAGCTGTGGCTCGATTCGGTGCACATCCCGCCGTATGAGCCGGCCTCGCGCGAGAACCACGACCCCGAGCGTTCGCGCAAGCTGCTCGTGCATCGGCGCGAGATCGAGCGGTTGCAGGCGAAAGTGGCCGAGCGGGGCTGGACGCTGGTGCCGACGCGGATCTACTTCAAGGGCTCGCACGCGAAGGTCGAGATCGCGCTGGCGCGGGGGAAGGACGTGTATGACAAACGCCAGACGATCCGCGATCGGGAGTCGAAGCGGGATATGGAACGCGCAATACGTGAAGCGCGCCGGTGAGACCTATGCCCGCCACTAGAGGAACGTCGACCAAGCGGAGCAAGGACGCAGGGAGCGTGGCGTGCTGCGCACGCGAGTGACTGAGGACGCCGCTCCGTGCCGGTTGACGTTCCTCTAGATCGAGCGGAAGGTGTGCCCGCCGGAGGCGAGGACGTGCGAGATGTCCATTCCCAGCACGAGCACGACGATGAGGGTGATGTAGACCGCGCCGACGTACAGGCGGTGGCGGGGTGCGACGCGGTAGTAGGCGGCCTGCTCGATCGAGCGGGTTTTGCGCTGCCGCCAGCGCCGCCGGGTGTCGGTGAAGCCGAGCAGGAGGAAGATCAGGAGGAAGTAGTTGCCGGTGATGAAGAACAGCGCGACGAGCGTGCCCAGCCCGAGGAACCACATCGCGGGTGCCATCGCGGCCATCGCGCGGCCGCCGTCGAAGGGGGTGACGGGTATGAGGTTGATGAGGTTCAGGAAGAAGGCCACGTAGGCGAGTGCGCGCAGCAGGTCGCTGTTCAGGGCTTCGGCCAGCGCGAGGCAGATGGCGGCGCCGAGTGTGCCGAGGATCGGGCCGGCCAGGCCGACGCGGGCCTCGGCGAGGGCGTCGTCGGGCAGCGACTTCATCATCACGACGGCGCCGAGACCGGGAATGAACATGGGGGCGCTCGCGGGAACGCCTTCGCGTCGCAGCTGGAAGACGTGGCCCATCTCGTGCACGAACAGCAGCAGTACGAACCCGGCGGCGAACTCCCAGCCGAAGAAGAGGCTGTAGGCGGCGACGGAGATGAGCGCCGTGGCGGTGGTCGTCAGGAACTTGGCTTTCGGCAGCAGCAGGAGCAGGCCTTTGATCGCGGCGAAGAACTTGGCGATCAGGGCGACGATCGCGGCGAGCATGCTGCCGATGCGCTTGCGCAGCGCCTGCACGCGCGATTGTCGCTGCTTGCCGAAGGGTTCGGCTGTGGTGGAAGCGGCAGCGGTGGTGGCGCTGGGCGTGCTCGCCGAGCTCGTGGCGGATGCCGGCTGAAGCGCTGCGGAGGCGGCGTGCGAAGGGTAGGAGCCCGCGATCGGCGTGAGCGACGATGACGGCGACGCGCTGGACGCCGGGAGGGGCACATCGACATCGAGGCCGTTGGCCATGAGTCCATTGTGGCAGCCCGGATAAGCGTCGCCTAACGACGGTCCGAGAGGGGCGGGACACGGTGAGAAACGTTTTTTTCGCAAGGTGCGGGGAGGAAGTCGTTAGGGGGTTGCAATGGGCGTGGGAGCGAGCTACCTTGGATGCAGACGCGGAACCGAGCCGCAAAGAGCGAGGCCACTGAGGTGTGAGGCCGCGCCACCCGAACCGAAGGGCCTCCGGGCCGGACGGCAAGGGTTCCTCAAGCGGCCCGGGACCGCGTCGCTTGCGTTGTAGGCGCTCTATGGGCGTGGGCTACACTTGGAGTGCAACATCCACGGGGACGACAGGCTTCGACGCGGTCGGCTCGTGTGGATGGTGGCGAGTCGAGGTCCCGGGCGGCCTCGTAAAACTCCCGGGAAAACCATAAGTGCGGACTCTCACGAGTACGCCCTCGCCGTTTAGTTAAGAGCTAAACGCGAGGTCTCGGGCCCCGCTCGCCTGCGGCGGGGAAGGCCGGGATCAGAAAGCAGGCTCACCCGGCGCGGTCCGCCTCTGCCAAGCCGGGAACATCCAAGGAGGCTGGTCCCCCACAACCCGGCCGGCGAGGCGAGCGGGGGATGAGACTAGAGCGCCGGCTACGCTCGTAGAAGCCATTCATACGCGATCGCGGACGCGGGTTCGATTCCCGCCGTCTCCATAGACAACTGTCTGCGAGTGTCGCGCTCGCAACTGGTCGGGTGGGCCGATCGGTGATGAACGAAGCGTGAGCCAGGCTCGAAGTCGCCGTGCAGGACGCGAGGATCGAGGTCTGCTCCGTTCTGAGCGAGTGTTCGCTTTGCATCATTTATACCAACTTATATCACGATTACTTATAACCTGCTATAACTCGGTAGAACGATGGACCCAATCGGGAACCCGTACACACCGAACGCCGGCTCGCGTCCACCCGAGCTCGCGGGCCGCGCCGGCGAGCTGGAGCAGTTCAGGGTGCTCGTGGGGCGCCTTAAGCGCGGCGCCACCGAGCAGAGCATGATCATCCGCGGCCTGCGCGGCGTCGGCAAGACGGTGCTGCTGAACGCCTTCGAGGATCGCGCCGAGTCCGAGGGCTTTCTGACGTACTACCACGAGTTGACGCCAGACAGCAGCTTGGTGGGGGAGATCGCACGGGACGCGCAGAGCGCCCTCGCTCGTCTCAAGCTCAGCGCCCGAGCCATCAACGGCGTGCGCGCTGCGCTTGAGCATCTCGGCACGATCACGTTGACAGGACCCGAAGGGATCGGCTTGGCCGTCGATCTCCGCAAGGCCGACGAGGGGATGATCGCCGGCGACCTGTCCGAGCTGTTCTTGGCCCTTGGTGCGGCTGCGGCCAGCAGGGGCTCGGGTGTTGCGTTTCTGCTCGATGAGGTGCAGTTCGTCAAGGACATCGAATATCGCTCGCTGATCAGTGCGCTGCACCGGGCGACGCAAAAGAACATGCCAATCACCGCGGCCGCCGCCGGGCTGCCCCAGATTCCGCGCCTGACCGGCGAGGCGCGCTCATACGCAGAGCGCCTCTTCACGTTCCCTGTCATCGCCGGCCTCTCAGAGCCCGATGCTCGCGCTGCGCTCGTCGAACCTGCACGCCATCAGCAAGTCGATTTTGAGCCCGAGGCCGTCGAGCTGGCCCTGACTTGGACGCGGGGCTACCCGTTCTACATCCAGCAGCTCGGCAAGCACGCCTGGAACCTCGCCAAGGTCTCCCCGATCACGACCGGAGATGTACAGGCCGCTATCCCGGTTGCGCAGCAGGCCTTGGACACGAGCATCTATGAGGTGCGAATCCAGCGAGCGACCCGCGAGGAGCGTCGCTACATGCGCGCGATGGCCGAGCTCGGCGAGGGGCCCTATCGCTCTGGCGATGTGGCGGCTAAACTCGGGCGCAGAACGCCCGAAGTCTCGATGACCCGCCAGCACTTGATCGACAAGGGGCTCGCTTACGCCACCGAGGACTACGGACACGTCGACTTCACGGTGCCCCGTTTCGATGAGTTCATGCGTCGACACATGGCCTATCGGGCACCCAGCTCTGCGCAGCGCAAGCACAAGCCCTGAGTGCGCCCTCGGCATTCGTTTCGGTACCTCCCTTTCAGCGGAGCGCTGCCGAATAGCTCAGCTCAGCCAGAGCGAGACCTCGATCTGACCGGGCTACGTCAGGCTCAACGGCTCCGCCCGCACGACCACGGGGTTTGCGCAACGTACGGTCCTCTCCATTGAGGTT
>DASXMO010000129.1:0-13740 GCA_036495605.1 Solirubrobacteraceae bacterium
GTGCGGGTTCTTCTGCATCAGTTCGCGGTCCTTGAAGGTCCCCGGCTCGGACTCGTCGGCGTTGCACACCAGGTACTTCTCGATCGAGCCGTGCGGCAGGAACGAGACCTTCTTGCCCATCTGGAACCCCGCGCCGCCGCGCCCACGCAGGTTCGAGGCTTCTAGCTCCTTCAGCACCTCCTCGGGGGTCATCGCAAGGGCCTTGCGCAAAGCCCCGTACCCGCCGCGCCGTTCGTAGACGGCGAGCGTGTTCAGCCCCGGCTCGTCGATCTGGTCGAACAGGAGCGTCTCGGTCATGGGTTCACCGCCCGTGAGGGGATGTGGGTATGGCTTTGGGTCGCGTCCGCGCGGGTCGGTCCCGCCCCGAGCGGGTTGGCGCGGGGCGTCCGGCCCCGCAAACACGCGTGTTCGGCGATCATGCGCCCGCCTTTGGGTCCGCGCATACGCGGCGCACCAGCTGCTTGTCCGGGAGCACGTCCCGGCCCGCGCGCACGTCCTCCAACAGCCGCGGCACGTCCTCGAGCTCGAGCGGCCCGACATACACGCCGTCCACAGAGGCCATCGGCGCGATGTCGCACGCGCCCAGGCACTCGAACGCGCGCACGTTGAACGCCGCGTCCTCGCCCGCCGCCTCGCTCATCGCCGCATACAGCGCATCCGCGCCGCGCAGCGAGCACGAGATGTTCGTGCAAACGTAGACACTCGTCGCGCCCACCGGCTCGCTCTCGAGCATGTCGTAGAACGTCACCACCGCATCCAGCTCGGCGGGCGTCACTTCCATCACGCACGCTGCCTGCTCGATCGCTTCCGGCGAGCACCATCCGTGCACGCGCTGCACCGCCTGGAGCGCCGGCAGTGCCGCCGAGCGCGTGTTCGGGTACAGGGCCATATGCGCTTCGATCTCCTTGCGCAGCTCCCGCGGAACGGGAGTCGTCGCGGGGTCGGGGATCGTCGCGGGGTCCTTGTCCAAATCGGCGGGCACGTCCCAGCCCGTGCTCATCTTGTGGCTCTGGATCAGCGTCCGCGGTCGCTCGTGTGCCGGCCGATCGGAGATCCCGTCGATCTTCGATCGGTACACATCGCTCCCTGCTCCCTCGCTCAGCTTGTCCTGCGAATCCGTAGTCACCTATCGATGCCTCCCAAAATCGGATCCAGCATCGCGGTCGTGGCGATCATGTCTGCGATGTAGCTGCCGCGGCACATCGGCGCGAGCGCCTGCAGGTTCACGAACGACGGATCGCGCATGTGCACCCGCGCGGGCTTGGAGGAGCCGTCCGAGCGCACGTAGCAGCCGAGCTCGCCGCGCGGGGACTCGATCGGGTTGTACACCTCGCCCGGCGGCACCCTGAACCCCTCGGTGACGAGCTTGAAGTGGTGGATCAACGCCTCCATCGAGGTCGCGAGCTCGTGCCTCGGCGGCAGCGCCACCTTGCGATCGGCGGTGATGTGCGGGCCCTCCGGCAGCCCCTCGAGCGCCTGTTCGACGATCTTCACCGACTCGTAGATCTCCGCCAGGCGCACCGCGAAGCGGTCGTAGTTGTCGCCGACCGTGCCCACCGGGATCTTGAAGTCGAACTTCTCATACGAGCTGTACGGCGCCGCCTTGCGCAGATCCCACGGGTTGCCCGCCGCGCGCAGCAGCGGACCCGTCACGCCCAACGACAGCAGCGTCTGCGCATCCACCGCACACGTCCCGCGCAAGCGCTGCAGCACGATCTCGTTCGAGTTCAAGATCGCCCCGTACTCGTCCGCGCGCCTGGGCATCACCTGCAGGAACTCGCGCAGCTTGCGCGCGAACCCCGTCGGGATGTCCTCGATCACGCCCCCCACCTGGAAGTAGCGCGTGTGCATCCGCGCCCCCGAGGACATCTCGAACAGATCCAAGATCAGTTCCCGCTCGCGCAGGCAGTACAGGAAGATCGAGCTCGCGCCCAAATCCAGCGCGCTCGTGCCCAGCCAGATCAGATGCGAGGCGATCCGGTTCAGCTCCAGGTGGATCACCCGCAGGTACTGCGCGCGCGTCGGGACCTCGACCTCCACCAGCCGCTCCACCGCGCCGACATAGGCCATCGCGTTGAAGTAGTACGCCAGGTAGTCCATCCGCTCGACCACCGGGATGACCTTCCAGTAGGCCTTGTCCTCGGCCGTCTTCTCGATCCCCGTGTGCACGTAGCCGATGATCGGTTTCAAATCGCGCACCACCTCCGCCTGCAGCGTCACCAGCAGCCGCAGCACGCCGTGCGTGGCCGGGTGGTGGGGGCCGAAGTTGAGCGTCAGCAGCTCATCCGTCGTCTCCGCGCCCGCGATCTGCTCGGCCACGGGAGCAAGCTCGATGCTCTCCTCACCGCGACGGTACTCAGACATGGTCGGGATTCCCGTGCTCGGGCTCACTCACGGGCCTCCAGCCATTTGCGCTCATCGCGGGTGAAGATCACCGGTTCGCCGCCCACCGGGAAATCGCGCCGCTGGGGATGGCCCTCGTAGTCCTCGGGCATCAGGATCCGGCGCAGGTCCGGGTGGCCCTCGAAGATCACCCCGAACATGTCATACACCTCGCGCTCCTGATGGTTCGCCGTCGGCCAATCCGCCGTCACCGACTCCACCCGCGGCTCCTGCACTGGCACACGCACCTTGACTCGCACGCGATCGACCCTGCTCATGTCCAGCAGCTCGTACACCACGCCCAACCGCGGCTCCTCCGGGTAGTGATCGACGCCGTGCACGCTCGCCAAGAACCCGTACCCCTGCGCGCGCAGCTTCCCCAGCACCGCGCGAATCTCTCCCGCGCGCACCACGATCGTCGCCTGCTCGCGGAAGTACACCGTCTCGACTGTCGCTTCGCCCAGCTCTTTGGCGAGCAGCTCAAGCCCCGTTGCATCAGGCATTTAAGCGCTCCCGTTACGCCGACGGCTGCGGTGAGCGGCGCCGGCAGCGTCGGATGAAAGAACTGGCTCCGTCTCACCCACCCATAGCCCGCGTGTCACGCACCTACACATCTGAAGGGTGCTCCTCGGTACCGACCGCTCCGTAACGCTCGCGCCAGCCCATATCGGGGTTGTCCTGCACCATCCTGCGCAGCTTCAACAGCCCGTGGATCAGCGCCTCCGGACGGGGCGGGCACCCCGGCACGTGCACGTCCACGGGCATGAACTTGTCCGCCGGAACCAGCGCGTAGTTGTTGAACACGCCCATCGAGCTGCAGCACGCGCCCATCGAGATCGCCCACTTCGGCTCGAGCATCTGGTCGTACAGCCGGCGGATGATCGGCGCCATCTTGATCGACACCCGCCCCGCGAGGATGATCAGGTCGGCCTGCCGCGGCGAGGCGCGAAACGCCTCCGAGCCGAAGCGCGCGATGTCCATGCGCGGACCGGCAGCATGGAACTGCTCCATCGCGCAGCACGCCAGCCCGAACCCGAGCGGGAAGAACGAGCTCGACCGCGCCCACGCGACAGCTTTGTCGAGGGTCGTCGTCAACGTGCGTTCTTCCACGTAGCGTTCGAGCTCGGTCCCCTCCAGGTGCGCCGGCTGGTTCGCGCCTTCAAGATCGCCGCCGCGCAGCAGCTGCGCCGCGTTCAGCGACCGCACGCGCAGATCCGCGCCCCCGGCGCTCGCCTGCCCCGGGGCCGTTCCCGCGGGGCGCACGACCTCTCGTTTCAGCTCCACTGCAGGGCCCCCCGCCGCCACACATACACGAACGCCACGAACAGCAGCACCACGAACGTGATCGTCTCCACCAGCGCATACGAGCCATACGCGCGCAGCTCCACCGCGATCGGGTAGATGAACACCACCTCGACGTCGAACAGGATGAACAGCATCGCGATCAGATAGAAGCTGATGCCGAAGCGCATCCCCTGCTTGACCTCGCTCGGCAGGCCGCACTCGTAGGGGTCCTGCTTCTGCGCCCGCGCCCGGCGCGGGCCGATCTTCGAGTTCAGCAGCGCAAAAGCGATGCCGACACCCCCACCGAGCAGGACGAATACGATCGCGGGGAGGTAGCTGCGCAGCACGTAGCGCTGTTATATCACCGCTTGTGGCAATGTGTTACATAGTGACGATCGGCTCGAGATCCATGACCGGAAAACCGCACCCGACCGCATCGCCGGCTCCTCCGCGGCGGCTACCTCGCGCGCCGCGGCGGTGCGCGCCCGCGCACGTGCAGCGCGTGAGCCGCGCATGACCGAAACCGTCGTCGCCGGCGCCCTCGCCGTCGCCGTCCTCAACCTGCTCCCCGCCCTGCTCGGCGCCTGGCGCTGGTACCGCGGCGAAGCCAGCCGCGCGTTCTGGGTACTGCTGCGCGTCGGTCAGGGCTCCGCGCTCGTGCTCGCCATCCTCGCCGGCTCGCTCGCCGTCGCCGGGCACTACTCGAGCGACAACCTCTTCTACCTCTACGCGCTGCTTCCGCTCGTCATCGCCTTCGTCGCCGAACAGCTGCGCGTCGCCGCCGCGCAGACGATCCTCGACCAGCGCGAGCTCCCCGACGCCCAGGCGGTGGGGGCGCTCCCCGAGTCCGAGCAGCACGCCGTCGTCGCCGCGATCCTCGCGCGCGAGATGGGGATCATGGCGCTGTCCGCGCTCGTCGTCGTGTTCCTCGCGCTGCGCGCCGCCGGCACTGCTCACGGCTTCTGACGCGGTGGTCTATATATTCCCGCTCGCATGAAGCTGCTCGCCACGATGCTCCTGCTCGCCTGCGCCGCGGTCCTGGGCGCCTGCGGTTCCCAGGGCAACCAGGTGCCGAAGACCAGCCCCTACTACCGTGGCTCGGTCCTCTTCCGCGACCACTGCTCGGGCTGCCACACGCTCTCCGTCGTCGGCGCCCAGGGCTCGGCGACGTCGATCAAGGATCGCGTCAAGACCAACGGTCCCAACTTCAACATCCGCAAGGAGAACGTCGAACAGGTTCTCTACGCGATTCGCAACGGCGGCTTCTCCGGGGCGATCATGCCCGAGAACATCGTCCTCGGCGACGACGCCCAGGCCGTGGCCGAATTCCTCGCGCACTACTCCGGCTCGCAGGCCCAGCACGTGCCGAGCACCAACATCACGCTCTCAACCAAGTAGCGCCCGCTGGCTCGCGGCCTGCGGTCAGCCGCTCCCTGCGGGTGAGCGGCGTGCGGGCGCAGTGTCCTCGAGCGAGTTGCGCTCTCGCAGGCTCGGAGCGCTCCGGCCGGGGCGAGTAGGCTCCCGAGCGTGCTCGATCTGAAACGCATCAGGGACGATCCCCGGGGAGTCGGCGAGGCCCTTGCTCGGCGCGATCCGGCGCTGGGAGCGGTCGTCGAGGAGATCCTCCTGCGCGATCAGCAGTCGCGCGCCGCCACGACATCCACCGAGTCCACGCGGGCCATGCAGAAGACGCGCTCGGAGGCATACGGTGCCGCCAAGGCCCGTGGCGAGGAGGATCCCGAGCTGCTGGCCAAGATGCAAGAGCTCAGCGCGCAGGTCAAGGCGTTCAACGAGCAGGCCTCCACGGCCAAGCAAGCGGTCGGCGAGCTGCTCGCGCGGCTGCCCAACCTGCCCGACCCGAGCGCCGCGCCGGGCCCCGAGGACGAGCTCGTGCGCACCGTCGGCGAGCCGCCCGCGTTCGCCTTCGAGCCGCTCGATCACCTCGACCTCGCCGGTCAGCGCATCGACATGGAGCGCGGCGCGCGCCTCTCCGGCTCGCGCTTTGCCTACCTCAAAGGAGACCTCGTGCTGCTCGAGCTCGCGCTCGTGCGCTGGACGCTCGAGATCCTCGGCGCACACGGCTTTCAACCCGTGATCCCGCCCGTGCTCGTGCGCGAACAGGCGCTCTACGGGACCGGCTTCCTGCCCGACACCGAGCAGCAGATCTACACGCTCCCAGACGATGACCTCTACCTCGTCGGCACATCCGAGGTCGCCCTCGCCTCGCTGCACGCAGACGAGATCCTCGAGGCCGACGCCCTGCCGCTGCGCTACGCCGGCTTCTCGCCCTGCTTTCGCCGCGAGGCCGGCGCCGCCGGCAAGGACACGCGCGGGATCTTCCGCGTGCACCAGTTCGACAAGGTGGAGATGTTCAGCTTCGTCTCGCCCGCCGACTCCGCCTCCGAGCACGAGCGCATCCTCGCGATCGAGGAGCAGATCCTCACCGCGCTCGGCCTCGCCTACCGCGTCGTCAACATCGCCGTCTCGGAACTCGGCAACTCCGCCGCGAAGAAGTACGACTGCGAGGCCTGGCTGCCCAGCTACGGCGCCTACCGCGAGCTGACCTCCTGCTCCAACACCACCGATTACCAGGCACGTCGTCTAAACGTCCGCGTCCGCGCCGAGCGCGGCACCGAACCGCCGCACACGCTCAACGGCACCGCCGTCGCCGTCGGGCGCACGCTCGTCGCGCTGCTCGAGAACGGCCAGCAGGCCGACGGCTCGGTGGAGCTGCCCGAGGTGCTCACGCCCTACGGCGCGCCCGCGCGCCTGGACCCCGCTTAGCCCTCCGTCCTTGTAGGGGCACAGCGCCCCGGCGGATGGATCGTCGTTCCTGGCACGGACGCAGGGAGCGTGGCGTGTCCGCACGCGAGCGACCAGGAACGACGAGGCGCCGCCGGGCTCAATAACGGCTGCCGAGCAGCTGTATGTGATCGGCCTCGGCCGCGCCCGGGAACGGGCGGATGAGGCCGAAGCGTGCGAGCGTGGCCTGGGGCACTCCCTCGACACCGGGGGTATCCGAGGCTTCGCCGCGCGTGTGCGGGTCGTCGGCGAAGCCGCCCACCTCGACGGAGTGCTGGGGTGAGCGGTAGCCGGAGATGCCGATCAGATGGATGTGCAGGGCGATGCCCAGCGCGTTCAAGTGCTCGGCCAGCGTGGGCTCCTCACCGACGCTGTAGTTCGTGCCGGCGGCGGGGAAGAAGCCGTATGCGCCCTGCGGCGTTGGCGTGAATTCGCCGACCGGCCCCGTGTAGGCCCCCGCGACGCCCTCCGCGGCGAGTTCGCTGGCCGCGAGCTTGTCCAGCTCGCTTTCGAGACTGCGCTTGTGCGATTGCAGCGTGCCCAGCTCCGAGCTCTTGCGATCGCGCGCGCGGATGTACTGAAGCTGGCGGTTCACAAGCGCCAAGTGCAGCTGCGCGACCTCGTCGCGCTGCACGAGCACCGCGCTTGTCTCACGCGCGTGGCTGGTCTCGAGTGCCGTCAGGCGCTTAGTCTGTGCCGTCACGAGCTTCTGCTCTTCCGCCACGTGCGTCGTCGCCGTCGCGTTCTCGCGCGAGATCGCCTGCAGATCGTCCACGCGCTCGATCAGGTCGGCGAAACCGTGCGCTTGCAGGACCACCGTGGCGATGTCCGGCGGTGGAGACTCGTAAGAGGCGACGACCTGCGCCACCAGCACCTGGCGATCGCGCGCGAGCTGAACCTGCAGTGAGCCCAGGCGTGCCCGTGCCGCTCGCAGCTGCGAGCGCAGGCTTGACAACACGCTGCGCTCGACGCTGAGGCTTGATTCCAGTGCGCTCAGTCGCGTTTGCAGATCGTCGATGCTGCCTTGGAATCCCTCGATCTGATGTTTGTCGGCGCCCAGCCCCGAACGCAGCTCGCCTTCGCGCGCTCGCGATGCCGCGATGCGGCTTTCCAGGCTGCCCGACGTTGAGCCGATCGCGCCCGGAACGGCGATCAATGCAGCAACGGCCGCGATCGCGGCGATCGCGGCCACCGTTGGTCCAAGCAGGCGCATGAGGACCGGACAAGCTAGCCCGCGCGCCCTCCGAGCACAAGCGTTTCGCGGTTCTGCAGCGTGTCTTGCACGCCGCCGATCGTTGGACATTAAGCAGATAGCTTCTATTGGTACTCTCAAGCTAACAGGGGATATAAACAGTGGCTGGGGGAAGTCGGGGAGGTCTGAACCGTTCTCGCGTGGCCGCATGAAGGAGCCACGTGGAGGAGATGCAGCGAACGGAGATCCTCGAGGCTACGGCCGCGCTTGTGGCCGAGCGAGGCGTCGCGGCGCTGACGCTCGGCGAGACGCTCGCCCGCGCGGGGGTCAGCCGTCGCGTCTTCAACGAGTTCTTCGCCGATCGCGACGCCGCCCTGCTGGCCGCCTTTGACCTCGGCGTCGAACGAGCCGCTCTGCGCATCTCGCCCGCATACTCAGGCCAATCGCGCTGGCGCGATGCGATCAGGGCGGGACTCGCCGAATTACTGCGCTTCCTCGACGAGGAGCCCGCACTGGCGCGGCTGTGCATCGTGCACTCGCTCAGCGGCGGTCCCGCTCTGCTGCGCCGGCGCATCGAGGTGCAATCGATTCTCTGGGGGATCATCGACCGCGGCCGCACCGTCGGCGCGGCCGGTCGCAACGAACCTCCCGCGGTCGTGGCCGAGGGCGTGGTCGGTGCCGTGTCGACGGTCATCCAGACGCGCTTGCTCGCACAGGACGGCGAGCCCCCCGACGAGCGTCCGACGATCGAGCTGTTCGGCTCGCTGATGAGCCTGATTGCGCTTCCCTACCTGGGCGCTGGTGCCGCCCGGCGCGAGCTGGCCCGTCCCGCGCCGGCGCCGCGCCGCGCCGCCGGCGTCCCTCCCTCCTCCGATATTCCCACCGAGTACGAGGACCTCGGTGTGCGCCTCACCTACCGCACCGCCCGCGTGCTGCAGGCGATCGCGCGCTACCCGGGCGCGAGCAACCGCGAGATCGCCGAACGCGCCGGCATCGTCGATCAGGGCCAGATCTCCAAGCTGCTCTCGCGTTTAGAGGCCGCCGGCGTGATCGCCAACCAGAGCGAAGGCACCTCGCGCGGAGCACCCAACGCTTGGCGTCTGACCGAGCACGGCGAGCGCGTCGAGCGCGGGATCGAGGGACGTTTCGGGAGCTCCCTCTCAGGCGACGGCAAACACGAGCGATCGAGCCACTCCGAGCGTCGGAACTAGCGTAAGCCGGTAGCGGCCCGCTGAGAGCGTGCCCGATGCGCTCAAATGCGAGCCGTTGCGTCCGGATCGGCCGGAGATCGTGCGCGAGTCGGGCAGCGTCTGCCAGTGGGAGTGCCCGTGTGCGCTCGTCCGCTTGGCGAGCGTGACGCGGACCTTGGCGACGACGTTCAGCGTGAACGCAAACGCTACGCGCGAGGCATGCGGTCCGGCGTGGGTCAGGGCCTGCGTCGCGGATCTCGTGAGCACGAGCGCCGACACGCTCGGTATCGGCGTCGCGAACGTCGGTGCGCGGAGGGGGCCGCTTGTCAGGGGGTTGGCGGAGCCTGCCCCGTTAGAGCTTTTGGCGGGGCCTCCGCCACCGACCGTGGCTTCAGAGTGGGCGCGTCCAGCGGCTTCCGCTTCTTTGGCCCGTTCTTCGGCTTCGGCGAGTTCCGTCGCCGCTTTGGCTCGTTCCGCGAACAGCAGCTGTTCTTCTTCGTCCCGCCGTTCTTCGGCGGCCCGCTGTTCTGCTTCGGCTTCCCGTTCTTCAGCGGCCTTCTGTTCTTCCGCGGCCCGATGTTCTTCAGCGGCCCGACGTTCTTCTTCGGCTTTCCGTTCGGCCAGTCGTTCTGCTTCGGCTTCCCGTTCCTTCTGTTCTTCCGCGGCCTTCTGTTCTTCGGCGGCCCGTTTTTCTTCGGCCGTCTTCTGTTCTTCGAGCTGCTTGAGACGCGCCGCTTCGCCCGCCGACTCGAACGCCGTAATCCCGTGCGGGGTGCCCACGCCGGTCGGGCCGTCATAGCCTGGACGGGCCACGCAGATCGCCCTGGCTTCGCACGAGGCGCCCTCTTCGGCGAGCGTGCATTTGGAGGCGCCGGTGGCGGCATTGAACCCTTTGGTGCAAGCGCCGTTGGAGCCGAGCGTCACGTCGTGCAAGGCTCCCGGATCGGCGGCGAAATTTTCGTACAGCGTCTGCGCGGGATAGGCGACCGGGTTCCCGCCTGCGCTCGTGCCGGCCCCGCCCGCGAGCGCGAACGTCGCGGCGATGATCGGCGAGGCCACGCTGGTGCCGCCGATCGGGGTCCAGCCGCGATATTCCAGTTCGCCTTCCGTGACCCACGTGGAGTCGTACACCGCCACACCCGTATAGGGATCGGCGTCGGCTGAGACGTCGGCGACCGCGCGGTCAGAACCGCAGCCGACCGAGGCCCAGTCGGCCACGCTCTGCTGCCAGGCGGGTGCGCTCAGCACGCTGCAGCCACTGCCGCCGGCGCCGTCGCCGTTCCACACCGTCTCTTCCTTCCACGCTCCGCCGACCGTCCGGCTGAGGCGCGTGCCGCCGACCGCGACCACGTGGGGAGAGGAGGCAGGGTAGTCGGCGAAGCCCCGTTCTGAGGCTTTTTCGAGCCCCCAGTCCAGGTACCCGTTGTCGCCGGAGGAGGCCGTGATCACGATTCCGGGGTGGTTGAACGCGTCGGTGTTGTCTTCCTGTTCGTCAACGCTTCCCGCGGGACCGCCCTCGGGGCCGCCCCAGGAGTTGGATATCTCGCTCGCTCCGAGCTGGATCGCCTTTTGCTCGGCGGCTTCGAGGTCGGCGTTGCTGTTCGAGTGAGCCTCGACCAGCAGGATCTTGCAGCTCTGACAGACCCCGTGCGCGACCTCCACGTCCGTGGCGATCTCCTGTGCCCAGCCGGCGTTCGTCGGGGGGAGCGTGTTGTGGCTGCCACCGCGCATTTCGACCTTCGTGAAGCACCCGTCAGCGGTCGTGCAGTCCGGCAGGCCGTACTGTTCGTCGAAGACTTCGAGATCGTGTTCGGCGGTCGGATCGTTGAACGCGTCGACGAGCGCCAGCGTCTGCTGTGTCGCGGGCGCCGGCTGGCCGGAGAGGTTGTACGCGCCGATGACGTTCTGCGGCGAGAGGCTGCCTTGCGGCGGTTCGATGTTTTCTTCGCGTTCCACGGCGGGGCGCGCCGGGCCCGTCGTCGCCGGCGCCGATCTCCGCGAGCCGCGCAGCGAGAAGGGGCGCCTGGCTGTGAGTCGCAGCCCAAGGCAGCCGGAGTAGCCCGGCGCAGGCGCCGAGCAGAGTGCGCCGACGCGGTAGGCCGAGGGGGAGAGCGCCGCCTGCGCGGCGCCACCCATGAGCTGCAAGCACGCCGCCAGGAGCAGACCGAGCCCGAGTGTTGTGACCGTGCGGTTGACGCGTGTCTTCATAGTTCTCTACTGGTTCCCTGAATGACGTCGGCAGAACCAACGCCAGCTTTAGCAAGGGTAGGCGACCCAGACCGATGATTGGGCCGATCGTCGGGGCTCGTACGATCACAGGCAGGCCACAGGGGATCACACCCTGGTCACAGGCCGTCACCAAACCATTACAGCGCGGTTACTCGTGCGTTACCAGGGGACGGGTCGCAGGTCGCAGGATTGCACCGAGGCGGGTCTGCCGGTCTGGCCGGCGACATGAGGCGGATACTCGCCACAACCGGCGGTCGCCAGCGAAGTTTCGCGGCGCGCCACCAGGTGACGCCCGGCTGACGGGCATCGCCACGCAGGGCGCAGAGCGGGGCGGAACTCAGGTTCCGCCCCGCTCGATCATTAGGCTGAGAATCCGACATGCACCCGTTCGGCTTCATGCTGAGGACCGAACCCCCGCCCAGGCGCGTGGGGGGGGTGCTCGTCGTGCTCGGCGCCGTCGCCCTGTGCACGCTGCTGATCTACCCGCTCAAGCAGATCGCGCCAGTGGTCTCGCTAGGGGTCTTGTATCTGCTGGCGGTGCTCGTCGTCTCTGCCGTGTGGGGAGCGTGGCTAGGTGTGCCGCCGTGCTGAGCGCCGCCGCCTTCAACTTCTTTCACCTGCCACCCGTCGGTCGGTTTCACGATCAGCGACTCAAGCAACCTGGTCGCGCTGATCGCGTTCGTTGTCGCTGCCGTCCTCGCCAGCTCGGTTGCCGAGGTCACGCGAGCGCGTACCCGTGAGGCCGAGGAGCGCCGGCGCGAGGCCGATCTCGCCGCGGAGATGGCGTGGCTGCTGTTGCGGGGCAACAACCTCGCGCAGGCACTGCCGACGGCCGCGGCGCGGCTGGCGCACGTGCTGGGGCTGCGCTCCGCGGCGATCGAGATGGAGGCCATCGAGGGGGACGAGCATCGTCGCATCGCGTTCCCGCTGCGCGAAGGCACCCGGCGGCTGGGGACGCTGCTCGTCGGCGCCGACACTCCGGAGGCAAGCCTACGCAGGCTGCAGGAGCGGGTGGTACCCGCGCTCGAGGCGCTGCTCAGCGCCGCGCTAGAGCGTGACGCGCTGTTGGGGAGGTCGTCGAGACGGCCTCACTGCGGCGCGCGGACGTCGTCAAGACGGCCGTGCTGCGCGCGGTCTCCCACGATCTGCGCTTGCCCCTGACGGCCATCGCCGCGGCAGGCGAGGCGGTCGCGCTGCCGGGCCTCTCCCAGCACGAGCGCGAGGAGCTAGCGTCGGTGATCGAGCAGGAGACGCGCCGCCTTTCGCGACTCGTGGAGAACCTGCTCGACCAATCGCGCCTGGAGGCCGGCGTGGCCGAACCGCATCGCGAGTGGACCTCCGTCGAGGAGGTACTCGGCGCCGCGCTCGAGGAGCTATCCGCAAAGGGGGAGGCGCCGCAACGTGCTCGCGCTGTCCGGGCGCGCGGTCGAGGCCTCGGGCGATGTGGACGTGCTGCTGCGACGCAACCTCTTGATCTACGGCCTTGGCGGGATCATCGCGCCGTTCATCGGCATCAAGCTGATCGACCTGGTCGTGCACAATGTGCTTGGTGCTTGGTGCTTGGTGCTTGGTGCTTGGTGCTTGACGCGATTCGTGGGCGAATCCAACAGCCCAAGCCCGAGGACTGAGCCGAACATTCGTCCACACTTCCCGCAAATTCCCGTTATTTCGTCGTCCCGCGCATTGAAACAGCTTGTCGATCTGGATACAGTGCCCGCGATAATATCCAGCCGAGCCTATAGGCGCTTTTCGCGATGGGTCGGACATACGTGATGGATCTGCTTCCGGGGGGCATCGGTGAAAGGTTCGCGGCGTGGCGGTGGCGGTAACTCGTGGTTGATCGGGATCATCCGTATAGCAATTGCGACCCTCGTCGGAGCGACCGGCCTCTTGGTCTGGGCTGCACTGGCGGGCGGGACACAGCCTTACGACACTTACGAGAGCACGGTTGCCGGCGATGGCCCGGTAGCGCAGTATCGTTTCGACGACGCATACGGGTCGAGCACTTTGGCGGATTCCGCCGGTTCCTATGCAGCCACAAACAGCGAAGCTACACTGGGCGGAGAAGGTCCGTTCGGGGGCAGTAAATCGGGGTTGCTCGCAAGCGAAGCGTTCGCCACGCTGCCATCGAGCCCTTTGGCTGAAGCGAGTGCATTCACCGTAGAGGCCTGGGTGTATTGGGATGGTGGATCTTCGTATAAGCAGCCGATTTTTGATTTCGGGTCGGACGAAAGCGACTACATGTATCTGACGCCGGCCTCGGGCCTGAGCGAACATCAGATGCTCTTTGAAATCCGTGCCGGCAGCACGAGCTTCCAGGTGACAGCCCCTACGCTGACGGACAAAGCCTGGGAGTACGTAGCCGTGAGCGAGTCGGGCTCCGGCACACTAACCCTCTATCTCAACGGCGAACAGGTCGGCCAGACTACCGGGGCAACTATCTCTCCATCCTCGCTTGGAAGCACCCCTGACGACTATCTCGGCAAGTCGTTGATCGCGAGCGATCCGTTCTTTGACGGTCGCATGAGCAATGTTGCGTTTTACGCGACAGAGCTTTCGTCTGGTCAACTCAAAGCTCATTATGATGCCGCCGAGCTCCCAGTTAACACCACGGCGCCAACGATCTCAGGTACGCCGACAGAAGGGAACAGCCTAAGCGCA
>DASXMO010000130.1:0-35617 GCA_036495605.1 Solirubrobacteraceae bacterium
GCACCCGCACGTACTCGACGGCTCGGGCCTCTCGGAATCGGACCTCACCTCTCCGTATGAAGTCGCCGACCTGCTCGTGAACATCGCCGCCACGCCGATCGGACCGATCCTGCGCGCCGACCTCGCGATCGCCGGTCACACCGGCACGCTCGCCACGCGCATGCGCCACACGGGCGCCTCGGGACGCTGTCAAGGCAAGACCGGCACGCTCACCGGCGTCTCAAACCTCGTCGGCTACTGCACCGCCGCGGACGGCCACACGCTCGCGTTCGCGATCTTCACCGACGCCATCGCCACCGAAACCGCGCACGTCTTCCAGGACCACATGGCGATCACGATCGCCGACTACTAGCCGCGCCGGTTATCACCTAGCCGCACCGATTCTCGGTTAGCCGCACCGGTCCTCAACTAACCGCTCCAGTCCTCGGCTAACCGCGCGGATTCCCTTATCCGCGCCGGTTCTCGGCCGCGTCGATCAGCTCGGTCAGCGAGACGCCGAGGGCCGCCGCGAGCTTGCGCAACGTCGGCAGGCTCGGCTGGTGCAGGCCGCGTTCGAGGCGGCTGAGCGTCGAGGTGCTGATGCCTGCCGCATGCGCCACATCTTCCTGCGGCCGCTCGCCGCGTAAGTGCTTGATCGTCGTGCCCACAGACACAGGAGAACATTGACTACTTCAAGGCACATATGCCAGAGCAAAGATCCCTAGGCAACAATGCTTTGGTAGGCTGCGCGGGCCTCGGCCGTATCCCCACAAGGTCATCGTCCGGGGACGCCACACAGAGCCCCCGCTTGACGGTCCCTACCAGAGCGAGCGGGGGCTCTGTGAGTTCAGAAGCCCGGCCCGGGAGCGACGACATCGACGACGCGGACGCGACGATGCGAACGACGCGAGACGGCTCACGCTCCCTCGGGCTCGCCCTCCAGCACGGCCCGCAGACCGTCCTCGTCGAGCACCGGCACCGCCAGGCGTTGAGCCTTCGCGAGCTTCGACCCGGCCGACTCGCCCGCGACAAGGTAGTCGGTGTTCTTCGACACCGACCCCGTCACGCGCCCGCCCGCAGCCACGATCCGTTCGCTGGCCTGCTCGCGCGTCCACTCGGGCAGGGTGCCCGTCAAGACGAACGTCTTGCCCGCCAACGCACCCTCCGAGGGCGGCGGGCCCTGTTCGCGCAGCTGCAACCCGAGGCCGCGCAGGTCGGCGATCAGCGCTGTCATTCGCTCATCCTCGAGCTGCGCTCGGATCGTGCGCGCCATCTTCTCGCCGATGCCCGGGGTCTGGGCGATCTCCTCGGTGCTGGCCTCCTGCAGAGCCTCGATCGTGCGAAAGCGCATCGCCAGGTTGCGCGCGGTGATCTCCCCGACCTCCTCGATCCCGAGCCCGAACAGCACGCGCGCGAACGGACGCTGCTTGGAGGCCGCGATCGCCTCGATCAGATTGCCCGCCGACTGCTCGGCGAAGCCCTCGAGCTCGGTCAGCTGCTCGACCGTCAACCGGTAGAAGTCACCGTCCGTGCGCACCAGCCCGCGCTCCTGCAGCAGCGCCACCTGCTTCTCGCCGAGACCCTCGATGTCCATCGCGCCTTGGGAGACGAAGTGCTTGAGCAGCTGCCACGCACGCGCGGGGCAGTCGCGGTTCGGACACTTCGTGAACACGCCCTCGCGCGGCTTGACCGTCTTGGTGTTGCAGAAAGGGCAGCGCGCGGGCGGGCGCGGCTTGGGCGGGCGCTTGCCGGAGCGATCCAGCACGTGCGGCGCGGGCGAGACGACCTGCGGGATCACATCGCCGGCGCGCATCACGATCACCTCCTCGCCGGGGCGCAGGTCCTTGCGCCGCAGGTCCTCCTCGTTGTGCAGCGTCGCCAGCTTGATCGTCACGCCCCCGACGGCCACGGGCTTGAGCACCGCGTAGGGGCGCAGGTCGCCGAACTTGCCGACGTTCCACATCACCTTCTCCAGCGTCGTCACCGCCGTCGTGGGCGGGAACTTCCACGCGATCGCCCAGCGCGGATCGCGCCCGACCGAGCCCAGGCGGCGCTGCAGCTGCAGATCGTCGACCTTCACCACGACCCCGTCGATCTCGAAGTCGAGCTCGCCGCGGCGACGCTGCCACTCGAGGCACTGCGCGATCACCTCCTCCTCGCTGTCGAGCACCTGGATGTCGGGGTTGACCCGGAAGCGGTGCTCGCGCAGCCACTCAAGCGCCTGCGAATGGCGCTCGAAGGACAACCCCTGCACGACCCCCACCTGATAGCACCACATCGACAGCGGGCGCTCGCGCGCGTCGGCCGGATCGAGCTGGCGGATCGTGCCGGCGGCCGAGTTGCGCGGGTTCATGAACGTCGGCTCGCCGGCCTGCGCGCGGCGCTCGTTCAGCGCGGCGAAGTCCGCCAGCGACATGTACACCTCGCCGCGCACCTCGAGCAGCGGCGGCACATCCTCGACGCGCAGCGGGATCGAGCCGATCGTGCGCAGGTTGTGCGTGACGTCCTCCCCCACCTCGCCGTTGCCGCGCGTGGCGCCCCGCTCGAGCACTCCCTCGCGGTAGACGAGGCTCATCGCCAACCCGTCGATCTTCGGCTCGACCACGAAGCGAAATCGCGGCTGCGCGATCCCCTCGCGCGCGAGATGCGTGCGCATCCGCTCGACCCACGCCCGCAGCTCCTCCTCGGTGCGCGCGTTCGGCAGCGAGAGCATCGGCTCCAGGTGCGTGACCTTCTCGAGCTTCCCCACCGGCTCGCCGCCCACGCGCTGCGTCGGCGAGTCGGGCGTGCGCAGCTTCGGGTGCTCGGCCTCGATCGCGCGCAGCTCGTCCAGCAGCGCGTCATACACGTCGTCGCCGATCTCCGGATCGTCGAGCACGTAGTAGCGGTGGGCGTGGTGCTCGAGCTGCGCGCGCAGCTCCCGCGCCCGCGCCTGGATCCCCGGCGGCGCCTCGGGCGGTGCTTCAGGCGCTGCCTCCCCAGGCGCTACCGCCGCGGCGGGCGAATCGGCGCGCTTGCGTGCGCTCACGACGCCGGACGTGCGACCGAACCGAGCAGCTCCTCCAGGTCGAAGCCCCTCAGCGCCTGCAGGCCGGCGCGGTCGGTCAGGTCGAAGTGGATCGGCGTCAGCGCGATGCGCCCGGCCGCGACGGCCGCGAGATCGGTGCCGGGCTCGTCGTGGAACCCGGGGTCCGAGCCGTAGATCCAGTAGCGCCGGCGGTGCTCCTCCTCGCGCTCGAGCTTCAGCTCGTCCTCGTAGATGCGCTTGCCGATGCTCGTCACCTCCACCCCCGCGGGCTCGCCCGCGGGCACGTTCACGTTCAGCAGCGTGCTCGCCGGCAGCGGCACGTCCTCGATGCGCTCCACCAGGCGCGCCACGAACGCCGCCGCGGTCTCAAAGCCAAAGCCGCCGTCATAGCGGAAGTCGAGCGCGCGCGCGCGACTCTGCTGGGAGACCGCGATCGCGGGGATGCCCAGCACTACCCCCTCCAGCGCCGCCGCGACCGTGCCCGAGTAGGTGATGTCATCGCCGAGGTTCGCGCCGTGGTTGATGCCCGAGACGACCAGATCGGGATGAAAGCCCTCGACCAGGCCGAGGCTGGCGAGACGCACGCAATCCACGGGCGTGCCGTCCGTCGCATACCCCACGGTGCCGTCCGCAAACGGCGTCTCCGCCACCCACAGCGGCCGGCGCGTTGTGATCGAGCGGGCCATCGCCGAGCGATTGCCGTCGGGCGCGACCACCGCCAGGTTCACGCCCTCCACGCCAAGCAGCGCGGCGCGCATCGTCTGCAGCCCTTCGGCCTCGATCCCGTCGTCGTTAGTGAGGAGTACGTTCAGCATCGTGATGGTGGACCTTCCCCTCCCAGCATAGGGGCCGGCTCGGCTCCCGCCGTGCGTGTCCTGTTACGCGACCGACGAATATGCGACTGAGGCCGCTACCCGGCAGGTGGATAGGCGACCGAGGCCAGAGCCAGCCCGTGCGGGAGCGCCGTCGGACCCGCCTGCGCGCGTGGGCGCCCGTTGAGCAAATCGGCGAACTCGGCCAGCGTGCGCTGGTGCGAGGCGACCTCGAGCATCGTGCCGACGATGATCCGCACCATGTGGCGCATGAACGTATCCGCCTCGATCCACAACTCGAGCATCTCTTCCTCCGTCCCCTCGCGCCACTCGGCGGCGAGTATCCGGCGCTCGAAACGCACGTGCGCGGTCTCCGAGGGCGTGAACGCGGTGAAATCGTGCGCGCCGAGGAGCGCACTCGCGCACTCATCCAGCGCCTCCCGATCGAGCGGACGCGGCCACCACAGCGCGTAGCGGCGCTCGAACGCGCTGCGCGCCCGCCGCGTGAGTATGCGGTAGCAGTACGTGCGGCTGATGGCCGAACGGCGCGCGTCCCAACCGTCCGGAGCCGGTTCGCAAGCCAGCACCGCGATGTCCTCGGGCAGAAGGCCATTCAGGCGCCGCGGATCGACCGCCTCGTGCGCGTAACCGGCGACCTGTCGCCAGGCGTGCACCCCGCGATCGGTGCGCCCCGCGACCGTCAGACTCAACGGCTCGCCCGTCGTGGAGGTCTCACCGAGGACCGTCTGCAGCGCGCGCTCGAGCACCTCCTGCACTGTCCGCAGCCCCGGCTGGCGCGCCCAGCCGATGAAGTCGGTGCCGTCGTACTCGAGCGTGAGCTTGGTGACCATCCCTAGCCCGTCTAGCGGTTCGATGGCCAAGCCAGACAAGGACGCAGTGAGCGTAGCGTGCTCGGCACGTGTGCTGGCCGATCGGGGGTCACATTTGATCCACGATCGGTAAGGACGCAGTCTGGCGCCGTGTCAGCGGACCGCTAGACCAGCTCGATGAACACCATCTCGGTGGCATCCGAGCGACGCGGACCGAGCTTGAGGATGCGCGTGTACCCGCCGGGCCTGTCGGCGTAGCGAGGGGCGAGGTCCTCGAAGAGCTTGTGCACCGCGAACTTGTCCTGCGACAGGCGCGAGAGCGCCTGGCGGCGCGCGTGCAGGTCGCTGCGCTTGGCGAGCGTGATCAGCCGCTCGACCTCCGGTTTGACCGCGCGGGCCTTCGCCGAGGTCGTTTCGATGCGCTCGTGCTCGATGATCTCCTTCGAGAGGTTCATCAGCAGCGCCTTGCGATGGGCGCTCGTGCGACTGAGCTTGTGTTTGGTCTTCTGATGTCTCATGGCTGTCGAGCAGTCTAAGCGGTCCAGGGTCGTCCCAGTTAGTCTTGGCGGAGATTGAGGCCTCGCGCGTGCAGGGTCTCGATAACCTCGTCGATCGACTTTTTACCGAAGTTCGGGATCGCGTTGAGCTCGGCCTCGGACTTCGAGATGAGATCGCCGACGGTCTGGATGCCGGCGCGCTTGAGGCAGTTGTAAGAGCGCACACCCAGCTCGAGCTCCTCGATCAAGATGCCCCACTCCTCGCCCTGCAGCGCGCCCGCGGGAGCGCTGCCGCCACCACCGGGCACGGCCAGCCCGTGACCGTCGAGCTGACCGCCGGGCGCGGCGCGCAGCTCCTGGATGCGATCGGCGTCGGTGAAGATCGCCAGCTGTGAGATGAGCAGCTCCGCGGCCTCGCGCAGCGCCGCCTGCGGATCGATCGAGCCGTCTGTCTCGATGTCCAGCGTGAGCTTGTCGAAGTCTGTCTTCTGCCCGACGCGCGCCTGCTCGACGGCGTAGGCGACACGCCGCACCGGCGAGAAGATCGAGTCGATCGGGATCACGCCGATCGGCTGGTCGGGAGACTTGTTCTCCTCGGCGGGCCTATATCCGCGGCCGCGGCCGATCGTCATGTACAGCTCGAGCTTCGTTTTCTTCTCGAGCGTCGCCACGTGCACGTCGGGGTTGAGGATCTCCACGCCCGCGGGCAGGTCGATGTCCTTGGCGGTGATCTCTCCGGGCCCCGTCACGACCAGCGGCGCCTCGACCTCGGTCGCGTCGGAGTGCATGCGGCAGACGATCCCCTTGAGGTTGAGCACGATGTCGGTCACGTCCTCCTTCACGCCCGGAATCGTCGAGAACTCGTGCGCGACGCCCTCGATGCGCACGCTCGTGACGGCAGCGCCGGCGAGCGAGGAGAGCAGTACGCGCCGCAGCGAGTTTCCGAACGTGTAGCCGAAACCGCGATCGAGCGGCTCGATGGTGAACGTGCCGCGGTTCTGCTCCACGGACTCGGATGTGATCCGGGGGATTTGGAAGTCGAGCATCAGCGTCCTAACGTCGTATTGGTCTCGCACCGGCGCCCTCGCGAACACCGGCTCCGGAGCGCCGCCTCACCCGCCCACGGGCGAAGTGATGACGGCATGGGCAAAACTGCTACTTCGAGTACAGCTCGACGATGAGCTGCTCCTGCACCGGTGCGGCCACCTCGCGTCGCTCCGGCTTGCGCAGCACCTTGGCCGTGAGCGACTCGTGATCGGCCTGCAGCCACGCGGGTATCTGTCCTGTCAACTCGGTCGCGTCCCTGACCACCTGCGTCGCCGCCGTGTCCGCCTTGATGGCGATCACGTCACCGTCGCGGACCTGATAGCTGGGGATGTTCACCCGGCGGCCGTTGACCGTCCAATGGCCGTGGCGGATCAGCTGGCGGCCCTGCCTGCGCGAGGCGGCGAACCCAAGCCTTACAAGCACATTGTCCAGGCGACACTCCAGCAGCACGAGCAGGTTCTCGCCCGTGATCCCCGGCTGCCGGGAGGCCTTCTCGTAGTAGCCGTGGAACTGACGCTCGAGCACACCGTAGTAGCGGCGCGCCTTCTGCTTCTCGCGCAGCTGCAGGCGGTACTCGCTCTGTTTCATCCGCCCGCGGCCGTGCTCGCCCGGCGGGTAGGCGCGACGCTCCACGCCACACTTGTCCGTCAAGCAGCGCTCGCCCTTGAGGAACAGCTTCTGCCCCTCGCGACGGCACTGCTTGCACTGGGCTCCCGTATCGCGTGCCATCTCAGACCCTCCTGCGCTTACGCGGGCGGCAGCCGTTGTGCGCCTGCGGGGTGACGTCCTTGACGCCCGTCACCTCAAGGCCCGCGGCCTGCAGCGAACGAATCGCCGTCTCGCGGCCCGAACCCGGACCCTTGACGTAGACCTCGACCTTCTGCAGACCCTGCTCGAGACCCTTGCGCGCGGCCGCGTCGGCGGTCACCTGCGCGGCGAAGGGCGTGGACTTGCGCGAGCCCTTGAACCCGGCGCCGCCGGCGGACTCCCAGGCGATCACGTTGCCAGTGGTGTCCGTCAACGAGACGATCGTGTTGTTGAACGAAGTCTTGATGTGCGCCTGGCCGATCGGGATGTTCTTCTTGGGCTTGCGTTTGCCGCGGGCGCGTTTCGGGGGGGCCATTACTTCTTACCGGCTTTCTTCTTGCCCGCGACCTGCATGCGCTTGGGGCCCTTGCGCGTACGGGCGTTTGTCTTGGTCTTCTGACCACGCACGGGCAGTCCGCGACGGTGGCGCAGCCCGCGGTAGCAGGCGATCTCCTGCAGACGCTTGATGTCCTGCGAGCGCTCCCGGCGCAGATCGCCCTCGACCGTCAGCGAGCGATCGATCGCGTCGCGCAGTTTCGCGACCTCGTCCTCGGTCAGGTCGCGCACGTAGGTGTCTGGGCTGACGCCCACCTCGGCGAGCACCTTGTTCGAGGTCGAGCGACCGATCCCGTAGATGTACGTCAGTCCAATCTCCGAGCGCTTGTTCAGAGGAAGGTTGACCCCGGCGATTCTTGCCACGAGACCCGCCTTAACCTTGGCGCTGCTTGTGGCGCTTGTTTTGGCAGATGACCAACACCGCGCCGTGGCGGCGGATGATCTTGCACTTCTCGCACATCGGCTTGACCGACGGTCTGACCTTCATGATCCCTTTCGGCTGGTCCCGGCGACCGGGCTCTGGCGGCCGTTGTGGCCGCCGCTACCAAGTCGTGGATAACGTGCCCTCACGCGCACATACGTCTCGCGTTCGAGCAGGACTCCGGATGGTAGCAACTCGGCGAAGCGGAGCGCGGCCCCGCGCCGCATGCAGCGCGCACGGGCGGCACGGCGTGCATCCGGCGTCCCGAGTCCTCGCGCGGCGGCGCCACCTCAGCCGGCGCTGGCAGCGGCCTGGGGCTCGGCGAGTGCAGAGCGCTCCTCGGACGCGAGGTGCCACGGCGTGAGGATGCGCGGGCCCTGCGCGGTGATCGCGATCGTGAACTCGAAGTGCGCCGCGGGGGAGCCGTCCTGGGAGAAGATCGCCCAGCCGTCACCCGCCACGCGCACGCCGGCGCGTCCGGCGGTCATCATCGGCTCGACGGCGAGGACCATGCCCTCCTGCAGCAGCGGGCCGCGGCCGGGGCGACCGTAGTTGGGGACCTGGGGGTCCTCGTGCATGTCGCGCCCGATACCGTGGCCGACGAGCGAGCGGACGACCGACAGCCCCGCCCCCTCGGCGACGCGCTGGATGGCGCTCGAGAGATCGCCCATGCGATTGCCCGCGCGACACTGCTCGACCCCGGCGAACAGCGACTCGCGGGTTGCCGCGAGCAGGTTCTGGGCGACCGGGTCGACCTCGCCGACCGCGAACGTGCGGGCGGCGTCGGCGACCCAGCCGTCGAGCGTGACGCCGACGTCGATCGAGATGACATCACCGGGCGCCAGCGCATAGGAGCCGGGGATGCCGTGCACGACCATCGCGTTCGGCGAGGCGCAGATCGAGCCGGGGAAGCCGCGGTAGCCCTTGAACGCCGGCGTGGCGCCGCGGGAGCGGATGAAGCGCTCGGCGATCGCGTCGAGCTCGGCCGTGCTGACTCCCGGGCGGATGTGGCCCTCCAGCAGATCGAGGGTCGCGACGAGCACGTCACCGGCGCGCGCCATGCGCTCGATCTCCTCGGGTGACTTGGTGATGATCACCTCACGAGCTTAGCTGTCCTGTCTCCTACAGCTTCTCCTCGAGGCGCAGCGTCGCCAGGGTCGCGCGGATGCGATCGTGAACCTCGTCGGGGCTGCGGCACCCGTCGAAGCTGCGCAGCTGTCCGGTGCCTTCGTAGTAGCCGATCAACGGCTCGGTCTGGCGATGGTAGACCTCCAAGCGCCGTCGGATCGTCTCCTCGCGGTCGTCATCGCGTTGGATCAGGCGCGAGCCATCCTGATCGCAGATGTCCTCGTGCTTGGGCGGGTCGAGCTCGACGTGGTAGATGTGGGCCGGGTTCTTGACGCACACGCGCCGTCCGCTCAGGCGACGCACGAGCTCATCGTCGGGAACCTCGATCGCGAGCACCGCGGTGAGTCGGCGATCCAGACCGCCCAGCGCCTTTGCGAGAGCGTCGGCCTGGGCCTCGTTGCGCGGGAAGCCGTCAAGCAGGAAGCCGTCCCCGGCGTCGGGATCGGAGACTCGCTGGACGATCATGCCGATGATCACCTCGTCGGGCACGAGCTCTCCCGAATCCATGTAGCGCTTGGCGCGCATGCCGAGCTCTGATCCGGCGGCGACCTGAGCGCGGAGCATGTCTCCTGTCGAGATGTGCGGCAGACCGAAGTCTTCACGCAGGCGCTCGGCCTGTGTGCCCTTGCCGGCGCCCGGCGGACCGAGCAGGATCAGGTTGAGCTCGGACGCCACAAGCCCGAGACTACTTCAGGAAGCCCTCATAGCTGCGCATCATCAGCTGAGCCTCGAGCTGCTTCATCTCTGACACGGGAGTGGGGCAGGCCCCCCTCCCGACCACCCCCCGATGAGAACTCACTTCAAGAACCCCTCGTAGGAGCGCATCATCAGCTGAGCCTCGAGCTGCTTCATCGTTTCAAGGGCGACGCCGATCACGATCAGGATCGAGGTTCCGCCGAACTGGAACTGCTGGTGGGTGCGCGCGAACAGGATCGCGGGCAACGCCGCGACGGCGGCGAGGAACAGTGCCCCGGGGAAGGTCAGGCGCGCGAGGATGCGATCGAGGAATTCGGCCGTCGGGCGTCCAGGGCGCACACCGGGAATGAAGCCGCCGTACTTCTTGAGGTTGTCGGCCTGGTCGACCGGGTTGAAGGTGACGGCGGTGTAGAAGTAGGTGAACAGCAGGATCAGCAGCGACTGCCCGACGATGTAGTGCCAGCCGTTGGGCGTGAAGAAGTCCGAGATCTGCGTGCCCCAGTGGGTTTTCACGAGCTGCCCGACGGTCGGCGGGAAGGCCATCAGGCTGGCGGCGAAGATCACGGGGATCACGCCGGCCATGTTCACGCGCAGCGGCAGGTAGGTCTGGCCGCCCTCGGACATGCGTCGGCCGATCACGCGCTTGGCGTACTGCACGGGAATGCGCCGCTGACCCTCCTGCACGAACACGATGCCCGCGACGACGGCAAGCACGAGGAAGGGCATCATCACCTTGAAGACCTGATCCTGGGTCGTCCACCACTGCTGGATGCCCGAGGGCAGCCGCGAGACGATCGAGGCGAAGATCAGCAGCGAGATGCCGTTGCCGATGCCGCGCTGGGTGATCAGCTCGCCGATCCACATCAACAGCACGCAGCCGGTCGTCAGGCAGACGACGATCAGAAAAACGTGCGGGGCGTCGAAGTGCGTGACGACCGATTCGCCGGCCTTGGCCTGCAGGGAGTGGAACAGGAAGACGTAGCCGATCGACTGCGCGAAGGCGAGCCCGACGGTCAGGTAGCGGGTGTACTGGGTTATCCGTGCCTGTCCTACCTCGCCTTCCTTGGAGAGCTTTTCCAGCGAGGGCACGACGACCTGCAGGAGCTGCAGGATGATCGAGGCGGTGATGTAGGGCATGATGCCCAGCGCGAACAGTGCGATCCGCGAGAGGCCGCCGCCGGAGAATAGGTTCAGGTAGCTGAGGATCCCCGAGCCGCCGAACTGCTTCTGGATGTTGTTGACGGCCGTCAGGTTGACGCCCGGCACCGGGACGTGCGAGCCGATGCGGTAGATCAGCAGCATCCCCGCAGTGAAGGCGAGCTTCTTGCGGATGTCCGCTACCTGGAACGCGTTGAGGATCGTGGAGAGCATGGTGATCGGGTGGCCGCGACGCGCGGCTCCGGGAAGTCTAGCCCCCGCCGGGAGCCGATGTGTGGGGATGTCTCAGAGGGGCCCCATCGCGCGGCTCACCGATCGGCGCTCGCGACGCCGGTCAACGCAGTCGGCAACGATCAACGCAGTCCTCCACGCCGCGCTCCTCGGCGCTGCGCTCGGTCCTGGTCTGACTCAGGCCTCGACGACGAGGCACGTGCCGCCCGCGGCCTCGATGCGCTCACGGGCCGTGGCGCTGAAGGCATGGGCGTGGACGGTGAGCGCGTGGCCGAGCTCGCCGCGGGCCAGGATCTTGATCGGGATGTCCTTACGTGTGCCCAACCCGGCGGCCTTCAGCGACTCGACTGTCACCTCAGCGCCAGCCTGGAAGCGATCTGCGAGGTCGCCGATGTTGACGGGCTGGGTATGCGTACGGAAGGGCTCGAATGGCATCGACTTCTTCATGTGCGGACCGCGGAGCTTTCGCATGCGCATGTGGATCGGCATCTGGCCGCCCTCGAAGCGCGCGCGTCGTTTCGAGCCCGTGCGCGCACCCGCGCCCTTCTGGCCACGCCCGGAAGTCTTGCCCGTGCCCGAGCCTTCGCCACGACCCACGCGCTTGCGCGGGCGACGAGAACCGGGGGCGGGGCTGAGGTTGTGCAGCCCGATCCGCTCAGCGGCGCCCTGATTGGCGTCCTCTTTCTCCTCCGGGCTCACGCGCCCTGCTCCTGGACCTCGACGAGATGACGCACGGCATGCAGCATTCCGCGTGCCTGCGGGCAGTCGCTGACCTGCACGGTGTGACCGATGCGGCGCAGGCCGAGCGAGCGCAGCGTGTCCAGCTGGCGGCGGTCCGAGCCGTTGCCCGAGCGGCGCTGGGTGACGGTGAGCGTGCCAGCGGAGGTGGCGGAGGCGGCGGCCATCAGGCGGACGCCTCCTCGACCTCGGGCGCGGCCTCGGTCTCGGGTGATGCGTTCGTCGATGTCTCCGTCTCGGCCTCCGCGGGCTCCTGCACAGTGGCCGGGGCCGCGGCTGACGTATCGGGCGAGGCGGCTGTCGCCTCCGAGGAATCCGGTGCCTCGGCGGGGGCACCGGCGGCGCTGGCATCCGCTGAGGCGCCATCGCCGGCGGCGGCACCATCGATAGGTGCTCCCCCCAGGCCGAGGACCTGGTCGATCGACAGGCCCCGCAGGCGGGCGACCTCCTCGGGAGTGCGCAGTCCGCGCAGACCTTCGATCGTGGCCTTGACGAGGTTGATCGGGTTCTGCGTGCCGAGGCTCTTGGAGAGGATGTCGTGGATCCCGGCGAGCTCGAGCACCGCGCGCACGCCGCCGCCAGCGATCACGCCGGTACCCGGAGAGGCCGGCTTCAAGAGCACGCGCCCGGCGCCGAAGATGCCGGTCGTCTGATGGGTGATCGTGCTGCCGTGGCGAGGCACCCGGAAGAGATCCTTCTTGGCGCGCTCGACGCCCTTCTGGATCGCGAGCGGCACCTCATTGGCCTTGCCGTAGCCGACGCCGACCGTTTCGCGCTCGTCACCCACGACGACCAGCGCTGTGAAGGAGAAGCGACGGCCGCCCTTGACGACCTTGGCGACGCGGTTGATCTCAACGACCCGCTCCTGGAGATCCAGGCCGGATGGGCTGACTGAACGATCGGATGTGATTGGAGTCATAGGTGGGAGACGGAAGAGGGTAGCGGGATGGAAGCGGCGTCAGACCGTCAGGCCGGACTCGCGGATGGATTCGGCGAACGCGCGGACGTGACCGTGATAGCGGTAGCCGCCGCGATCGAACACAGCCTCGGACACTCCCGCGGCGCTCGCCCGCTCGGCCAGCAGCTGACCAGCGCGCGTCGCGGCCTGTGCTTTGCCCAGCGAGCGCAACTCGGGCTCAAACCACGCGACGGAAGCGAGCGTGCGTCCGGAGACGTCGTCGATGACCTGCGCCGAGAGCCCGCGATTGGAGCGGAACACCGAGATCCGCGGGCGCGTCGCGGTGCCGGAGATCTTCGCGCGCACGCGGCGGCGGCGTTTGAGGCGACGGCGCTCCTTCGTGATGACCGTCATGTGCGCCTCCTGTCTTCACTACGACCGCATGAGCCCGTATAGCAAGCTGGGCAAGGACGCAGGGAGCGTGGCGTACTACGTACGCGAGCGACCGAGGACGCAGATCCAGCGCAGCTATACGGGCTCATGCGCGCTTGCCCACCTTGCGCTGGACGTGCTCACCCTCGTAGCGAATGCCCTTGCCCTTGTAAGGCTCGGGCGGGCGCTGCTTGCGGATGATCGCCGCGGTCTCGCCGACGAGCTGCTTGGAGATGCCCTTGACGACGATCCTCGTCGGCTGCGGCACCTCGAATTCGATCCCCGCGGGCGCGGGGATCGGCACGGGGTGGGAGTAGCCGACAGCGAGCTCGAGGTTCTTGCCCTTCAGCTGCGCGCGATAGCCGACGCCCTGGATCTCCAGACGCTTCTCATAGCCGTCGGTCACGCCCTGGACCATGTTGGCCAGCAGCGAGCGCGTGAGCCCGTGCAGCGCGCGGTGCTCGCCGCGGTCGGTGGGGCGCGAAACGCGCAGCACCTCGCCGTCCTGCACCACCTCGATGTCGCGGGAGATGCGCTCGGAAAGCTCGCCTTTCGGGCCGCTGACGCGCACCGTCTCGGGCTCGATCGCGACGGTCACACCGGAGGGCACGGCGATGGGTTGTCTGCCTATGCGGGACATCGTCAGATCCGCTTCCTCACCACACCTGCGCCAGGACCTCGCCGCCGACACCCGCAGCGCGCGCGTCGTGACCGGTCATCACGCCGCGGGATGTGGAGACGATGGAGGTGCCCATCCCGCCGAGCACCTTTGGGATGTGCTTGGCGTCGACGTAGGTGCGCCGGCCGGGCCGGGATACACGCCGCAGCCCCGAGATCGCCGAGCGGCGATCGTCGGTGTACTTGAGCTTGATCTGGATCGATTTGCCCGGACCTTCGGGAGCCGCGCCGACGGACCACGAGTCGATGTAGCCCTGCTCGGCGAGGATCCGCGCCAGCTCGGCCTTGAGCGTGGACGCGGGGATCTCGACCGTCTCGTGGGCGGCGTGAATCGCGTTGCGCACCCGCGTGAGGAAGTCGGCTATCGGATCGGTCATGGACATGGCTGAATGTGTGCTGGGTTGAGTTGAAAGAGGTCGGCGCCTACCAGGATGACTTCGTCATCCCCGGGATCTGGCCGTTGTGAGCGAGCTCGCGCAGGCAGATGCGACAGATCCCGAACTTGCGATAGACAGAGCGCGGGCGCCCGCAGCGGTTGCAGCGAGTATAGGCGCGCGTTTTGAATTTGGGCGGGCGCGTCTGCTTGACGCGCAGAGAAACCTTGGCCATCAGTCGGCGTCCTTTGTGTCGGCGGTGTCCACTGTGTCGGAATCTGCGGCGTCGTCGAAGCCCGCGGGTCGGCCCTGACGAGCGAAGGGCATGCCGAACGCCTCGAGCAACGCGAACGCCTCGGCGTCGCTGTTCGCGGTGGTGGTGATCGTGATGTCCATGCCGCGGATCTGATCGATCGAGTCGTAGTCGATCTCGGGGAAGATGATCTGCTCCTTGACGCCGAGCGAGTAGTTGCCGCGCCCGTCGAAGGAACGCGGGTTCAGACCGCGGAAGTCGCGGATGCGCGGGATCGCGATCGAGACGAGGCGATCGAGGAACTCGTAGCCGCGCTCGGCTCGCAGCGTCACGGCGATGCCCACGGGCATGCCCTCGCGCAGTTTGAACGCTGCGATCGACTTGCGCGCGCGGCGCACGCTCGGGCGCTGGCCGGCGATCGTCGCGAGCTGGTCCTGCGCTGCCTTCAGCGCTTTGGAGTCCTGCTTGGCCATGCCGACGCCCATGTTGAGCACGACCTTCTCGAGTTTGGGCGCCTGCATCGGCGAGGAGTAGCCGAAGCGCTCGATCAGCGCCGGACGGATCTCATCGAGGTAACGGATCTTCAGGCGGGCTGGTGGGGCTGTCACGTTCATGATCTCGCTGTAGTCCTAGTCGATGACCGCACCCGAGCGTACGGCCACGCGCGAGCGTTTGCCGCCGCTGCGGTCGATCCGCACGCGGGTGGGCTTGCCTTTGGGGTCGAGCAGCACGACGTTGGAGATGTGTATCGGTCCCTCACGCTCGATCACACCGCCGAGCTGCGCGCCGGTGTTCTGACCGGCGCCTCCCGAGGATTCCCGCGGGCGGGTGTGGCGCTTGATCATGTTCAGCCCCTCGACGTAGACGCGCTCGTTGCCCGGCTCGGTGCGCAGCACGCGACCGTTCTTGCCGCGATCCTTGCCCGAGATGACCTGCACCTGATCGCCCGAGCGGATCTTCAGGTGGCGTCGCTTCGGCGTGCCGGATGATTTGCGGCTGACGGCCATCACAGCACCTCCGGCGCGAGCGAGACGATCTTCATGAAGTTGCGCTCGCGCAGTTCGCGGGCGACCGGACCGAACACGCGCGTGCCGCGCGGGTTGTTCTGGTCGTCGATGATCACCGCGGCGTTCTCGTCGAAGGCGATGTAGGTGCCGTCGTCGCGTCCGATCGGCTTTTTCGTGCGCACCACGACGGCCGTCACGACCTCGCCCTTCTTGACCGCGCCCTGCGGATTGGCCTGCTTGACGGTCGCGGTGATCACGTCGCCCACAAACGCATAACGGCGCCGGGAGCCGCCCTTGACGCGGATGCAGAGGATCTCGCGCGCGCCCGTGTTGTCGGCCACGCGCAGTCTCGTCTCATTTTGGATCATCGTGCCCGCTCCAGCACGTCCACGAGCTTCCAGCGCTTGCTGCGCGAGAGGGGACGGCTCTCGATCACGCGGACGGTGTCGCCCTCGTGCGCGTCGTTGTTCTCGTCGTGGGCGTGCAGCGTGCTCGAGCTGCGCACGATCTTCTCGTAACGACGATGCCTGCGGGCGGTGTCGATGCGGACGGTGATCGTCTTGTCGGCCTTGTCGGAGACGACGATCCCCTGACGCACCTTGCGCACTCCCTCGGCCTGCGCGTGCACCGGCGCCATCGGCTCGGGTGTGCTCACCGCGCCGTTTGCACGAGCCGCCGTCCGCTTGGCGCGTTCCTGCAGACGTCGCGTGCGGCGCCGGGCAGCCTTGGCCTTGCGCTCGGTGACACGCTCGGCGTGACGCTCCTCGGGCGAGCGCGTCGGGCGCGCCTCACCGGCGTGCGTCGAGCGCGCCTTGCGCCGACGCTCCTTGGGTGTTAGCTGCTCGGCCGCATCGACCTGTGCGCCCTCTCCACCACCGGTGGATGCGACGGGCGCCTCGGGCGCCTGCTCACCCGTGTCCGCAGGAGTCTCGGTCGTCTGCTCGTCTGTCTCGTCAGCCATGTCTTCTCAGCTCATCCTGTTGTTGATCGATTGCCCTGAGCCCGCTCATCCGCCAGCTCGCGCTCACGCGCGACCGTGAGGGCACGCGCCAGATCGCGTCGGGCACGGGGAATGCCAGCGGTGTCGTCGAGTTCTCCGGTCGCGTTGGCAAAGCGCAGACCAAATAGGTCTTTGCGCAGCGTCGCGATCTGCTTACCGAGTTCGTCGCTCTGGAGGTCTCTCATCTGCCTGGCGTCCATCGCTCAGTCCTCGCGCAACACGAACTTGGATTTGACGGGAAGCTTGTGCGCCGCCAGGCGGATCGCATCGCGAGCGAGCGGCTCGGGCACGCCGGCCAGCTCGAACATCACGCGACCGGGCTTGACGACCGCCACCCAGCCTTCGGGCGAGCCCTTGCCCGAGCCCATGCGCGTCTCGGCCGGCTTCTTGGTGACTGGCTTGTCCGGGAACACGTTGATCCAAACCTTGCCGCCACGCTTGATCTTGCGCGTCATCGCGATACGAGCAGCCTCGATCTGCCGGTTGGTGAGCCAACCCTCCTCGAGCGCCTTCAGGCCATACTCGCCGAACTGGACCTTCACCTGTCCGCGCGAGACGCCACCGCGGCGTCCGCGGTGCTGCTTGCGATGCTTGACACGCTTGGGGGAAAGCATCAGCGCGGCCCTCCGCCGCCGCCGCCGCCGCCGCCTGAGCGAGGACCGCGTCCTCCGCCGCCGGGACCGCGTCCACCGCCGCCGGGGCCGCGGCCCCCGCCGCCGGGGCCTGAACCGCGACCGCCTGGACCTCCGAAACCACCGCCGCGCCCTCCGCGACCGCCGCCCGGGCCACCACCGCGACCGCCAGGTCCGCCGTTTCCGCCTCGTCCGCGCCCGCGCCCATCGCGCCCTGAGCGCCCGTCGCGATCGTTGCCGGGGGGTGCCGGAGCGGTCATGTCGGTGAGGTCGGCGCCGGTGTAACCCTCGGGCATGATCTCGCCCTTGTTCACCCAGCACTTCACGCCGATCCGTCCGAACGTGGTGCGCGCCTCGTAGAAGCCGTAGTCGATGTCGGCACGCATCGTGTGCAGCGGCACGCGACCGTCGGAGTAGCTTTCGGTGCGCGCCATCTCCGCACCTCCGAGACGGCCCGCGACCTGCACCTTGACGCCCTTTGCGCCAGAGCGCATCGCGCTTGTCAGCGCGCGCTTCATCGCGCGGCGGAAGGCGACGCGGTTCTGCAGCTGCTCGGCGATCGACTGCGCGACGAGCTTGGCGTCGAGCTCCGGGCGCTTGATCTCGAGGATGTTGACCTTGATCTGCTTGGAGGTCAGGCGATGCAGATCGCGGCGCAGGGCGTCGACTTCGGTGCCGGACTTGCCGATCACGATGCCCGGCCGCGCGGTGTGGATGTTGACCTCGAGTTCGTTCGCGTCCTTGCGGATCGTGATGTCCGAGAGGCCGGCGTGGGCGAGCTTGCCGATGATGTGCTCCCGCACGCGGATGTCCTCGGCGAGGTACTCGCCGAAGGAGCGCTCGTTGAACCAGTTCGACTTCCAGTCATGGATGTAGCCGACGCGCATCGCCTCGGGGTGAACCTTTTGTCCCATTGCCGTTTCTCAGCTTCTCTCTTGGTCTCTTTGAATCTTGTGTGTGTTGTGGGTGGTGTCGGGTCTAGGAACCGGGGGTCAGCGTGATCGTCAGGTGGCTCGTGCGCTTGTGAATCGGCGTGGCGCGCCCCATCGCGCGCGGACGAAAGCGCTTGATGGTCGGACCCTCGTCGGCGTAGGCCTCGCGCACGACGAGATCTTCCTCGAGCAGTTCGTGATTGTTCTCGGCGTTCGCGACCGCAGACTCCAACAGCTTGCTCCAGTCGCGCGCCACCTCACGAGAGGTGAAGGCGAGGATAGCGCGTGCCTCGGGAACGGTCTTTCCGCGGATGTGCGGACACACCATCCGCGCCTTGCGCGCCGAGGTGCGGACGTAACGCGCGTGCGCGCGCACGACGCGGCGTCGCGGCGCTTTGCCCGATGAATCACGAGCGGCTTTCTTGCTCTCGCTCGCGGAAGTCGACTTTTTCGCTGCCGGCTCTTTGGAAGTCGACTCTTTCGCTGCCGGCTCTTTGGCAGCGGGCTCTTTCGCACCGGCGTCTTTGGCCGCCGGTGCTTTCGCGTCCGCCTCTTTCGCGCTCGTCCCTTTAGCGCCGGCGTCTTTGGCCGCCGGCTCTTTGGCAGCCTTTTTGGCAACTGGTTTCTTGCCCGTGTCGGTCTTCTCGGTGGTCGCCTCAGCCGCCTTCGTATCGGTCTCCTCGGCCTCTGCCCCTTTCGCCTCCGCACCTTTCGCGGCGGCTTTGGCCGGTTTTTTAGCGGCGGCTTTCTTGGCGGCCGGTTTCTTGGCGGCCTCGCTCTCCTCGGGCACCGTCTCGCCCTTCTCCTCCTCGGCGCTCATCAGCGGACCTTCCCCGATCCGGCGTGACCGCGAAAGACGCGCGTGGGCGCAAACTCCCCAAGCTTGTGGCCGACCATCGACTCGCTGATGAACACGGGCACGTGCTTCTTGCCGTCGTGCACGGCGATCGTGTGGCCGACCATCTCCGGGAAGATCGTCGAGGCACGCGACCAGGTGCGCAGCATTTTTTTGTTGTTCTCGGCGTTCAGCGCCTCGATGCGGGCGAGCAGGCGCTCCTGCACCCACGGCCCCTTCTTGCTCGATCTACTCATCTTTGCTTGCCCTTTCCGCGTCGGCGTCCGCGGACGATGTACTTGTCGGAGTTCTTGTTCTGCTTGCGCGTGCGGTATCCGAGCGTCGGGACTCCCCACGGCGTGACCGGATGGCGACCGGCCGTCGTCGATCCCTCGCCTCCACCGTGTGGGTGATCGACGGGGTTCATCGCGGTGCCGCGCGTCTGCGGGCGCACACCCATGTGGCGCTTGCGCCCCGCCTTGCCGACCTTGACGTTCTGGTGCTCGGCGTTGCCGATCGTCCCGACGGTGGCCCGGCACTCGGCGCGCACGAGCCGCATCTCGCCGGAGGGCAGTCGCAGAGTCGCCATATCGCCGTCGCGCGCCATCAGCTGCACCGAGGCGCCCGCCGAGCGCGCCATCTGCCCACCGCGACCGGGCTGCAGCTCGACGTTGTGCACGACCGTACCGACGGGCATGCGCGACAGCGCCAGGCAGTTGCCGACAGCGATGTCCGCCTCATCGCCAGAGGCGACGGTCATGCCGACGGTCAGGCGCTGGGGGGCGAGGATGTAGCGCTTCTCGCCGTCGGCGTAGTGCAGCAGCGCGATGTATGAGGAGCGGTTGGGGTCGTACTCGATCGCCGCGACCTTCGCGGGGACGCCGTCCTTGCGGCGCTTGAAGTCGATGCGCCGGTAGGCGCGCTTGGCGCCGCCGCCGCGATGGCGAGCGGTCTTGCGTCCGTGGGCGTTGCGTCCTCCGCTCTTCTTCAGACCTTCGACGAGCGTCTTCTCCGGCTCGGACTTCGTCACCTCGGCGAAGTCCGGATAGGAGACGAAGCGCCGTCCGGGGCTGGTGGGCTTGGGCTTGCGAATAGGCATTGCAGTGACTCCTAGTCGAGGGCCGCAAGGCCGTGGAAGATCGGAATGCTGTCGCCCTCACGCAGTTGCACGATCGCCTTCTTCCACGTGCGCGTGCGTCCGCTGATGTTGCCGCGGCGCTTGGGCTTGGACTTGACGCTGAGCGTCCTCACCTCGACCACCTTCACGTCGAAGAGATCCTGCACCGCTTGGCGGATCTGCGTCTTGTGGGCGTCGGGATGGACCCTGAACGTGTAGCGGTTGGCCGCCGAGAGGACATAGCTCTTCTCGGAGACGACCGGGCGGATGATCACCTGGGAGCTGTCCATTAGGACGCCGCTCCGTTGGCCCGAGCGCTCAGGGCATCGAGGGCGGCCTGCGAGCATACGAGTGAGGCGGCACCGACGAGATCGGCGATCCCGACGTTCTCGTGGGTCAGCACGGCCACGCCTGCGAGATTGCGAAACGAGAGGGCTGCGTCGCGCTCGTCGGCCCCGAGCACCACGAGCGTGGGAAACGGCTGGCCCCAGTCATCGAGCAGGTCGGCGGCGTCGCTGGTCTTGGGCGCCGTGAATGCTGAGGTGTCGAGCACGGCCATGGAGCCCCGCTGCGCGTGCAGCGAGAGTGCGCTGCACAGGGCCGCGCGCTGCTCCTTGCGGTTGACCTTGAAGGTGTAGGAGCGCGGTTTCGGACCGAAGACCGTGCCCCCGCCTGTCCAGATGGGCGAGCGGCTGGAGCCCGCGCGCGCTCGACCGGTGCCCTTCTGACGCCAGGGCTTGGCGCCTCCGCCGGAGACCAATCCACGGGTTTTCGTGGCGGCGGTGCCGCGGCGACGCGCGGCCTGCTCGGCGCGCACGCTCTGATGCACGAGCGGTTCGTGCCAGCGCGTCGTAAACGTCCCGTCCTCGAGCTTGACCGTCTTGGCGGCGTCGGCGCCGAGCACCGGTACCTCGGGGGCTTTCGCACCTGCGCGCGCTTTGGTTGCCGTCTCAGGCATCTCCGCGTACCTCCACGACACTGCCTCTCGCGCCCGGCACCGAGCCGCGTACCATCAGCAGATTCTTCTCGACGTCCACCGCCACGACCTCGAGTCCCTTCTGGGTCGCGCGACGACTGCCCATGTGTCCGGGACCGCGCAGGCCGCGCAGCACGCGCGAGGGGGTCGCGGAGGCGCCGATCGAGCCCGGCGCGCGCACGTTGTGCGAGCCGTGGGACTTCGGACCGCTGGCGAAGTTGTGGCGCTTGATCGTCCCCTGAAAGCCCTTGCCCTTGGAGATGCCCGCGATCTTCACGCGCTCTCCGACGGTGAACGACTCGACCGTCACGGTCTCGCCGACCTGCAGCTCACCGGCCTCGTCGCGAAACTCGACCAGATGGCGCATCGGCGGCGCGTCGGCCTTCTTCAGGTGACCCAGCTCGGCTTTGGTGAGGTGCTTCTCGCGCGCCGCTCCGAACGCGAGCTGCACGGCTTCATAGCCATCGCGCTCGGCGCTGCGGATCGCCGTGACCGGACACGGCCCCGCCTCGAGGACGGTTACGCGCGCGACCGCTCCGTCCTCCTGGAAGAGCTGGGTCATACCGAGCTTCTTGGCGAGAATCGCGGGCATCGGTCAGCTCAGGTCGCGAGGCGGATCTCGATGTCGACGCCCGCGGGCAGATGATCGAGTCGCTGTAGCGAATCGACCGTCTTGGGGGTCGGCTGGTGGATGTCGATCAGGCGCTTGTGCGTGCGGATCTCGAAGTGCTCGCGCGAGTCCTTGTCCTTGAAGGGCGAGCGGATCACGCAGTAGACGTTCTTCTCGGTCGGCAGCGGCACCGGGCCGGAGACGGTTGCACCGGTGCGCGCGGCCGTCTCCACGATCTCCTTCGCGGCGGACTCGATCGCGGAGGTGTCATAGGCCTTCAGTCTGATGCGGATCTTGTTTTGGGTGGCTGGCGCCATGGGCTCGCTTGTGCTCGTCTCGTGCTCGGGTGTCGAATTTGCTGGTGGTGCTGCGTTCTCGGTCCCGCCCTACCTGGCGCCGGCTCATGCCGGGCGGCCCAGGCGCCACCGGAACTCGGCGGCGGGCGCAGCTGCGCCGAGGTTGTCCGGGGCGGCAGAGAAAGGGCGGATCCCGTGTCGGGGAACCGCCCCCTTCTACTGCCATACCCCTCCGGCGGAGCGGTGTTAGTCGTATCGGACTGCCAATTGAATGCGCCGCCGCCGGAATACCGGCGGCGAACGCGGGGTGTTACTCGATGATCTCTGAAACCACGCCCGATCCGACCGTGCGGCCGCCCTCGCGGATGGCGAACCGCAGGCCCTGGTCCATGGCGATCGGCTGAATCAGCTCGATCTCCATCTGGACGTTGTCTCCGGGCATGACCATCTCGACACCGTCGGGCAGCTTGGCCACGCCGGTGACGTCGGTGGTGCGGAAGTAGAACTGCGGCCTGTAACCCGTGAAGAACGGTGTGTGGCGCCCGCCCTCCTCCTTCTTGAGCACGTAGACCTCTGACTTGAACTTGGTGTGCGGCGTGATCGAGCCCGGCTTGCACAGCACCTGGCCGCGCTCGATCTCCTCGCGCTTGGTACCGCGCAGGAGGCAGCCGACGTTGTCGCCCGCCTGACCCTGGTCGAGGATCTTGCGGAACATCTCCACGCCGGTCACGACCGTCGTGGTGGTGTCGTGAACGCCAACGATCTCGACGGTGTCGCCGGTGTTGACGATTCCCTGCTCGACGCGCCCGGTCGCCACCGTCCCGCGCCCGGTGATCGAGAAGACGTCCTCGACGGGCATCAGGAAGGGCTTGTCCAGCTCGCGTACGGGCTCGGGGATGTAGGAGTCGAGCGCCTCGGAGAGCTCGACGATCTTGGCCTTGTAGGCCTCGTCGCCTTCGAGCGCCTTGAGCGCCGAGCCGGTGATGAACGGGATGTCATCGCCGGGGAAGTCGTACTCGGAGAGCAGCTCGCGAACCTCGACCTCGACGAGCTCCAGGAGCTCCTCGTCGTCGACCATGTCGGCCTTGTTGAGGAACACTACGATGTAGGGGACGCCCACCTGGCGGGCGAGCAGGATGTGCTCGCGCGTCTGAGGCATCGGACCGTCGGCGGCGGAGACGACGAGGATCGCCCCGTCCATCTGGGCCGCACCGGTGATCATGTTCTTGACGTAGTCGGCGTGACCGGGGCAGTCCACGTGCGCGTAGTGGCGCTTCTCGGTCTGGTACTCGACGTGCGAGGTGGCGATGGTGATCCCACGCTCCTTCTCCTCCGGAGCGTTGTCGATCTCCTCGAAGCTCCGGGCCTCGCCGCCCATCTTCTCCGCCAGCACCGTTGTGATGGCAGCGGTCAGCGTCGTCTTCCCATGATCGATGTGACCGATGGTCCCGACGTTGACGTGCGGCTTGTCGCGCTCGAACTTCTCCTTCGCCACTTTCTGTTCGCTCCTGTCTCGTCTTGTGATGTTCGCCGCAAAAGGCGAACCCAGAAAATCTATCTAAATGCGGCTTCTCGTGTTCGCTGGTGAAAATCTAGGCGGGTATCGGCTCTCCCGTACGCTGTTCGACGATCTTCTCGGCGATGTTCGGCGGGACCTCCTCGTAGCCCTCGAACTGCATCGTGTAGTTCGCTCGGCCCTGCGTGTTGGAGCGCAGGTCGGTCGCGTACCCGAACATCTCGCTGAGCGGCACGCGCGCGTGGATCGCAAGCGCGTTGCCTCGCTGCTCAGACCCCTCGAGGTGTCCGCGCCGGCGCGAGAGATCGCCCATCACATCGCCCATGAACTCCTCGGGCGTGACGACCTCGACTGCGAAGATCGGCTCCAGCAGGACCGGCTTGGCGCGTCTGGCGGCCTCCTTGAAGGCGATCGAGCCGGCCACCTTGAAGGCGATCTCCGAGGAGTCGACGTCGTGGTACTTGCCGTCCACGAGCGTGACGCGCATGTCGACCATCGGATAACCGGCCTTGACGCCGTTCTCCAACGCCTCCTCGACGCCCTTCTGCACCGCCGGGATGAACTCCGACGGGATCGCGCCGCCCTTGATCTTGTTGATGAAGTCAAAGCCCTCGCCGGGAGCGGGCTCGAGGTCGATGTAGACGACCCCGAACTGGCCCGAGCCGCCGGTCTGGCGCACGAACTTGCCTTCGATCTTCTGCACCGTGCCGCGGATCGTCTCGCGATAGGAGACCTGGGGACGGCCGACGTTGGCCTCGACGCCGAACTCGCGCTTCATGCGGTCCACGAGCACTTCGAGGTGCAGCTCGCCCATCCCGGAGATCTCGGTCTGGCCGGTCTCCTCGTTGCTGCGCACCTGAAATGTCGGGTCCTCCTCGGCGAGACGTCCGAGCGCGACCGACATCTTCTCCTGGTCGACCTTCGTCTTGGGCTCGACGGCGACCTTGATCACCGGCTCGGGGAACTCGATGTTCTCGAGCTTGATCGGCGCATCGGGCGCCGCGAGCGTGTCGCCGGTGATGACCTGCTTGATGCCCACCGCCGCGGCGATGTCCCCGGCGTAGACCTCGGGGACCTCCTCGCGATCGTTGGCGTGCATCATCAGGATGCGCCCGATCCGCTCGGTTCGCCCGCTGTTGACGTTCAGCACACGCGAGCCCGCCTCGAGCTTGCCCGAGTAGACGCGGAAGTAGGTCAGCTTGCCGACGTAGGGGTCGGCCATGATCTTGAACGCAAGCGCCGCGAACGGCTCGGAGTCGTCGGGGTTGCGCGTGACCTCGCGCTCGCCCTCCTCGCCGCGGACCAGTTCGCTGCCGGTCACCGGAGGAACATCCAGCGGCGAGGGCAGGTAGTCGATCACGGCGTCGAGCAGCGGCTGCACGCCCTTGTTCTTGAACGACGAGCCGCACAGCACGGGGGTCAGCTTGGTCGACAGCGTCGCCTTGCGAATCGCCTGCTTCAAGAGCGCCTCGGGGATCTCACCCTCCTCGAGGATCAGCTCCAGGAGCTCGTCGTCGTAATGGGAGACTTCCTCCAGCAGGTGCTCGCGCGCTGCCTCGGCCTCGTCGGCCAGGCGCTCGGGGATCTCGACGACCTCCTGCTCCTTGCCGAGCTCGTCCTTGTAGACGATCGCCTTCATCGCCACCAGGTCGACGATCCCCTCGAACTCCCCCTCGGCTCCGATCGGCAGCTGGATTGGAACCGGCTGGGCTCCGAGGCGATCGATCATCGTCTTCACGCCCTGCTCGAAGTCCGCGCCGGTGCGGTCCATCTTGTTGATGTAGGCGATCCGCGGGACGTGGTACTTGTCGGCCTGACGCCAGACCGTCTCAGACTGGGGCTCCACGCCGGCAACCGAATCGAACAGCGCGATCGCGCCGTCGAGCACCCGCAGCGAGCGCTCGACCTCGACGGTGAAGTCGACGTGCCCGGGCGTGTCGATGATGTTGATGCGATGGCCCTTCCACTCGGCGGTGGTGGCGGCGGAGGTGATCGTGATGCCACGCTCCTGCTCCTGTTCCATCCAGTCCATCGTCGCCGCGCCGTCGTGCACCTCGCCGATCTTGTACGTGCGGCCGGTGTAGTAGAGGATGCGCTCGGTCGTCGTCGTCTTACCGGCGTCGATGTGCGCCATGATCCCGATGTTGCGGGTGTTGTCGAGTGTGAACTTGCGTGGCATGGCTTGGCTCGGTCTGGTGTGCGTGAGGTGAGTGTGGTGCTGAGTGTGCGCGGCGTGCTCGGGCAAAAAAATTGGGCCCCTCGGGCCCACGCGCGCTGCTGGTCGGATCTGGACCGGTTCGCGTCGTTATCTGCTCGAGGTGATCTCCATCTTGATAGCTGAGGCTTCGCGGCGGGCCTGCTCGCACGGCTGCGCCCAGACGCAAGGCGAGGCCGACTATAGCAGAGGATTTCAGGCGGTCTTCGCGGTCGCGTCCGCCGCCGACTCGGGGCAAGATCCGCCGGCGGGCGCGTCTTCGAACACCGCGCTGAGGCGCTCGAGCACGCCCGTGGCGGCGCGCAGCTCCTCCGGAGCCACGCCCTCCAACGCCGCCTGCCAGCGCCCCTGCCAGGCCGCGCGCTTGGCCTCGATCTTGTGCCTGCCCTGCGTGGTCAAGCGCGAGACGACCACGCGACGATCGGTCTCCGAGCGCGCCCGTTCGACGTGCCCGCAATCCGCCAGGTGCTCGAGCATCTGGGTGACCGTCGCGGGCGCGAGCCGCGCCGCACTGGCCAGCTCGCCGGCCGGCAGCTCGCCCCGCTCATACAGCTCGATCAGCAGCTCGAACTGCGCGTGGCTGAGCTCAGAGCCACCCAGATGAGTGTCGCGCCCGCGCAGGCGGTTGAGGCTGCGGAACACACGACGAAAGGCCCTGCCCAGACCGTCGAGCTCGGCCGTCCATTGCGCCTCGACGGAGGCCGGCGCAGTTCGCCTGCGCGCGCGGACCTCGGTGGATCGACCATTCCCGGAGACGGACGACGCGGGCGGCGCCGCGCCGTCGGGAGCGACCTGTGCGATGGGGATCGCTACCGCCTTCGGGCTCATCGAGCACCTACACGCCGAGTGGCTCGACCGCCGCCTCGGCGCCGGCAGCCTCGCGAGTCGGCTTCGCCTGCGGGTTCTCAGCCCGCGCCAGCACCAAGCATGGGATCAGCGACAGCAGCGCGATGCCCAGGGCCCACCAGTAGGCGGTGTTGAAGGCGCTCGCCAGCTGCGCGGGAGTGGACGCGTGGGCGCCGGCCCTCTGCAGCACCACCGCGAGCACCGCCACGCCGATCGCGCCACCAACGCGCTGGACCATGTTCAACTGTGGCGTGGCGTCAGAGAGCTCCTCGGGACGCAGCGCGGTGAACGCGGCGGTCATCGCGGGCATGAACGACAGTCCGATGCCGACGCCTCGCACCACCAGCACCAGCGAGATCAGCAAGATCGAGGTGCTCGCTCCGATCAGCACGAACGGGACGGTGCTCAGACACAGAATCGAGACTCCGACGATCGCCACGCGCCCACCGCCGAAGCGTTCGGTCAGTCGCCCGTTGAGCGGCCCCACGAGCAGCATCCCGAGCCCCTGCGGACCAACGAGCAGCCCGGTCACGACGATGCTCTCGCCGCGCACCTCCTGGTAGTACAGCGGTATCAAGATCATCGCACCGAACAGCGATGCGCCCAGCCCGAAGGTCGTCAGCGAGGCGGCCCCGAAGACGCGGTTCTTGTACAGGCGGATGTCGAGCAGCGGCCGCTCGACACGCAGCGCGTGCCAACCGAAGGCAAGCGTCAGCGCGACCCCGATGAGGGTCGGCCAGATCACGCTCGGGGCGGTGAGGCTGGCGTTTGTGCCGAGCTCCGAGAGGCCGTAGACGATCGCGGTGGCGCCCGTGGAGATCAGTCCCAGGCCGACGACGTCCAGCCGTCCGGCCTCGCCCGATTCAGTCCGCGGAAGCATCCGCCAGCCGAGGATGAAGGCGATCACGCCGATCGGGACGTTCACGAGGAAGATCCACGACCAGTGCAGCTCCTGCAGGATCACACCCCCCACCACCGGCCCGAGGATTGGGGCGAGCATCGCCGGCATGACCACGACGCCCATCACGCGACCCATCCGCTTGGGCCCGGCGACCTGGGCCATGATCAGCTGGGCGATCGGCATGATCATCCCGCCGCCGACACCCTGCAGCACGCGGAAGACCACGAGCGTCGTCAGCGAGCCGGCGATCGCGCACAGCCCCGAGCCGGCCGTGAACAGCACGAGCGAGACCAGATAGACGCGCTTGGCCCCGAAGCGCCGCGCGGCCCATCCCGTCACCGGGATCACGGCCGCCAGCGCCAGCAGGTAGCCCGTGACGACCCACTGGACCTGCGAGATCGAGCTGTGCAGGTCGTGCCCGAGCGTGTGCAGCGCGACGTTGACGATCGTCGTGTCGAGGATCGACATGATCATCCCGAGGATCACCACGCCGGCGATCTTCCAGACGTAGGGCTCTATGTGATCGGACGCCTCCGGGTGAAAGCCCGGATCGGCCGCCTGTGTCGCGGGAGAAGACATTTGGTACCTAAAGCTTAGGTACCAAACCTTTCTACGTCAAGACCCTGTGAGCTATCTCACAGAGAACGGCTACCAGCGGTAATGGGCAAACGCCTTGTTCGCCTGCGCCATGCGGTAGATGTCGTCCTTGCGCTTATACGCCCCACCCTGCTGGGACTGCGCGTCCAAGAGCTCGCCGGCCAACCGCTGGGCCATCGTCTTCTCGCGGCGCTGGCGCGCGAACTCGACCAGCCAGCGCACCGCCAGCGTGCGCGCGCGGCGCGAGGCGACCTCGACGTGGACCTGGTAGGTGGCGCCGCCGACGCGGCGCGATTTGACCTCGAGCGTCGGCGTGAGTGCCTTGATGGAGGCCTCGAGCGTTTCGATCGGGTCTTTGTCCGAGCGCTCGCCGAGCAGCGCGAGGGCGTCGTAGACGATCCGCTCGGCCGTGGACTTCTTGCCGTCGAGCATGACCTTGTTGATCACCTGCTGGACCAGCTTCGAGCGATGGATCGGGTCCGCCTCCACCGGGCGGACGTGGGCGGCTGCGCGGCGGGGCATCTACTTTTTCTTCACGCCGTACTGCGAGCGGGCCTTCTTGCGATCGCTCACGCCCGCGGCGTCGAGCGTGCCGCGCACGACCTTGTAGCGCACGCCCGGCAGATCCTTGACGCGGCCTCCGCGCACGAGCACCACGGAGTGCTCCTGCAGGTTGTGGCCCTCGCCGGGGATGTAGGCGGTTACCTCGATCGATCCCGAGATGCGGATACGCGCGACCTTGCGCAGCGCGGAGTTGGGCTTCTTCGGTGTCGTCGTGTACACGCGCGTGCACACGCCACGGCGCTGAGGAGCCGCGACCTTCTTCTTGCGTCCCTTGCCCGACTTCAGGCCCGGGGTCGCCAGCTTCTTCTTGGGCGCGACGCGCCCCTTGCGCACGAGCTGTGATGTGGTCGGCATTCGGCCGGGGATGGTAGCAGCGCGACGCGCCCGTGCGAGCGATCGAGACCTAAGCGGTCGCCGCAGCCGCGGTGGGAACTCCCGCGGAACGGATCGGAGCGGGCATCAGCGCGCAGGCGACGACCACGAGCACGAACGCGAGCGACTGCAGGATCACGCCGACGGTGCTGCCGGCCATGGGGTCGCCGAAGACGACGATCCCTCCGGCGATGCCGGCGATGTTCGCGGCGGTTCCGGTCACGGCGATGACGGGCACGGCGTCTCCGTCCTGGAGTCCGCGCGCGGATGCGTAGAAGGCGACGATCGAGGCGAGCACGGCGACGGCGAGCCAGGGACTGAGCAGCAGTCCCATCGGGCCATGCGCACCGGTGATGCCCGAGAGTGCCTTGATGGCGGTGTCGGAGACGCCGAAGAGGATGCCCGAGGCGGCGCCGAGCATCACACCGTGGTGCTCAACCGGCCCGCCCATGCGCGGGCCCATGATCAGAAGGCCACCCAAACCGAACAGGCCGGCCTCGAAGGAGATCATCGCCGCCTGGGAGAACTGCGAGTGGGCGCCGTGCATCGCCGGCAAAGTCACGCCGAGCATCACCAGTCCGATGCCGGTCAGACACAGGCCGATCCACTGGCGACGGCCGACGGCGAAGCCGAACATGCGGTCGGCCATCACGGCGATGAAGACGATGCCGGCGGCGAGCGAGACCTGGATGACGGACATCGGCGCGAGCGTGAGCGCGGCCACGTGCAGCGCCCAGCTGGCGGTCGCCACGATCATTCCGATCGTGAACCACTTCGAGGCGAACAGCGCCCGCGCGGAGCGCAGCGGATGGCGCACCTGCACGCTCGGCGCGGCGTTGGCGCCGCGGTACTTGTAGAAGAAGCCGAGGTTGGCCACGAAGGCGCACGCGAGCGCGAGGAGGATGCCGAGGGCGAGGGTCATGTGGGCGGTTTTTCGGGCGGTGTCGTTCTGTTCAGGAAAGTAAAGCTGCGGGAGTGCTTCCTACGGCTCAGGGCTGGGCGTCCCCGCGCCTGGCCCGAACTGCATCGACAGAGTCCGGCTGCTGCTTTACTGGCCGCACTCGATCCGGGCAGATTACCGGTGCGAACCTGTATGCGAGCTAAAGAGCCTCACCTCGAGCAGAAGCCGCTGTTGATGGTCGACATCGACGGGGTCATCTCGCTGTTCGGTTTCGCCAGCCAAGCCCCGTGGACCGAACACGTCGCGGCGCCGGCGGGCTCGTTCCACACGATCGACGGCATACCCCACTTCCTCTCGCCTGCGGCCGCCGCCCACCTGCAGAACCTCGCGGGCGACTTCGACCTCGTGTGGGCCAGCGGTTGGGAGGAGAAGGCCGAGGAGTACCTGCCATGCCTGCTCGACGTTCCTGCAGGCCTGCCCTTCCTGCGCTTCGAGCGCTCTCCGGGTCGCGGTAACGCACACTGGAAGCTGGCGGCGATCGAAGAGTTCGCCGGATCACGCGCGCTCGCGTGGATCGACGACGCGTTCAACGAGGCCTGCCACGAATGGGCCGGCACGCGCCCGGCACCAACACTGCTGGTGCAGACGACACCCGAGCGCGGTCTCACATCGGTGGAGGCTCAGCTGCTGGTGGACTGGGCGCGGGATCTCTCACCGGCGGCCAACCGGCGCTCGAGGTTGGCGCGCACCCCGGGCCACTCCTCCTCGATCACGCTGTAGTAGGCAGAGTCGCGCACGCCCACGCCTGGCATCTGCATGTGCCGGCGCAGGATCCCCTCGAACTGCGCCGGGAGGGCCTCGATCGCCACGCGCGAGCGCTCGTTGCGGGCGTCGGTCTTGAACTCGACGCGCATACACCCCAAGCGCTCGAACGCGTGCTCGAGCATCAGCAGCTTCGCCTCGACGTTCGCCCCGGTCCGCCACATCGATGGGGCCAACCAGGTCCAGCCGATCTCCACGCCACGGTGAACCTCGCGCACGTTCAGATAGCGAGTGCTGCCGACCGGCTCGCCGCTTGAGCGGTCGATCGTCGCGAACACCCCCTCCGTGCCGATACGCGTCTCGGCGAGGCTTGCGGCAAACCACGCGGCGAAGAACTCGCGACTGTCTCCGACCGGTGCCAGCCACCTCCAGATCTCGGGGTGCTGCGCGGCGACGAACAGTCCCTCTTCGTGGCGAGGCTCGAGCGGCTCGAGCACCACGATCTGGCCTTCCAGACGCCTCGTCAGCTGCTGCTCCCACATCGCCACCCGCAGGCTACCTGCTCGCCGCACAGCGATAGGCTGAGCGATGCATGCCCGACCCGCAGGTCACGAACATCAACGAGCCCGTCTTCGACGAGCCGCGCGAGCATGACGGGTTTCGCGCCAAGCGCGCGCGGGTCAGCCGCCAGGCCGGTAGCGAGCGGCTGGGGCTGAGCCTGTGGGAGCTGCCGCCCGGCGAAGCGGCCTTCCCCTACCACTACCACCTCGCCGAGGAGGAGCTGCTCGTGGTGCTCGACGGCGCCCCGAGCATGCGTACGCCCGCGGGCTGGCGCGAGCTCGCCGAGGGAGAGGTCGTGGCGTTCCCGCGCGGCGAGCGCGGCGCCCATCAGCTCGTCAACCGCACCGCCGAGACGGTGCGCTTCCTCGCGTTCAGTACGAACGGCGAGCCGGACATCGTGATCCGTCCCGACTCGGGCACGCTCGGCGCCTACGAGCGCCAGGCCGATGGAGGAGGCCTGCGGGCGGTCTTCCGCGCGGGCGACGCGGTCGACTACTACGAGGGCGAGCACCCGCCGGACTGAGCCGGGCCCACAGTCCGTGGACGCCGGCTTGGGGCTGGGGCTCTGCGAGGTGCAGAACTGCGAGCACACGGGCTTGGCGTACGGGGAGTCTGGCCACAAAAAACGCGGCCGGACACAGAGCCCGGCCGCGCAGATCCAAGCTATGTGCCGCCGGCTACTCCACGGAGGAGGGCTCGTCCGGTACCTCGAGGTCGGCGAGCTCCTCGACGAACCCGGGATCGGTGGTGCCGGCGCCGATCTTCTCGAGCGAGGCGAGGTCGGCGTCGAACTCCTGACCGTAGCCGCCGAGCCCCTCGCCGCCCGAGAGCCCGAGCTCGGCCGCGATCTCGTCCTGGTCGAGCAGCCCCACGTCGTCGATCGCACGCGGGAGCGGTTCGGAGGGTTCGATCTCGATCCGCCGGTAGCGCTTCAGGCCGGTCGCGGCTGGGATCAGCTTGCCGATGATCACGTTCTCCTTCAGACCGTTCAAGCGGTCGGTCTTGCCCTCGAGCGCGGCGTCGGTGAGGACCTTGGTCGTCTCCTGGAAGGAGGCGGCCGAGAGGAAGGAGTCGGTGTTCAGCGATGCCTTGGTGATCCCGAGGATGATGTCCTCGAACTGGGCCGTCTCGCCCTTCTTCTTGGCGACGTCGTCGTTGACCTTCGCGAATTCGAAGCGGTCGACGAACTGCCCGGGCAGGTAGTCGGTGTCGCCCTTCTGATCGACGCGCACCTTCTTGAGCATCTGGCGCACGATCAACTCGATGTGCTTGTCGTTGATGTCCACGCCCTGGGACTTGTAGACCTCCTGGACCTCCTTCACCAGGTATTGCTCGGTCTCGGTGCGGCCGCGGATCGCGAGCAGCTCGTGTGGATACAGCGAGCCCTCGTTGAGCTGCTTGCCGGCGTCGATCTTCTCACCCTCGGAGACGAACAGACGCGTGCGGCGCGGGAAGGCGTGTTTGTGCTCCTCGCCGGCCTGATCGGTGATCGTGACCGTGAGCGCCTTCTCGGTCTCCTCGATCGAGACTTTCCCGTCCTGCTCGGCGATCTTCGCGAGGCCCTTCGGCTTGCGCGCCTCGAACAGCTCGACGATTCGCGGCAACCCGTGCGTGATGTCCGCGCCGGCGACGCCGCCAGTGTGGAACGTGCGCATCGTCAGCTGCGTGCCGGGCTCGCCGATCGACTGCGCGGCGACGATCCCGACGGCGTCGCCGATCTGCGCGAGTTCGCCGGTGGCCATCGCCCGCCCGTAACAGGCCTGGCACACGCCGCTGGGAGCCTTGCACTTGAGCACCGAGCGCACGGGCACCGTCACGCGCACCCCCTTCTCGTGATCGTCGGCGAACGCGAGCACGATCTCGGCGAGCTCGGCACGCCCGATCTCGGCGCCCTGCTCGGCGAGCATGCGCCCGCGCTTGGTCGTGATCGGCTGCGCGGCGACGCGCCCGACGAGGTCTTCGTTGGGCTCCTCGCCATCGCCCCAGACGGCCATCTCGATGTGCTCCTCCGCGCCGCAGTCGGCTTCGCGAATGATCACGTCCTGGGCGACGTCGACGAGCCGGCGCGTCAGATAGCCGGAGTCGGCGGTCCGCAGCGCGGTGTCCGCCAGGCCCTTGCGCGCGCCGTGCGTGGAGATGAAGTACTCGAGCACCGACAGTCCCTCGACGAAGTTCGCCTTGATCGGCCGCTCGATGATTTCGCCCTTCGGGTTTGCCATCAGACCGCGCATCCCCGCGAGCTGACGGATCTGCTTGAACGAGCCACGCGCACCCGAGTTGGCCATCATGAAGATCGGGTTGAGCGTGTCGAGGTTCTCGATCATCGCGTCGGCGACCTCGTCGGTGGCGGCGTTCCACTTCTCCACGACCGCCTCGTGGCGCTCCTCTTGGGTGATCAGGCCCATGTCGTACTGGTCTGAGATCTCGTTCACGAGCTCCTCGTAGCGGTCGAGGATCGACTGCTTGCTCGGCGGCACGACGACGTCGTTCTTGGAGATCGTGATGCCGGCCTGCGTGGCGTACTTGAAGCCGAGGTCCTTGAACGCGTCGAGCACCAGCGAGATCGTGGTCGCGCCGTAGGTCTGCACGAGCGCGTCGATCAGGCGGGTGGTGTCGCGCTTCTTCATCGACTGGTTCACGAACACGTACTTGCTCGCGTCGAAGCCGTCGCCGAGCGCCTCGTGCAGCGCGCGCTCGATGCGGTCGTTGTAGATGATCCGACCGACCGTCGAGAGCACGTGGCCGCCATCGCGGCCGAACGGCCTGAACTCGGCGATGTCGTGCAGCTTGACCACGCCGGCCTCGTACGAGAGCTCGGCCTCCTGTGCGGTCCTGAACACATGCGGACGCGCCTCGCCCGAGGGCCAGCTGCCGCCTGTCAGCAGCTCACGCTTGGCGGAGAGCTCGTCGGCTTCGGGCCCGTAGGTGAGGTAGTAGGCGCCGAGGATCATGTCCTGCGTCGGCGTCGCCAGCGGCGCGCCGTGCGCGGGCGAGAGGATGTTGTTGGCGGAGAGCATCAGGATGCGCGCCTCTGCCTGCGCCTCCGCGGAGAGCGGCAGGTGCACGGCCATCTGATCGCCGTCGAAGTCCGCGTTGAAGGCGTGGCAGACGAGCGGATGCACCTGGATCGCCTTGCCCTCGACCAGCAGCGGCTCGAAGGCCTGGATGCCGAGACGGTGCAGCGTGGGCGCGCGGTTGAGCAGCACGGGGTGCTCGTGGATGACCTCCTCGAGCACGTCCCAGACCTCGCCGATCATCGAGTCGACCATCTTCTTGGCGGCCTTGATGTTCTGCGCGGACTTGCGCTCGACCAAGCGCGCCATGATGAACGGCTTGAACAGCTCCAGCGCCATGATCTTCGGCAGCCCGCACTGGTGCAGCTTCAGGTAGGGGCCGGAGACGATCACCGAGCGCCCGGAGTAGTCGACGCGCTTGCCGAGCAGGTTCTGACGGAAGCGCCCCTGCTTGCCCTTGAGCATGTCGCTCAGCGACTTCAGCGGCCGGTTGCCCGGGCCGGTGACGGGGCGTCCGCGGCGGCCGTTGTCGAACAGCGCGTCGACGGCCTCCTGCAGCATGCGCTTCTCGTTGTTGACGATGATCTCGGGCGCGCCCAGGTCGAGCAGGCGCTTGAGGCGGTTGTTGCGGTTGATCACGCGGCGATACAGATCGTTGAGGTCTGAGGTCGCGAAGCGCCCGCCGTCGAGCTGCACCATCGGGCGCAGCTCCGGCGGGATCACCGGGACGGCGTCGAGCACCATCATCTCGGGCTTGTTGCCGGACTGGATGAACGCGCTGACGACCTTCAGGCGCTTGACCGCGCGCGCCTGCTTCTGACCCTTGGCGGTCTTGACCTGCTCCTCGAGATCCTTGCGTTCGGCCTCCAGGTCGACCTGCTGGAGCAGATCCCTGATGGCCTCCGCGCCCATTCCGCCGCGGAAGTACTCGCCGAATCCGTAGGGCGAGCCGAAGCGCTCCTTGAGCTCGCGGAAGGTCGTCTCGTCGTGCTCGATCTGCTTGGGCTCCATCGTCTTGAACAGCTCCCACACGCTGCGCATGCGCTCGGCCGCGTCCTCGATGTAGGCCTCGGTGTCGGCGATGTCGGCGTCGAAGGTCTTGCGCAGCTCCTTGACGAGCTTCTCGCGCTCCTCGTCGGAGATCTTCGCGAGGTTCACGTCCAGCGAGTCCGCCCACAGGTGGTCTTCGTCGTTGAAACCGGTCTGCTTGCCGTTCTGCAGGTACTTCTCGCGACGCTTGAGCGACTCGCGCAGCTCCAGCACGCGCTCCTCGCGCTCGGCGGCGTAGGAGTCGAGCACCTTGTTGACCTCGACCTCGAGCGTCTCCAGGTCCTTCGCGCGCGCCTCATCGTCCACCCACGTGACGATCGAGGCGGCGAAGTACAGGACCTTCTCGAGTTCCTTCGGCGCCATATCGAGCAGGTAGCCGATGCGGCTGGGCACGCCCTTGAAGAACCAGATGTGGCTGACCGGCGCGGCCAGGTCGACGTGACCCATGCGCTCGCGGCGGACCTTCGAGCGCGTGACCTCGACGCCGCAGCGCTCGCAGACGATGCCCTTGTAGCGAACGCGCTTGTACTTGCCGCAGTAGCACTCCCAGTCCTTGGTGGGACCGAAGAT